>CAJUQS010000026.1 GCA_910588365.1 uncultured Oscillospiraceae bacterium | reverse complement strand
CGCCCGCCTTGGCGGCATATTTTCCGCCCTGACTGCGTTAAAAATCCTTGCAATCCGTCAGGATTGCTGCGGCTTTTTGCCTTGCAGGACAAAAAACCTATCTCGCCAATCCGAACACGCTGAGATATTAAACAGGCTCTTAGACGTGTGGATAACGCCAGCACCACCCCAACCGACAGGATACCTCTTTTCTATCAATTCCATCGCTCTCTGATACATCTCATTTTCTATTTCGTAATACCTCATAAAGTTCTCCTTAATTTTATCGTTATCTCCTCTTTTTCAGTGGGTACACAATTCCGAAAAGGGGGTAAATAAACTCCAGTTTACAGGGGGATTTCATCTTTTGGATGAAATCCCCCTTGATCTATCCTCTTTTGGTACAGCTTCTCAGACTGTCTCCGCCCGAATCCGTTCGCTGGCTCCTGCGATGATGGCCACGCAGTTCTCCACGCCCAGCCTGCCGCTGTCCAGGCACAGATCGTAGTTGCGCACGTCGCCCCACTTCTGGTCGGTGTAGAAGCGGTAGTGGTGGGCCCGGGCCTTGTCCCGGCGGGTGAGGATGGAGGCGGCCCGGTCCCTGGCGAGGCCGTGCTCCTCCACGCTGCGCTCCACCTTGTGGGGCATCTCCGAGTGGATGAATACGTTCAGGGTGGGGAATTTGCCGCGCAGGATGTAGTCCGCGCAGCGGCCCACAATGACGCAGGGCCCCTCCGCCGCCACCTCCAGGACGATCTCCGTCTGGGCCTGGTGGAGCTGGTCGGTGAGGGCGCTGCCGGTCTTCATGGGGCCGTTGAACCGGGTGCCGTAGCCGATGATGTGGCCGATGGAGCCGCCGTGAAAGTACTCCCCGTGGGAGCGGATGAAGTCCGGCGACAGCTTGGTCTTCGCCGCCACCATCTCCACGATCTTCTTGTCGTAGAACGGCAGGCCCAGCCGCTGGGAAAGCAGCTTGCCGATGGTGTGCCCGCCGCTGCCGCACTGGCGTCCTATGGTAATGATCTGGTTTGCCATCACGAGCCCTCCCTTTCCATTTGATGTCCCCTCCAGTATACCACAGATTTCCCGGGGAGTAAAGCGGCTTCTCTCACCGCTCCTGGATGCTCACCCGCACCGTGTCCCCGGGCTGCTTCCCGATCTGGGCCCGGATGTCCTTGCGCAGGCCGATGATATGGCCCGGCGTCCCCATCCGCACCAGGCTGCCGTCGTAGGGGACGCCGTCAAAGAGGGCACGGACCTTGACCCGCCCCCTTCCGAACTCCTGCCAGACATCGCAGGGGAACTCCACATAGGCTCCGTCGATGTCGGGGACCTTCCGGATGACGGCGTCAAAAGTGTATATCTTCTCGTTCATCCCGCTACACCGCCACCGGGAAGACGCCGCCGCTCCGGGCCGGCTGTGCGGACTCCCGGTCCTCCGCCGCGCTCCCGGCGGCGCGGGCGGCCGTCTGCCGTGCGTTGGCCAGCATCAGCTTCAGCCGGTTCTCCTGGTTGACCCGGGTGGCGCCGGCGTCGTAGTCGATGGCAACGATGTTGACATCCGGATTTCTCTCCTTGATGGGCTTCATCATGCCCTTGCCGCAGATGTGGTTGGGCAGACACCCGAAGGGCTGGGTACACACGATGTTGCCCACGCCCTTGTCCGCCAGCTCCAGCATCTCCGCCGTCAGGAGCCAGCCCTCCCCCATCTTCACGCCCAGGCTGATGGTCCCCTGGACCAGCTCCACGGTGCGGGTGAAGAGAGTGGGCGGGGTGAAGCGGCCGTGGGCGGCGATGGTGTCGATCAGATCCTTCTCCTTGTCCAGCAGGTACCGGAAGGCGATTTTATAGACGGGCTGGACGTACTTCTGCATCCCGTAGAGCTTGTGGTCCAGCATATTGTTGTACACGCAGTACAGGCAGAAGTCCAGCAGGCCCGGGATGACCACCTCGGCCCCCTCGTCCACCAGAAACTGCTCCAGGTTGTTGTTGCCCAGGGGGGAGTATTTGACGAAGATCTCCCCCACGATACCCACCATGACCGTCTCACGCCGCTCCACGGCGATGGCGGCGAACTCGTCCAGGATCCGGCGGTAGTTGTCCTTCACCCGGCGGTAGCCGGACTGGCCGCCGCCGGTCAGCTCCGCGGCCAGCCGGTCTGTCCAGCGGTCCGCCAGGGCCTGGGCGGAGCCCCGCTCCACCTCGTAGGGCTTGCACTGGTTGACCAGGGTCATGAGCAGATCCCCGTAGAGCACGCCGTACATCATCTTTATGATGAGGGGCAGCGTCAGCTGGAAGCCGGGGTGCTTCTCCAGCCCCGCCATGGACAGGCTGATGACCGGCACATGGGCCAGCCCCGCCTTCTGAAGGGCCTTGCGCAGCAGGTGGATGTAGTTGGACGCCCGGCATCCGCCCCCGGTCTGGAAGAGGATGAGGGCCACCTTGTCCGGGTCGTACTTCCCGCTCTGGAGGGCGTCGATAAACTGGCCGATGACCAGGATGGCGGGGTAGCAGGTGTCGTTATGTACGTATTTCAGCCCCGTCTCCGCGATCTGGGGGCCGCTGGTCTCCAGCAGCTCCATCTTGTAGCCGCTGCGCTCCAGCACCTTGCCGATGAGCTTGAAATGCATGGGCAGCATGTTGGGCACCAGAATGGTGTGGGTCTTCTTCATCTCCTCGGTGAAGACCACATAGCCCTTTTCTTGATTGACCATAACGTGGATTCCTTTCTGAGATAAACCTTGAGGTCATTTGATAGCGGTTCCAATGTGTTTATCCAATCTCCATTCCGGCGCGGCGCCGTCATCCGCCCAATACTCGTCAAGCGCCGCGATTTTGCCGTTGAGAACCTTGATGAATGACGTGACATGAAAAGAGAGCGTCCGGTCCTGCGAATACACGCGGGTGACGGTGATGAACAGGTCGTTGGCCCGCTCCAGCCGCTCCACTTCGCCGTCCCAATCGCCGGGGTATTCACAGTTGGCAAGGACAAATTCCTCTACCGTAAAATGCTCGTTGGTACAGTGCCAGTTGATATAGGCGCTCTGGTCAAAGTAGGTTCGAATGGCGTCCGCCTTCTGCGCCAGAACATCCCTCCAGAATCCATATATATCCATTGTGATTGATATCTCCTTGTCTGACGGATTAGACGCCCTTCTCCTCCAGCGCGCCGATCAAACTCCTGAGCCGGATTTTTACCGCGCCCAGGTTGGTGATCTCGTCAATTTTAATCTGGGTGTACAGCTTCCCGGACTCCTCCAGAATCCGCCGCACCTCGTCGGTGGTGATGGCGTCCACCCCGCAGCCGAAGCTCACCAGCTGTACCAGCTGCACGTCCGGGTGCTCGCAGGCATACCGGGCCGCCCGGTAGAGCCGGGCGTGGTAGGTCCACTGGTTGAGCACGTGGACCGGCACCGGGTCCGCCAGATGGCATACACTGTCCTCGCTGACCACCACGAAGCCCAGGGAGGCGGCCAGCTTGTCGATGCCGTGGCCAATCTCCGGATCGATGTGGTAGGGCCGGCCCGCCAGAATCATGATCCGCTTCCCGTTTGCCCGGGCCCAGGCCACCGCCTCCTCGCCCTGCCGCCGGACGGAGAGCATGTGGGCCTCATAGGCGGCAAAGGCGGCGTCCACCGCCCTGCGGACCTCCTTTTTGGTCACGGAGGGGAATACCGGCGACAGGCAGGCAAAGAGCTCCCGGGTCAGCTCCCTCCGGTTGTTGATGTTGAGGAAGGGGTAGAGGAACCGGGTCCGGGCGAGATCGTCCATGTTGCCCCGGAGCAGCTCGGCGTAGTAGGCCACCACCGGACAGTTGTAGTGGTTATCCGCTGCCCGCTCGTCCACGTTGTAGGTCAGGCAGGGGTAGAACACGGCGTCCACGCCCTTCTCCAGCAGCACCTCCATGTGGCCGTGCATGATCTTCGCCGGATAGCAGGCCGTGTCCGACGGGATGGAGAACTGCCCCTTCTCGTAGATCCGCCGGGTGGACAGGCCGGAAACCTCCACCCGGAAGCCCAAATGGGTGAAAAACGCGTGCCACAGGGGCAGCAGCTCGTACATCCCCAATGCCAGGGGCAGTCCGATGGTCCCCCGGCCGGTGTCCGGCGCCCAGCCGGCGCCCGTCTCCGGCCGCAGGGCCGTGAGGGCGTCCCGCTTCCAGGCGTACAGGTTGGGGACCTCCTCCGCGCCGGAGAGGCCCAGCCCCTTCTGGCACTGGTTGCCGGAGATGAACTTCTTTCCGTCGCCGAAGCTGTTGACGGTGAGGCGGCAGTGGTTGGCGCAGCCCTGGCAGGCTGCGGCCTTGGCCGTGTGGACAAAGCCGCTGAGCCCGCTGGGGGTGATGAGGTTCGAATGAGGGGCGGTCACGGTCTCCATGGCGTACAGGGCCGCGCCGTAGGCCCCCATGAGCCCGGCGATGGCCGGGCGGATGACCTCCTTGCCCAGCTCCTGCTCAAAGGCCCGAAGCACGGCGTCGTTGTAGAAGGTGCCCCCCTGGACCACCACGTGGTCCCCCAGCTCGTCGGCGCTGGCGGCCCGGATGACCTTGTAGATGGCGTTTTTCACCACGCTGACCGAGAGGCCCGCGGAGATGTCCTCCACCGAGGCCCCGTCCTTCTGGGACTGCTTTACCGAGGAGTTCATGAACACGGTGCACCGGCTCCCCAGGTTCACCGGGGCCCGGGCGTGGAGGCCCTTCTCGGCGAAGTCCGCCACCTCATAGCCCATGGACTTGGCGAAGGTCTCGATGAAGGACCCGCAGCCCGAGGAGCAGGCCTCGTTGAGCATAATGGAGTCGATGGCCCCGCTTTTGATCTTGAAGCACTTGATGTCCTGGCCGCCGATGTCCAGGATGAAGTCCACCTGGGGGCAGAAGTGCTTGGCGGCGGTGTAGTGGGCGATGGTCTCCACCACGCCTTTGTCCACACCGAAGGCGGCCCGGATGAGCTCCTCGCCGTAGCCGGTGACGGCGCTGCCCCGGATGGCCACCCGGCTGCCGCACAGCGCGTAGATCTTCTCCAGCTGCTCCCGGACGATCTCCACCGGGTTGCCCCGGTTGGAGCTGTAGTAGGTGTACAGCAGCTCCCGGTCCGTACCCAGCAGCACCGCCTTGGTGGTGGTGCTGCCGCAGTCGATGCCAAGCCACGCGTCACCGGAATAGGCGGCCAGATCCCCCTCCGGCACCGTGGCGGCGGCGTGGCGGGCGCGAAAGGCGGCGTAGTCCGACTCCCCGGCAAAGAGGGGCGGCAGCAGGTTGGCCGCGTCCCGGACGGAGGAGCTGTTCTCAATTTTTTTCCGCAGCTCCGGCATGGTGAACACCCCGCCGGACTCCTGGGCATAGAGCGCCGCGCCCATGGCTACGGCGAAGCGGCCGTACGCCGGGAAGACGGCCTGCTCGTCGGAGAGCTTCAGCGTCTCCTGGAACCGGCGGCGCAGGCCCTTGCAGTAGTAGAGGGGGCCGCCCAGGAAGAGGACCTTGCCGGCAATCCGCCGGCCCTGGGCCAGCCCGGCGATGGTCTGGTTCACCACCGCTTGATAGATGCTGGCGGCCACGTCGGCGTGCTTCGCCCCCTGGTTGAGGAGGGGCTGAATATCCGTCTTGGCGAACACGCCGCACCGGGAGGCGATGGGATAGAGCCGGGTGCTCTCCAGGCTCAGCTCGTCCAGCTGGTCGGTGGTGACGTTCAGAAGGGTGGCCATCTGGTCGATGAAGGCGCCGGTGCCCCCGGCGCAGGATCCGTTCATCCGCTCGTCAATGCCGCCGTCAAAGAAGATGATCTTCGCGTCCTCGCCCCCCAGCTCCACCACCGCGGAGGCGTCGGGCTCCAGCCGGCGCACCACCTCGCCGGTGGCGAATACCTCCTGGACAAAGGGGACCCCGGCGCTCTCCGCCAGCCCCAGTCCGGCGGAGCCGGAGATGGCGGCGGTGAAGGGTCGATCACCGGCGCGGAAGGAGGCCTCCTCCAGCAGCTCCAGGGTCTTCTGCCGCACCTGGGAGAAGTGGCGCTGATAGTTTTCGTAGATAATCTTACCGTCCTCCACCAGCACCACCTTGGCGGTAGTGGAGCCGATGTCAATGCCCAGTGTCAGGCTGTTTGCTTGCTTCATTGCTTCCTACTCCAGGCCCAGTCGGGCCGATTTTCATTCTGCGCACAACGCGCCATTTTCTTTGGAATTATAGCACAGAAACGGTGATTTGTTTATGGACAAAGTGTTAAATATGTGTTAAGGATTTTGCCTCCAGATGTACCAATCTGTGCGAAAAAAGGCGCTATGGGGGTGCCATTGTGCCCTCTGGGGCAAAAAAAGAGGACCCGCCGCCCCGGTGGTGGGGCGGCAGGTCCGAAGAAGATGCGCACAGTGCTATTTGATGGGGCAGTCCGGCGGGGAGGGCAGCTGCTCCATGCCCAGCCGGACGTAGTGGGCGGCGTTTTCCAGGGTGGCGGCGGCCTCCGCCTCCGTCACCTGACGGACGATTTTGCCCGGTACGCCCACCACCAGGGAGCGGGGGGGAATCACCCTGCCCGGCGGCACCAGGGCCCCGGCCCCGATGATGGAGCCAGCCCCCACCACGCTGCCGTCCAGCACCACCGCCCCCATGCCCACCAGGCATCCGTCCTCCAGGGTGCAGCCGTGGAGGATGGCGCCGTGCCCCACTACCACGTCCCGTCCCACCACAGTGGGCAGCCCGGCGGCGCAGTGGAGGGTGCAGTGATCCTGGATGTTGCTGCCGGAGCCGACGCGGATCTCGTCCGCGTCCCCCCGCAGAACGGCCCCGTACCAGACGCTTACCCCCTCTTCCAGGGTGACGCAGCCGATGACGGCGGCAGTCTCCGCCACCCGGGCGGCCGGGGAGAGGGCGGGCTCCCGGCCGGGGAGGGGCCGGATCAAGATGACGCCTCCGCCAGCTCCCTGGCCTGCTTCCCGGTCAGGTGCTCGACGCGAAGCTCCAGCAGACACAGGGAGGCCCAGCTCCGGTCCAGGTAGGACTGCCGGTGCTCCACACTGTCGCCGGGGTGGTACTTCCGGGCCAGAGCCAGGGCGGCCGTGCGCCGCTCCGCCTCGTCTGTCAGCTCCCGCACCCGGCCGAAGGCGATGACGCTTCGGAAATGGGTGGTGTATTTCTCCGGCACAATCTGGTCCTGGACGATGACGCAGAAGGACGCCTTCTCACACCGCCGCACCGCGTCCAGCTTGTGGCCGCTTCTGGCGCAGTGGAACCAGATGCGTTCGCCCTCCCGGTCGCAGGCGTAGCTGAGGGGGACAGCGTAGGGATAGCCGTCGTCCCCGGCCACCGCCAGAACGCCGGAGGTGCCCGCCTCCAGCAGGGCGGATGCGTCGCCGGCGGACAGAGCCTGCCGGTTCCTGCGCATTTCTCTGAACATGAAAACCCTCCCTTTTACAAGTATATTCTCAGTTTATCACAGAGAAGCACTCTTTGCAAGGGCGGCGGCACAGGGGAGTGTCCCTAATAAAGATTAAGATATAATCCAGCGAAAATTTGCTCGAAATTCCGCGTAGTTCTCTTATGTGAACAGTCCCTGACAGCCGGAGGCCGGCTTTTGATAGATGAGCTCAACAATCTCCCCGATATTTTTGCAGCTTTCCAATGTAAGCGTTGTTTTTGGGAATCCTGCGGGGAAGAGCGGAATTCCTCCTCCAAGGGCCGTTGGCATGACATAAATGTAATATTGATCAATCAGATTCTCACGCATGAAGCAGCGGATGATTTCCCCTCCGCCCATGAGCCAAATATTTCCGGTGTGCTCTTTGGAAACCAAATCCAATACCTGCTGTCCCGGCGGCAAGGATGTGAATTGGACATTCGGGTCATATGGGTGCTGCCGGCGCGTACAGACATAGCAGGGCATTCCCTCATAGGGCCATCTATCAGGGGAAAGCTCATTTTTTATCTGGCGGTAGGTTTTTCCTCCAAGTATGATCGCCTGCATGGAGTGGTAGAATTTCTCATAACCAAGGTCGGGCGCGGGACCTGGCGTTTCATCTAAAAAACGGATGTTGCCGTCTTTTTCAGCAATATATCCGTCTAAAGACATCGCAATATATAAGATCAGCTTGTTTCTCATAAAGTATCTCCTCGCAGAAAATATCTGTTTCTAAGGTCCATTATAGCGATTTTCCTGGCGATAGTCAACGGGAAATCAGGTGGATGTGTGCGCGGCTGGGGGACAGGCGGACCTGTTCTTTTCCACGGGGAGCCTTACTCATCGAAGGGATAGGCGTTGTCCGCTGCCCAGTTCTGCACATGTGCAATAAACCGGGTGACAACGGGAGAGACTGTGAAGTGGTCCTTGTATGAGATAGCCAGCTGCCGGCGGAAGGGAGTGTTCAATGCACGGTGGTCCACATTAAAAGCCAGCCGGTAAAAAAACAGCTCCGGTGTGACGGTAATGCCCAGGCCGCTCTCCACCATGGCCACTGCGGCATAGTCGTCTACCACTCGGTACTGGATATTCAGATGGATGTCGTTGTCTGTGAAAAAGTTTCGGATAATCGGATCGTCACCCTCGATCACCAGTATATAGGGGTAGTTGGCCACATCTGATGGATTGATTTTTTTCAGCAGACTCAGGGGATGCCCTGGCGGATAGATCACGAGAAAACGGTCTTTCTTCAGGGGGACATGACGGATGCCGCTGATCTCCGGTGCGATTGTAAAGCCGCAGTCAATGCGGCCCTGAAGAATCCACTCAGCAATCTCCGCATAGTTGCCATACTTCACCTCGAATTGGATAGAGGGATACAAATCCCGGAAGGAACTGAGGATTCCCGGCAGCCAGTGGACAGCGGTGCTGGTGAAGGTTCCGATCCGGATGGAACCGTAGTCCAGATTGTGGATCTCCGCCACCTTATTTCGGAATTCCTGGAAAGAGGTGACAGTATTTCGGATGTAGGGCAGAAGGGCACGCCCCTCGGAGGTCAATGAAACCCCGGCCCGGCTTCGTGTGAGGAGCTGGAGATTGAACTCCGACTCAAGGGAGTTGATGGTGTGGCTGATGGCAGACTGTGTGTATCCAAGGGCCTGTGCGGTCTTTGTCAGGCTGCCGGAGTCGATTGTGTCCAGAAAAATTTCAAATTTCCGGATATCCATATTTTCTCCTCCATCGAATTTTCTCATTTTAATTATAAATATTATGCGCTTTTTTTATGATTCTTTCTATGTTATAATCAACCCAATAAAGGAGGAAGATAAAAGATTTTTTTATATATTTTGCACTACGATCTCTTGGCGGATAAAGGTTTAACCATCGGTATATTCTTTTTAAGACAAAATTTTATCTGCTGAGAGATTGATTTTTTACATTTTTAAACATTAAAAAATTTAATAATATATTTATTTTATATGAGAAATACGAATGAAACAATCAAGGCGGTCGCCTTTGATTTGGACCATACGCTCTATGACAGGAATTCCACCTGGTCCCGGCTGGCCCCACAGTTTGCCCAAGATTTTTGCCTCTTCCTGCCCGGCGGCATGGAATCTGCCGCCCTTCTGGCCGCTCTGCGGCGGGCTGACTATCGTGCCACCTATGAGGAAACCAGCTGGACGGGAATGCACCGCCTGCTGGTGGGTGATGGGATTCTCTCCGGTGCGGTGTCCTGCGCCAGCTTCCGTCAGTTCATCGACCGCTGGTTTCCGCCTTCCATCGTCCCCTACCCGGATACCTTTTCTGTTCTCGGCTGGTGCCGGAAGGCCGGGCTCCGCCCCTCCGTAATCACCAACGGCCACAGAGAACTGCAGGAAAGAAAGATTGCAGCTATGGGCCTTCGTCCCTGGCTGGATCACTGTATCATCTGCGACCTGGACGTGGGGAGCGGCTGCAAGCCCGCACCGGACGCGTTCCTCCAACTGGCGCGGATGCTGAATTTGTCCCCTGGCGAGATACTCTATGTGGGAGATAACCCTGTCAACGATATCCAAGGTGCCAGAGGCGCAGGTATGCGCACCGCGTGGCTGAATGTTATGGATAACTGGCAGCCGGAAATCCGGCGGGCGGACTATGAAATTTCCTGCCTGAGCCAGCTGAAAGAAATGATTCCTGTACCCACCACACAAACCATGGATGAAGGAGGTAGCTTCATGCCCTGTATCAAGCTTTTTACCAACCTGGCTTTGCCCCGGGAACGTCAAGAGAGGCTCAAGGCCCGATTTGGGCAGGCCATTGAACTGATTCCGCGGAAGACGGAGAAGTGGCTCATGTGCATTTTCCACGGCGGCTGCGGTATGTGGTTCCAGGGGGAACCCGGCAATCTGGCTTTCGTTGAAATCGGTATGTTCGGCTCCTTAGACCGGCAGTGCTGCGATGCGCTGACTGCGGAGATGATGAGCATCATCGGGAATGAACTGGATATGGCACCCGACCACATTTATATCCAGTACCAGCCCACAGATTGCTGGGGCTGGAATGGCAAAAATCTCTGATATATTTTACATGGACACGGTTCCATGGACATTAGGAGGTACAACAATATGCAAAATTTGGAACGCTTCAGCCGGCTGTTTGATTTGAGCGGCCATGTGGCCGTTGTAACCGGCGCGGCCCAGGGAAACGGCCTGGGCATTGCCAATGCCCTCTTCGACGCCGGCGCAGTAGTAGTGGCCACGGATATCCGATTCAACGAGAGACAGGGGGACCCCCGGCAGAACCTGCGGGAGGGGATCGACAGGATGGTGATGGATGTCACCAGCGAGGAGGATGTGGATCGTGTATTCTCCCAGATTGCCGGGAAATACGCGAAGCTGGATATTTTGGTCAACAACGCCGGTATCATCTACAAAAACCCGGTGGACCAGCTGGAGCTGGATCGGTTCAAGAAGGTTACGGACATCAACCTCCACGGCGTGGTTATCTGCACAAAGCACGCTGTTCCCTACATGAAGAAGGCGGGGTGGGGGCGCATTGTCAACATCTCATCCTCCCAAGCGTTCCTGACCTCGGAAACCTATAGTGCCTATTCTGCCTCAAAGGCCGCCGTCTCCCACTTGACCCGTATCTGGGGCAATGAGCTGGCATCCAGCAACATCTTGGTGAACGCCCTGTGCCCCTGCTATGTGATGACGCCCATGATGGTGGGCTCCATCAGCCGCAAGGCCGCCGAGCTGGGGACCGGCGAGGCGGGCGGTTACCAGTATTTCGCGGACATGGTTCCAACCCGCCGGCTTCTGGAGGTGGAGGAAGTGGGCAACTGGGCGGCAGTGCTGTGCAGCGAGCTGGGTATGGCCACTACCGGCAGCAATATCTCCATCACCAATGGACAGGTACAGCTATAGGCCTGGCGAGAAAGGATGCACATACATATGAGCGAGAAAAAGCTTCTCCTTGGAATTGACATCGGTACCAGCGGCTGCAAGGTCACACTGATTGATACAGACTGCAATTTTGTGGGGGACGGATACACCGAATATACCACCTACCATCCCAATATCGGCTGGTCCGAGCAGGATCCCGCCGACTGGTTCCCGGCGTTCATGAGCAGTTTCCGGGCCGCCCTGGAGAAGGGCGGCGCGAAGGCCGGTCAGGTGGCGGCCCTCAGCCTGGATGCATCCGCCCATAACGTGGTCCTTTTGGATAAGGAAGACCAGGTGCTGAGAAGGACCATCATGTGGACGGACACCCGCAGCACCAAAGAGACCGCCTATATGCTGGAACATCACAGGGATACGGTTTTCAGCATTGGCTACCAGATGCCGAGCCCCACATGGACTATGCTCCAGTTAATGTGGATCAACAACAACGAGCCGGAGGTGCTGAAAAAGACCGCCCGCGCCATGTTCGTCAAGGACTACGTGCGCTACCAGCTGACCGGAACCTGGACGACAGACCACATTGAGGCCCAGGGCAGTCTGCTCTTTGACAACATCAACTGGTGCTGGTCGGATGAGCTGTGCCGTATCAGCGGCGTGCCCCTGTCTATTCTGCCGCCGCTGGTTAAGCCCGGCGACATCGCCGGACGCATTACCCCCGAGGCGTCCCGCCTCACCGGAATCCCTGCGGGGACACCCGTCATCAACGGCGCCAGCGACACCGCTATGGAGGCGTACTGCGTGGGCGCCATTGCAGAAAACAGCTGCGTGACCAAGCTGGCCACCTCTGGTACACTCTACCTCTTCCGGAAGCAGCCGGAGCCCAACCCCAAGGCGCTGACTTATTCCCATGTGGTGGACGGCCTGTGGTATACCTGTCTGGCGACGTCCTCCGCCGCAGAAAGCCTGCGCTGGTACCGGGATACCTTCTGCCAGCAGGAGTGGCAGAGCGAGCAGCGGGGAGGGAGCAGCACCTACCGCACCCTGGACAGAGAGGCGGAGCAGGTGCCCGCCGGGGCGGAGGGACTGTTCTTCCACCCCTATCTGATGGGGGAACGATCCCCCTACTGGGACCCCAGGCTGCGGGGCAGCTTTGTTGGCGCCACGGCCCATCACAGCCGCGGACATTTCAACAGGGCCGTACTGGAGGGGGTGGCCTACTCCATCAAGGACAACTTCTGCCTGATTGAGGACAAGGTGGAGGAAATCCGCATTGTAGGCGGCGGCGGCAAGAGCCCCTTGTGGCGGTCCATCATGGCCAATGTCCTCAACCGGCCCATCCTCAAGTTCCAAAACGACGACTCGTCCTATGGATCCGCCCTGCTGGCCGGGGTGGGCGCGGGCGTATTCGCCAGCCACGAGGAGGCGGTATCCAAGGGACTGCACCTCCAGGAGCGGGTGGAGCCGGACCCGGCGCTGGCGGAGGTCTATCAAAAGCAGTTCCAGCTCTACCGCCGGATTCACGACGTTCTCGCACCCCTTTACGCAGATATGTAGAGCCTGTCTCCATACCACAGATATTGACGAATTAGGGAGGATTGATTCATGAGTATCCGTATGATTGCGATGCTGACCAACCACGACAAGACGGTCCCCGGCGCTGAGGCCGTCTTTGCGGACAATCAGGGCGCGGCTACCGCGTTCTGGGGCTTCAAGGATGTGGGGATTTCCCTGCCTGACGCAAAGAAGCTGGTCCGGCGCATGAAGGACGCCGGAAAGGTGACCTTCATGGAGCCGCTGATTGAGAGCGAGGAGGGGTGCCTGGAGGCCGCCCAGTTCGCCATTGACTGCCAGTTTGACTTTGTCGTCGGCATGGCGTTTTATGAGAGCGTCGCCAAGAAGCTGGCCGGGACCGGGATCAAATATTTCCCCACTTGCGGCCGCCGGGCGGGAATTCCGCGGATGCTGTACGGCACCCACCAGGAGATCATCGACGACGCCAAACGTATTCTGGCCTATGACGGGGTGGAGGGCATCTGCCTGTCCGTGTACCGCTATGTGGACGGGGACCCGGAGGCCATGGCCGCGGAGTTTGTTGCCAGCGTGGACAAGCCCCTGATTATCACCGGAAGCATCGGCAATGATAAGCGGCTGGAGTTCGTCAAAAACCTGAAGCCCTGGGGCTTCACCATCGGATCGGCTCTCTTTGATGACAGCTTTGGCCGCTATGCGCACATCTATGAGAAGCTGGACGCCATCAGCGCAAAGCTGTCCTGAGCCGGACCGAAACCCGCTATAGTATATTTGTTCAGATTAGGATATAATAAAAATTACACAGATCTGCTATTTTTTCATCTATCCAGCCGCGGTGCCAGCTGCTGTCGCAGTTTGCATACATAAATAAAAAGGAGATGCTACACACATGAAACGCAGAAGAACAATCGTATCGTTGATGCTGTCCCTGTCGCTCCTGGCGGCGCTTCTTTCCGGCTGCGGAGGTAATCAAGCCGATGACTCTGCGGCCACCCCTGCGGATGCAGACAGCACAGAGTTCCTCGTCATTGGGGTTGACTGCCCCATGACTGGCGGCAACGCAGGCTTCGGTGAGCAGCTCTCCTTGGGCGCTCAAATGGCGGCGGACGAGGTCAACGCCGCCGGCGGCATCAATGGCAAAATGGTCAAGCTGGATATTCAGGATGACAAGTCCGATCCTAAGGAGGCCGCTACCATTGCCACCAAGTTTGTGGCGGATGAAAGCGTTGTTGCCTCCGTCGGGTACTACAATTCATCCTGCTGCCTGGCCGCCCTGCCCATTATCAACGAGGGAAAGCTGGTGTCCATCTTTACCGGATCGAACCCTGATATTTCTGAGCAGAACAAGACCTACGGCTTCCGCACAGAGCCCTCCGACAACCAGCAGGCCGTATACGCCGCGGACTGGATGGTTGAGGACGGCTGCCAGAAGGTGGCCATTCTCTACGAGACCTCTGATTACGGCATGGGCCAGGAGAAAATCATCACTCAGATCCTGACCGATGCCGGCGCGGAGATCGTCTGCTCCGAGGCCTACGTCATCAACGAGACCAGGGACTTCACAAACATCCTGACCAAGGTCAAGAATTCTGGGGCAGACTCCCTGTTTCTCGCCGGTACGTACACCGAGGGAGCGCTGATTGTAAAGCAGCAAAAGTCTCTGGGCATGGATCTTCCCTGTTACTCGTCCTCCTCCATGTTTGAGATCCCCTTCCTTGAGGCGGCCGGCGCCGCTGCCGAAGGCGTGAAGGTCCAGGGTGTTCTTGTCCCTGACGATCCCTCCGAGGTGGTCCAGACCTTCCAGAAGAATTACCGGGCCAAGTTCGGCGAGGACAAGACGGCCGGCACCTTCTCCGGCCACGGCTACGCGGCTGTCATGATGGTATGCGACGCTATCAAGGCCGTCGGCACTGACCCGGACAAGATGGCCGAGTATATCGCCTCCACCACCTTTGAGACGGTCTATGGTACGGTAAACTTCAATGAGACCCACGATCTGATTTTCGACTCCCTGACCAGACTGGTGGTGCAGGACGGTAAGTTTGTCGTCGTCGAGTAGGGCATGGTCGCAATTTCAAACTCGCCCTGAAGCGGACGGAAAATTTCTGGGCGAGGAGGGAGGTTTCCGCCTTTCTCCCCGCCCTTTTTAGAAAATGCAATCGGGAAGACAGGAGGAGTGCTTATGCTCATACAAATTATTGTCAATGGTTTAACACAAGGGTGCATCTACGCCCTGATTGCTCTGGGCTACTCCATGGTGTACGGCAGTCTCCGCTTTATCAACTTCGCTCACGGCGACGTCTATATGTGGGGCGCCTGCTTTGCTCTGATTTTTGCCAGAATCGGAAATATTCCTTTTATCGCAGCGCTGTTTTTGACCATGCTTTGCACTGGTACAGTGGGCGTGGCACTTGAATTTCTCGCATACCGGAGGCTGAGGAATGTTCCCCGCGTGGTAGTGACCGCCAGCGCCCTGGGCGCGTCCATCGTCCTCTCCAATCTGGCCCGCGTTTTGGTGGGGGCCGAGACCTACGCCGTCCCCGCCTTCTTTGAGACAAAATATTACAATATCGGCAATGTTGTCATCAACAGTATGCAGTTTGCCCTGCTGGGCTGCTCTCTGGCGCTGATGCTGATACTGAACTGGTTCATTACAAGCACAAAGTATGGCCGCGCCATCCGCGCCACCTCGGAGAATATGGATGTGACCAGCCTGATGGGCGTCAACACCAACCGCGTCGTCAGTATCACCTTCTTTGTGGGTTCCGCACTGGCCGGTGCGGCGGGGATGCTTGTGGCGATCTACTATGATGCCGTGTACTCCACGATGGGGTATATGGCCGGTATGAAGGCGTTCACCTCTGCCATCCTCGGCGGGATCGGCAGCATTCCCGGTGCCATGCTGGGCAGCCTGCTGCTGGGGCAGATTGAGAGCTTCGGAACCACCTATATCTCATCCAGCATGGGGCCGGCGATTTCTTTTGCAACGCTGATTATCGTGCTGCTGTTTCGTCCCACTGGCTTCTTTGGCGGCAAGGATGCCTCCGCCAACCGTGTGTAAGGAGGGAATGCTGTGAAAATAAGGAACATAGTAAAGGACCGACGAGTCCAGGCAGGCGTGATTCTGCTGCTGGCGGCTGTTGCGCCCATCTTTCTGCACACGGCCTCTCTGATGCATATCGCTGTGTTGATTCTGCTATACATCATCCTCAGCCTCGGACTGGAGGTTGCTTTGGGCATTACGGGCCTCTTCTCCCTGTGCCACGCGGCGTTTTACGGAATGGGCGCTTATGTATCCGCACTCTTGTCCATCTACTTCGGCCTGAGCTTTTGGATTACGCTCCCCATTGCCGCTATCTGCGCGGGCCTGTTTGGAGTTCTGATCGGCTTGCCTGCCCTGCGGACGAATGGCGACTATCTGGCAATCGCTACACTGGGATTTGGCGAGATCTTCCGGCTGCTGCTGATCAACGGCGGGGAGATCACCCGCGGCCCGCGCGGACTGCCAAGCATTCCGCGCCCGGTTTTCTTTGGGCTGGACTTCACCAATAAAGGAACCTACTACTACATCCTCCTGTTTGTGGCTGTCATGATATTCCTGGTGGTGCTCAACATTCCGCGCACATTTTTTGGGCGAGCCCTGATGGCGATCCGGGATGATGAGGATGCCGCCGCCTTCATGGGAATCCGCACGTCCCGATACAAGGTCTGCGCCTTCGCCATCAGTGGACTCATTGCGGGAATTGCCGGAGCCTTTTATGCCCACTATATCTGCTTCATCAGTCCGGATACCTTCATCTATAACGACTCCATCACCATTCTGACCATGGTCCTCATCGGCGGCAGCGGTACAGTAGCGGGACCGGCCCTGGGGGCTGTCATTCTGACGGTACTGCCGGAGCTGCTGCGTTCCTTCGTGGAGTACCGTATGTTGATTTACGGCCTCATTGTCGTCATTATGATGCAGCTGCGCCCAAAGGGGATCCTGGGCCATGTGAACACCCGCACCTCTTACCTGGATAGTCTGCTGGGCAGCATCCGGGACAAAAAGATTGGCGGAGACCAGCAGGGAGGTTCAACAAATGCTACTGGAACTTAACCACGTTACCAAGAGCTTTGGCGGTGTTGTTGCCACGAACGACGTGACTGCCAGCGTGAAAGAAGGCAAGATTTTCAGCATTATCGGCCCCAACGGGGCGGGGAAGACGACGCTCTTTAACCTCATCACGGGTGCCTATACCAAAACCTCCGGCACCATATCCTTCAACGGTAAGCAGATTGATTCTCTCAAGCCCTATGAGATTCATGAGCTGGGGATTGCCCGCACCTTCCAGAATATCCGGCTGTTCAATCAGATGACGGTTCTGGAAAATGTGATGACCGGTATGCACAGCCGGATCAAGGCCAATGCGGTGGAGTCCTTTATCCCATTCCGATCCAGGAGAATTGAAGCGGAGATCGTCGAAAAGAGCATGGAGGCCCTGAGCATTGTGGGCCTTGCGGACAAATACGCGGAATACGGCACTTCGCTCTCCTACGGCCAGCAGCGCCGCCTGGAGATTGCCCGCGCCCTTGTCAGTGATCCTAAGCTCCTGCTGCTGGACGAGCCCGCTGCGGGCATGAATATCAATGAGTCGGCTGAGCTGCTGGAGCTGATCCGCTGGATCAACTCCGATCTGCACAAGACCATTATTTTTATTGAACACAATATGCGCGTGGTCATGAATGTGTCCGACTATATCCTGGTTCTGGATCACGGGACGAAGATTGCCGAGGGGGATCCCGAGACAGTTAGCAGCGATCCCGTGGTAATCGACGCATATTTGGGCTCCAAGAAAAAGGGGGGAGACGCAGATGCTTAACGTGGAAAACCTGAGTGTATCCTATGGCGCGATCAAGGCGGTTCGGAATATCTCTTTCCATGTGGCGGAAGGGGAGATTGTCTCCATCATCGGCAACAACGGTGCGGGAAAATCCTCCACTCTCCGCGCGCTGACTGGAATCGTCACCCCTGCCAGCGGCTCAATCAAGCTCTTTGACCGGGAAATTGCAGGGACCAAGGCCCACAAGGTTTCCGGCCTGGGCATGTCCATGGTACCTGAGGGGCGCGGCATATACACCCGTATGACCGTGCTGGAGAATCTGGAGATGGGGGCGTTTAACCGCCGGGACAAGGAGGGCGTCAAGCGGGACATGGAGAAGGTTTTCGACCTGTTCCCGGTCCTGGGGGAGCGGCGCAGGCAGAAGGGCGGCAGCCTGTCCGGCGGCGAGCAGCAGATGCTGGCTGTCGGGAGGGCCATGATGCAGTCGCCCAAAATCCTGCTGCTGGACGAGCCGTCCCTGGGGCTTGCGCCCCAGGTAATCGAGGCCATCTTTGAGGTCATCAAGGAGATCAACCGCATAGATAAAACGCCCATTCTTCTGGTCGAGCAGAACGTCTATCTGGCGCTGGAGGTCTCCAACCGCGGCTACGTTCTGGAGACTGGGGAGATCGTCCTGACAGATACATCGGAACACCTTCTGAGAAACGAGATGGTCCAGAAAGCATACCTGGGTATTGAATAGGGGGACGACATGGAATACGATCGCCTGCTGGAGCAGACGCCCCCCCGGTACCGCAATCCGCTGACCTGGAGGCTCCCCGGAACCGCGCCCCAGGGAAAGACAGTGCTCAGTTGCGGTGCTGCCAAGATATTGGGGCCGGCACTGCGGGAGATGGGAATATCCCGTATCCTACTGCTGGCCGGAAGCCATGTTCAGCACACGCCGGGCGGCCAGGCCGTACTGCGGTGCCTGAAAGAGGCGGGCGTCTCCTGTGATATGTTTACGGATATCCCGTCGGAGCCGCACTTTGAGGTCCTCTGCCGGCTCCAGGATGCTGTTGACAGGCGGCACCAGGCGGTGGCCGGGCTGGGCGGCGGCAGCGTGATGGATCTTGCCAAGCTGGCTGCCTATGGAGGGATGGACCTGCTTGCGCACGTAAAGGAGCGGAATTTTGCCCTGGAACCGGCCCTGCCCCTGTTCCTTCTGCCCACCACAGCGGGAACAGGCAGCGAAATTAGCCCCTACTCCGTCTTGACCGTGGAGGGGAGGAAGGTATTCTACGCCTCGCCCTCCCTGCTGCCGACCGCCGCGCTGGTGGATCCGCTGCTCACCGTCTCCATGCCGCCGCACGTCACCGCAGCCACGGCATTTGACGCCATGACGCACGCCCTGGAGGGTGCCATGGCACGGCCCTCCCCCTACACGGATGCGCTGGCCGTGGAGAGCGCCGCGCAGATTCTCCATTATCTCCCTCTGGCACTGAAGGACGGACAGGACATCCCTGCCCGCTGCCATCTGGCACTGGCGTCTGTTATGGGCATGATGTCTTACGTCATGGGCGGCGGCCTGTACGCCCACAGCATCTCCTACATCCTGACTCTGGAGAAGGGGGCGCCCCATGGCGTTGGCTGCGGCCTCTCGCTGCCGTATACCATGGCGTTTAATGCGGAACACATTCAGCCGCTGCTGGATAAGCTGGCCGCACGGTGTCTGGGGGCGTCCGGCGGGGAGGATACCCGACGGCAGGTTATCTGGCACATCCAGAAGGCGTTTGCCGCCGCCGGTCTGCCCGCCTCCCTGGAGAAACTGGGGTACACCGCAACCGACATTCCGGATCTGGCCGGGACACTGCTGGAAAAGTATGTCCGCAAAAATAACCCGCGCCCGCTCTCTCCAGAGGATGCCCGGCGGCTGTTTGCCGCCATGCTCCGGGGAAGCATAGAATTTTTTTAATCCATTCAAGGGATCGCTGATACCGTCAGCTCTCCCACTAATAAAATCGGAGGCGATTATTATGGCAATGTCAGAAACCCGCACCAGGGCGTTTGCGTGCCCGGGAAAGTACATCCAGGGAATCGGTGAATTTGATCTTCTGGAGACGTATACCTCGGCGTTTGGCCCGAAGGCGCTCTTTACCATTGACGGATTCCTATATGATGGGCTGAATGCCCGGCTGGAGAAATCCTATAGCGGCACCAGCTCGTCCTTTGAGGCAATCAGATTCGGCGGCGAATGCTCCTACGCTGAGGTTGATCGGATCATAGCGGAAGCGGCGCGGTTTGGCGCAGATGTACTCATTGGCGTCGGCGGCGGAAAGACCTTGGATTCTGTAAAAGCGGCGGCGGACAAGTCTGGAAAGCCGGTGATTATTGTACCGACCGCTGCCTCTTGTGACGCTCCGTGCAGCGCCATGTCCGTTATGTATACAGAAACTGGTGAATATATCCACAACATTCGCCACAAGCGGAACCCCGAGATGGTGCTGGTGGATACTGGCATTGTAGCGAAAGCGCCCACACGCCTGTTTGTTGCCGGTATGGGCGATGCCCTGGCAACAATTTTTGAGGGATATGCCAATCGCAGCTCCTACAGTCCAAACTATGTGGGCAAGGGTTATCGCTGCACGGGGGCCAGTGTGGCGCTGGCTGAACTGTGCTTCAGCGTACTGATGGAGGACGGCGTGGAGGCGCTGACCGCGCTGAAACAGGGGGCCTGCACCGAAGCCGTGGAGAACGTGATCGAGGCAAATATTCTCCTGAGCGGCGTTGGCTTTGAGAATACCAGCTGTGCGGCCGCCCACGGTATCCATGCCGGGCTGACCCAACTGCCCTCTACCCATAAGTACCTGCATGGGGAGAAGGTGGCTTTTGGTGTGATTTGCCAGATGGTGATGGAGAACACCTCCAAACCCTTGTTTGAGAAGGTGGTCCGTTTTTGCCAGGCGGTGGGGCTGCCCACAACGCTGGCAGAGCTGGACGTGGAACCTACGGCGGAGAATGTGATGGTTATTGCCGATACTGTAGTCAACCACAACAAACTCATCTACGCCGAGCCGTTCAAAATCACCCTGGACCTGGTCTATAACTCCATTATGGCCGCTGACGCTATGGGACATTTCTACAAAGAAAACTGAACTCCGCTTGGCTCGTACTGCATAACTTGTTTTTGCATATTCCATAATTGCACAAAAAGGGAAACACCTCCGATCCGCGATTGGATCGGAGGTGTTTTTCCTTTTCCTGGTTTGAGCAGCCGGCGGCCTTCAGCGAGCCCCCTCGCTTTCCAACTATCCAGACCATAAAACGTATCGGACTCCACGTGGTCGGGCTGGGCCTCGCTCCAGTTGTTGAAGCAGCCCTTTTCCTGAGCCTGGCAATGCTCCTGTCCCTTTCCGCCTGTGGGCAGATCCAGGACATGGAGGCGGATTACAACACGGTGAAGGAGGCCATTGAGCCCGCCCTGGATTACCTCCGCTCCCTGCCGGGACCCCCGCGGGGCTGCTTCCGGGGTTCCCTCATTTCTCCAGCTTCTCCAGCAGGTCCTCCACCGCGGCGGACACCGCCTCCTCAAAGGTGGGGTGGGGCCGCATGACCCTCGCCAGCTGCCGGGCGGTCAGACCGTTCACCACCGCCTCCGTCAGCTCCGAGAGCATATCCGTGGCCCGCTCGCACATGAGCTGGGCCCCCAGGACCACACCCGTGGACGCGTCGGCCACAATCTTGATAAATCCCCGCTCTCCGGCGGCGATCACCGTCTTGCCGTTGGCGGACATGAGGGCCTTGCCCACCCTCACCGCCCGTCCGGCGGCCTTGGCCTCGTCGGCGGTGAGGCCGATAGAGGCGATCTCCGGGCTGGTGTAGATGCAGCTGGGGACCAAGTTTACGTCCACCAGCGGTTCCCGGCCCACCAGCCGCTCCGCGCAGGCGATGCCCTGGGCGGCGGCCACGTGGGCCAGCTGAATCCTGGCCGAAACGTCCCCGATGGCGTACACGCCGGGCACACTGGTCTGAAACCGCTCATCCACCAGAATCCTGCCCCGCTCCATGTCCACCTGGAAGCCCTCGCCAAAGAGCCCCGCCGTGTTGGGGCGGCGGCCGATGGCGCACAGCACCGCCTCCCCCCGGGCCTCACCGGGCTGGTCCTTGCAGGTGTAGCGTACCACCAGCCCGCCGTCCGGCTCCTTCTCCACGGAGCTGACCATGCACCCGGTATTCACCGCCGCGCCCCGGCGCTTGAGGATCATGGTCATGTTCTGGCAGATCTCCCGGTCCATGTTGGGCAGGATCCGGTCCAGGGCCTCCACAATGGACACCTGGCAGCCCAGAGCCTGATAGACGCAGGCCAGCTCCACGCCGATGACCCCGCCGCCGATGATGACCAGAGACCTGTATACCCGCTCCTGGTCCGAGAGTACCTCATCGGAGCTGACAGCGTGCTCCAGACCCGGGATGGGGGGCCGTGCGGGCACGGAGCCGGTGGCGATAAGGATATGATCCGCCCCGTACTCCACGCCGTCCACCGCTACCCGGCCCGGCCCCAGGATGGTCCCCGTGCCCCGGAGGAGATCCACCTTTTTCTGTTTGAGAAGCCCCTCCACGCCAGCGCGCAGCTTCTCCGTCACCTCTGTTTTCTTCCGGTGGACGGCGGCAAAGTCCACGGAGAGATTTTCGGCGGCAATCCCCCATTCTCCGCCTTTCTCCAGGCCGGCGGCGATCTCCGCGGCGTGGAGCAGGCTCTTGGTGGGGATGCAGCCCCGGTTGAGGCAGGTGCCGCCCACGTCCCGGTTCTCCACAACGGCGGTTCTGATCCCCAGTCTGGCGGCGCGCAGAGCGGCCTCATAGCCCCCGGGCCCCGCGCCAATGACAAGTAATCCGTAGTGTTCCATATGGCTGTTCCTCCATCCTGAAAGGCAAAACAGAGTTTTGCCCAAAAGTCCTGTCTGGTCCCTTTTTCCTTAGAGCCTGTTTAACATCTCCCCGCGCCCGCCTTGGCGGCATATTTTCCGCCCTGGCTGCGTTAAAAATCCTTGCAATCCGTCAGGATTGCCGCGGCTTTTTGCCTTGCAGGGCAAAAAATCTATCTCGCCAATCCGCACACGCTGAGATATTAAACAGGCTCTTAAAAGTGTGAATCAATAGTTAAACAAAGAAAAAGGATGACAAATGATGCAGTAAGGATGAGAATGACTTTGTGGAAGAAAAACTCATCGAATTATACTGCACCATTTGCCAATGCAATGATAGCAGATTTAT
>CAJUQS010000025.1 GCA_910588365.1 uncultured Oscillospiraceae bacterium | reverse complement strand
GGCTTGCCCTCAGCGCGTTTTTTGTCCATGAACAGGTACACAGGATCATCCTGGGGTTTGGTCTGGATGAGACAGTCCATCACCAGGAACAGGGCTTTACGCAGCTCGGGTGAGCCGCTCTTGGAGATACGCACGCTCTTAGCCTCGTGGGTGCCGGACTGGTTGGCACCGGGATCGACGCCGGCGAAGGATGTAATGGCACTGCGGTGGGCGAACCGGGCCACGTCCCCGATCTCCGCCATGAGCTGGGGGCCGAGGGTGTCGCCCACGCCGCGCATGGCCATCACCACAGGGAACTCGGGAAGCAAGGAAGCCAGCTTCAGCATCTCAGCCTTGAGCCGCTCCAACGTGGCGGAGACCGCGTTAAGAGCGTCGATGGCCTGCCGCACCAGCAGCTTGGTCATGGCATCCTTGGGCAGCATGGCAATCAGGTCTTGGGCGTGCTCGTAGATTTCCTCAGCCCTGCCCGCCCTGGCCTGATACCTGTGCTGTTTGCACCACTTGGCGTACCGCTGCACGAAGGCGGTTCGGCTCATGCCCCGCACACAGTCAACGTGCCAAAAGGAGGCGGCGAAATCCACCCATTTCTGTGTCCCGTCCTCCCGCACGGGGCTGTCAAACAGGGCGTTTACGCCGGGATAGGTCTGGTCTAAGAGGGCGATGAGGTTGTTTTTCATCATCGTCTTGGTCTTGGTGTACAGGCCGCACTGCCGGTTCAGCATTTTCAGTTGATAACGGATCGTGTCCATGGGTGTATGTTGCCGCAATTCAGCCCATCTGTCAAGGGCGTATCCTGCAATTTTCCTGGCGTCGGCCTTATCGGTCTTCACATGGCGCAGGCTGGTCCCACCGCCATAGTCCTTGATGAGTTTTGGGTTCACCGCGCTGACATAAAGCCCTGCGTCATGGAGGTACTGGGCGATCTGCTCGTAGTACCGTCCGGTGTGCTCCATCACCACCCGCGTCTCACCGTCCAGGCTTTTCAAGTAGTCTGCCAGCTGCTTGAGTTCACTGCCGGTGTGGCGCACTTCAAAGGGCTTTGCCACGGTCTCGTTGAAGGGGCGGCGTACCGCCACCATGCTCTTGCCCTTGGAAACATCGATCCCTACCGCGTTCATTGCGAAACACTCCCATCTGTAGATTGATTGGCGTCCAGCCCTTCCATCATTGCCGATTCTATCTATTTGATGACACGGGCGCGCCGGGCCAAGACGGCGAGACGGCTCTACCTGCATAAATCGAACGCTGCGAATGAGAGGCTGGCTGACGGACTTTCATCCGGACGTGTTGGTCCTTGGAGATAAATGTCAGGCCAATGCCCTCCCATTCTAACAGCTTTGGCAACAATGCGGAAAAAGACACGGCTGGCTGCCGTGCCTTCTACCGTAAATCTATTGTAATAGGGGAAAATCTTGAAGAACAGCAACTTGATTAGGTACAGTATGCAGCTTGCCTTTTTGAAACAACTGCTTGACAAGAAGCTGATAACCGATAAAGAGTATTCCCTTATCAAAAATCGCCTGATGAAAGATTATAAAGTGGTTTCTAATTTGATGGCTTGATTTGCCGTTCTGTTTGTGTTATAATGACACTATGATAGGAACACAAAAAGGAGGACTATCTATGAGCGGCGTTGAAATCATCAAAGCGCGAAACACACTTTCCCCGCGGGCGCGGACGAACCTTACAAAACGGCTCCGCGTAGCGGCGTACTGCCGTGTCAGTACAGACAGCGAAGATCAGCTTAACAGCTACAAGTCACAGGTCGCATATTACACAGAACTTATCAAGGGAAACTCTGATTGGTTTTTAGCTGGCATCTATGCAGACGAAGCGATCACCGGCACACAAGTAACTAAGCGTGAGGACTTCCAGCGGTTAATCAATGACTGCATGAATGGCGACATTGATATGATTGTCACCAAGTCTATTTCAAGGTTTGCAAGAAATACGCTGGACACGCTAAAATATGTCCGTATGCTCAAAGAAAAGGGCATTGCGGTTTTCTTTGAGGAAGAAAACATCAATACCCTTACAATGGACGGTGAATTGCTCCTTGTCATTTTAAGCTCTGTGGCACAGCAGGAAGTAGAAAACATTTCCGCTAATGTTAAAAAGGGCTTGAAAATGAAAATGCAGCGCGGTGAACTGGTCGGCTTCCAAGGTTGCTTGGGGTATGATTACCACCCGGAGGACAAAACGATCACGGTCAATGAAGAAGAAGCGGAGATCGTGCGCTATATTTTCCGCCGCTACATTGAGGGGGCCGGTGGCTCCGTTATTGCACAGGAGCTTCAAAACCTGGGCTACAAGACCAAACGCGGCAGTACAACCTGGGCCGAAACGACCGTGATAGGCATTATCAAGAACGAGAAATACAAGGGCGATATTCTGATGGGGAAAACCTTTACCCTTGACCCTATATCCAAACGCCGCCTGGACAATTTTGGAGAAGAAGATCAGTTTTACATCCGAGATCACCATGAACCTATCATATCCGAGGAAGTTTTTGAAAAGGCGCAGGAAATTTTAAGGCGTCGGGCCAAGCCAAGGCGGTTAAATTCAGATGGCAAGCGTGAAAAGTTCAGTCGCAAGTATGCGTTTAGCTGTATGCTGGAATGTGGCTTCTGCGGTGGAACACTGACACGGCGAAGCTGGCACAGCGGTTCACAGTACAATAAGGTTATCTGGCAATGTGTTACCAGCACTAAAAAGGGCAAGAAATTCTGTCCTGACAGCAAGGGAATAGCCGAGGAAACGATAGAGCAGGCATTTGTGGAGTCGTACAGGCTTCTTTGCCAGAACAACAAAGATGTTTTGGACGAGTTTATTGCCAGGACGGAAGAAACCTTGTCTGAAAACAATGCTGGCAAGCAGTTGGTAAAAATTGAAAAGGACATCCGGGCGCTGGAAGCAAAGCGGGCGAAGCTGGTCGATATGCGTTTGGAAGAAGTATTGGACAAAGAAACCTACGAAAGTAAATATCTTGATCTCACAAGCCAGATCGAGCAGCTTCAAGTCCAGCGCCGTGATTTGCAGGCGGCGGCGGAAACCGAGAGCGCCATGAAAAAACGTATTGCGGAGTTTAGAAAAACGCTGGAACAAAACAATGTTCTGGAAGAATTTGACCGCTATATTTTTGAAAGCATAGTTGAAAAAGTGATCGTTGGGGGGTATGATGAAGAAGGCCGCAAAGACCCGGCCAAGCTGATATTCATTTACAAGACAGGTTTCCAAAGTCACATGGACGGAGCAAACTTTAAGCCGCCCCGCAAGAACAGCAAATCCGCAAAGCAGGCTGCCGGTTTGTGTTCCCATCCTACCGACAAGGTTGAAACAACGTGTTCCCATCATAGCGACGATACATGTGGAGAGCGTCCTGCTTCTTGTACCCTGCGGGGCTGCCGGATAGGGGAGGGTGGATATGTTTACAGACAAGGAGAGGGTTTTGGCCAACGAGGCGTCGCTGACGGCCTCCCTGCTGGGCAATGGGCTGAACGCGCTGAGAAAAGCGGATATTTATAACAAGGGCCTCTATTACCAGGCGTTCTTTTCCCTGTCCATTGGGATAGAGCGGCTGCTGAAAATCATCCTGATCACCCAGTACAGATGCGCCCATGAGGGGGATTTCCCGGTGGATCTGGATTTGAAGAAAATCGGCCATGATCTGAATAAGCTGTGCCAGCGCGCGGGGGTCCCATTTGAGGAGGGGTCGCTCCATGAAAGGATTGTATCCTTTCTCAACGAGTTCGCGGTAAAGTCCAGGTATTACAACATTGACAGTATGCTGGACAAAAAAATACAGTACTATGACCCCCTTTGCCAGTGGGCCCTGATTGCACAGGACATTCTGGGGACAACCAAGAGAAGACGGACCATGGGAAATAAGCGGGAGCTGGCCGCCATGATGGACAGCATTTCCGTGATCCGCTTTCACGATTTGCAGGGGAACGAGATAAACCAGGCGATGGGACTGCTGGACAAACTTGAGAACCGGACGGCGGTTCAGCAGTACAGTGTCCAGTACATGTTTGAAATCATCAGAAAATTGGTGGCGGAGGTGCGCAGGCTGGAGCGGGTGCGGTACATGATGCCGGTGCTGACGGAATTTTTTACTCTGTACGGTCCGGGCTTGACGCCCTCTGAAATCAGGAAAAAGCGGGATTGGCTGCGCCTGTACTGAAGCGGGAGCGCAGGCGGCCGCCCCGACCCCGCAAATCATAAGAGGCCCGTCCGGCTTGTCCGGGCGGGCCTCTTCCTGTTTGCTTTTTACTTCGTGCCGAAGATGCGGTCTCCGGCGTCCCCCAGGCCGGGGACAATATAGCTGTTTTCGTTGAGCCCCTGGTCCACCGCGCCGCAGTAGACATCCACGTCGGGATGGCTGGAGGTGACCACCTCAATGCCCTTGGGGGCGGCCACCAGCACCATCAGCTTGATGTTCTTGCAGCCGTAGCCCTTCATAATCTGGATGGCGGCGTCGGCGCTGCCGCCGGTGGCCAGCATGGGGTCCACAATGAGTACGTCCCGCTCCGCCACGTCCCGGGGCATCTTGCAGAAGTACTGCACCGGCTCCATGGTCTCCTCGTTGCGGTACATGCCCAGATGGCCCACCCGAGCGGAGGGCACCATGCGCAAAACGCCGTCCACCAGGCCCAGGCCCGCCCGGAGTATGGGCACCACGGCGAACTTCTTGCCCTTCAGGGTGGGGGCCTCCATCTTGCAGATGGGGGTCTCAATCTCCTTGGTGGTGAGGGGGAGGTCCCGGGTGGCCTCGTAGGTCAGCAGCATACCGATCTCGGACACGATCTCCCGGAAGTCCTTGGTGGAGGTCTCCTTATCCCGCAGAATGGTCAGCTTGTGGGACAGAAGGGGATGGTTTACCACGTGTACTTTGTCGTTCATCTTGGCAGCTCTCCTTTGTATGGTCTGAATTCCTACGCGCCCGGCGCCGGGGGGAGTTTTACCTAAAATAGTATATCACAGCTGGGGGCGCTTGCCAATGGGTAATCGGGCGTTTTTTCGCGGCCGGCCGTCTGTCCCCGCAGGGGAACCGTCCATCCCGGTTTGCTGGACAATTGGGGAGGGGGCGGGTATACTAAAGAGCAAAGGAGGGTGGGGGTGCCGTGAAGGTGGAAATTCAGATCGACCCGGAGCTGGAGGAGCCCGTGGTCATCCTGCGAGCCCCCAGCCCCACCGAGGAGGTGGAGCAGCTGGCGGCCCGGCTGCGGGGGGAGGCCCCTCCCCAGCCCTTCACCGTTTATGACGGGCGGGAGGCGGTGCGGGTAAGCCGCTCCATGGTGCTGCGCTTCTACGCTGAGGACAAGGGGGTTTTCTGCCAGACGGGCAGGGGGAGCTTTGTCGTCCGGCAGCGGCTGTACGAGCTGGAGCAGGCGCTGGCGGGGACCAGGTTTGTCCGGGTGTCCAACTCGGAGATCGTCAACCTGGACCGGGTGACGGCGCTGGATCTGACCCTGGCGGGCACCATCAAAATGACGCTGGAGGGCGGGACGGTGTGCTGGGTGTCCCGGCGGTATGTGAGGAAGATCAGGCAGGCGCTGGAAGCGTGACAGCAAGGAGGGGGCATCCATGGAAGAACTCAAAAAACAGGCCGTTCCCCGGGCGCTCATTGGGGGGCTGGCGGGGCTGCTAGTGCTGACGCCGATAGGCGCGGTGCTCAACGGCCATCTGTCCGCCGTCAAGTGGGTCAGCGGGGACCTGGCCCAGTTGGTGGGCTCCGGGGCGCTGGCCCTGGCCATCCAGCTGGTCTTGTATTTCCTCCTGGGTGCGCTGGCGGGGGTCGCCGCCCTGCCCTTTGCCGACGACGGGAAGACGCTGGCGCTGCGCTCCCTGGCCCATTTCGCCGCCACCGCCGGGGTATACTCCGCCCTGTTCTGGCTGTGCCGGTGGACCAACCTGTTTGGGATGGATCACGACCTGGGGCTGTGGCTGGTTGAGCTGGCGGTGCTGGCAGTGCTCTACCTCCTGATCTGGCTGGGCCGTTGGGTGGGATGGTATGCCGAGGTGGCCGCCATCCGGGAGAAGCTGGGGCTGGCCTGCGGCCCGTCCCTGTTCCACTGGAAGGAGACCCTTCCCTATGTGGGCTTCGCGTGCCTGTTCTGCATGGCGGTCCCTGCGGCGGTGTGGGCCTGCGACGACCACCGCATCCCCGTGCTCAGTGTTTTGTATGCGGCGCTGATCCTGCCCATTGTAGGGTTCATGTCCGGGCTGTCCCTGGGGCGGCGGCACGGGTTCTGCCCGCTGTACCCCCTGGCCTGCGGCCTGTTCTGCCTGCCCGCGGTGCTTGCGCTGATGAACTCCAGCGCGCTGCTCCACTGTGCCGTCGCGCTGTGTGCGGCGCTGGCGGGCAATCTTGTGGGGGCGGCGGGGCGCAAATTAAAAAAGGAGGCGGAGATGCCATGAAAAAACAGACCCGCATTTATAACCTGATCCTGCCGGTGTGGCTCATTTTAGCAATCCCCAGTCCGCTGTGGCTGGCGGTGCTGCCCGGCAACCTGCTGATGGACTGCGCCGTACTGCTTGTCTGCCTGCTGGCCCTGAAGCACGTCCAGAAAAAGGCGGTGGTGAAGCAGCTGTGGTGGAAATTCTGGCTGTCCGGCTTTGCCGCCGACGCGGTGGGGGTGGTGTGGATGCTGCTGGGGACGCTGGGCTACATCCCCTTTGGGGATGGGTGGGAAAACACCGTGTCCCACGTCACCCACAACCCGTTCCACAACCCCTGGGCCTTCCTGTGGACGCTGGCGGGGGTGGCTGCTGCCGGTGTGTGCATCTACCTTTTCGACAAGCGCAATATGCGCTCCTGCCAGGGGCTCACCGAAAGGGAGCGGCGGGTGATCGCCCTGTCCATGGCCATCGTCACCGCGCCCTGGCTGTTCTTCATCCCGGTATACTGAGAGGCTGTGAGAAAAAGAGGGGCGCAGGCCCCTCTTTTTTATGTGCGCTCTTGCAAATCCCGGAAAAAATGATATACTAATGGCACCATCTCATCCCGCCGCCGGCGGGCGCTGTTAAGAATACGAATATCAGGAATTGAGGGAACGCATATGGAACGCATCACCATCGCCTCCGTCTTCGCAGACAAGGAGAGGCTGGATGGGCAGACGGTCACCGTCATGGGCTGGGCCCGCACCATCCGGGACATGAAAACCTTCGGCTTCATCGAGCTCAACGACGGCTCCTGCTTTAAAAACCTCCAGGTCGTCATGGACGCCAACGCGCTGGATAACTATAAGGAGATCGCCGGGCAGAACGTGGGCGCCGCCCTCATTGTCACCGGCGCCGTGGTGCTCACGCCGGAGGCGAAGCAGCCCTTGGAGGTGAAGGCCGCCTCCATCGCGGTGGAAGGGGTGTCGTCCCCCGAGTATCCCCTGCAAAAAAAGCGCCATGGTGTGGAGTATTTGCGCACCATCCAGCACCTGCGCCCCCGCACGAACCTGTTTTCCGCCGCATTCCGGGTGCGCTCTGTGGCCGCCCACGCCATCCACTGCTTTTTCCAGGAGCGGGGCTTCGTCTACGTCCACACGCCCATCATCACCGCCAGCGACTGCGAGGGCGCGGGGGAGATGTTCCAGGTGACCACCCTGGATATTCGGAACCCGCCGAAAAGCGAGGACGGCTGCGTTGACTTTTCCCAGGATTTCTTCGGCAAGCGCGCCAGCCTTACCGTGTCCGGCCAGCTCAACGCAGAGAACTTTGCCATGGCCTTCGGCAGCGTGTATACCTTCGGTCCCACCTTCCGGGCGGAGAACTCCAACACCCAGCGCCATGCCGCCGAGTTCTGGATGATCGAGCCGGAGATGGCCTTTGCCGACCTGGGCGACGACATGGACGTGGCCGAGGCCATGATCAAGCACATCATCAACTGCGTGATGGAGAAGTGCCCCGACGAGATGGCCTTTTTCAACTCCTTCGTGGACAAGGGGCTGGTGGAGCGCTTGCAGCACGTGGCCTCCTCCGACTTCGGCCGGGTGAGCTACACCGAGGCCATCGAGCTTTTGAAACAGAACAACGATAAGTTTGACTATAAGGTGGAGTGGGGCTGCGATTTGCAGACCGAGCACGAGCGCTACCTCACCGAGCAGGTGTTCAAAAAGCCGGTGTTCGTCACCGACTACCCCAAAGAGATCAAAGCATTCTATATGCGCATGAACGACGACGGGAAAACCGTGGCTGCCGCCGACTGCCTGGTGCCCGGCATCGGGGAGATCATCGGCGGCAGCCAGCGCGAGGAGCGCATCGACGTGCTGGAAAAGCGCATGGCGGAGCTGGGGCTGAACCCCGAGGACTACTGGTGGTATCTGGATCTGAGGCGCTACGGCTCCTGCCGCCACGCGGGCTTCGGCCTGGGCTTCGAGCGGATGGTGATGTACCTCACTGGCATCTCCAACATCCGCGACGTGGAGCTGCACCCGAGAACGGTGGGCAACGCCGAGTTTTAGTCCCTAACGAAGCCTGTCCGCGCCGGATATCGGGCGGCTCCACGTCGGGGCCCCATCGCAGATGGGGCGCACGCCGGTGCGTTCAAGGCTTTGGCATAGCCAAAGCCTTGCCGCAGGCGGAATTCATTTCCGCCGAGGATTCAAATCAAAGGGGCCCCCGGCGAATGGTACATTCGCTGGGGAGGGAGCTGCACCCGAGAACGGTGGGCAACGCCGAGTTCTAAGGGCCCATTCACATCTGAGCCTGACCCCGGCCGGAGGCGGCCGGGGCCCTGGGAGGTTATTTCATGCTTGTCCCGGTCCTTCTGTTCGCCGTGGGGCTGGTCTTCCTCATCAAGGGGGGAGACTGGTTCGTGGACGGGGCCACCGGCATCGCCCGCCGGTTCGGCCTGCCCGAGCTGCTCATCGGGGCCACGGTGGTGTCCATCGGCACCACCCTGCCCGAGGTGATGGTGTCCACCACCTCCGCGCTCAGCGGCCACGGCGAGATCGCCTATGGCAACGCCATCGGCTCCGTCATCTGCAATACGGCCTTGATCGCCGCCATCACGGTGGCGGTCCGCCCCGGCAGGGTGGACCCCAAGTCCCTGCGCCTGCCGGTGGCCTTCTTCTTCACCGCCGCAGCCATTTATGCCGGGGTGGCCTATACCACCGGCAATTTCAGCCGGAGCACCGGCCTGATTATGCTGGGCATGTTCTTCGCCTATATGGCGGCCACTGTGGCCCAGATGAAGTCCCACTCCTCCGCCGCCCGCCCCGCCCCCCAGCCGGAGGGGGAGGAGAATTCCGTGCTCAAGGATGTGGTGCTGCTGGCGGCCGGGGCGGCGCTCATCGCCGTGGGGGCGGATCTGCTGGTGGATAACGGCACCCTCATCGCCAAGGCGCTGGGTGTGCCCGAGTCGGTGATCGCCCTCACCTTTGTGGCCCTGGGCACGTCGCTGCCCGAGCTGGTCACCGCCATCACCTCCCTGGCCAAGGGCCATGGGGCGCTGTCCCTGGGCAATGTCATCGGGGCCAACCTCTTTAATCTGGTGCTGGTGTCCGGCGTGTCGGTGACGCTGGCCCCCTTCTCCATTCCGCAGAACTCCACCATCGCGGGGTATAATGCCTCGCTGGTGCTGGATATCCCGGTAATGCTGGCCGTCATGGCCTTCCTCACCCTCCCCGCCCTCAAGCGGGGGAAGCTCAGCCGGTTCCAGGGGGTGGCGCTGCTGCTGGCCTATGGGGTGTTCTGCGTCATTCAGTTCACTATTTGACGCAATTGTTGTCAAAAGGAGGTATATACCCGTCATGAAAAAGCCGGTATTGGTCATTATGGCCGCAGGCATGGGCAGCCGATACGGCGGCCTGAAGCAGATGGACCCGGTGGGCAGCCACGGGCAGGTGATTTTGGACTACTCCATCTACGACGCCCGGCGGGCCGGGTTCGAGACGGTGGTGTTTGTCATCAAGAACGAGATTGAGGCGGAGTTCAAGACGCGCATTGGCGCCCGCATTGAGCGCCGTATGAACGTGCACTACGCCTTTCAGCGCATGGACGCGCTGCCGGGGGGCTATTCCATCCCGGAGGGCCGCGTCAAGCCCTGGGGCACCGCCCAGGCGGCGCTGGCGGCCCGGCCCTTCCTGGACGGGCCCTTTGCCATCATCAACGCCGACGACTACTACGGCCCCGCGGCCTTCCGGGCGATCTACGACTATCTGCTCTCCCACCCGGAGGGGGAGGAGTACGCCATGGTGGCCTACCGCCTGGAGAATACCGTCACCGATTATGGCCACGTGGCCCGGGGGGTATGCCAGGTGGGGGAGGATGGGCTGCTCACCGGCATTGTGGAGCGCACCCGCATTGAAAAGGGCCCGCCGCCCCGGTTCACCGAGGACGGCGGGGAGACGTGGACGGAGCTTCCCGGGGATACCATGGTGTCCATGAACTTCTGGGGGTTCAATCCCTCGCTGCTGGACCGGGCGGAGGAGTATTTTCCGGCCTTTTTGGACAAGACCCTGGCGGAAAACCCCATGAAGGGGGAGTACCTGCTCCCCACTCTGGTGGGGCAGCTGATCGGGGAGGGAGGGCCTCCGTGCGGGCCCTGTCCTCCGGGGAGAAGTGGTTTGGCGTCACCTATCAGGAGGACAAGCCCAGCCTGACCGCCGCCATCGCCCGGATGACGGCGGAGGGGCTCTACCCGGACAGCCTGTGGGACGAAACAGAATAAGCAAGAGCGGGCCGCATTCCGGCCCGCTCTTTTTGTCTCAAATCATATGCCGCCCAGGAATTTCAGGAAGCGCTCCTTCCCCTGGGGGGTGCGGGCGTACACGCCGCAGTGCTCCAGCACCTGGGCGAACACCTTGCCCGTCTCCGCCTTGACGATGTCCAGGGCGTTGTCCCGGGTGATCCCATAGCCCTGGGCGAAATTTTCCGCCCAGTCCGCGTGCTTTGCAGTCAGCTCATTGGCGCGCAGGTCCGCGCCCTGGGCCAGCCCCTCCGCCACCAGCCCCAGCTCGTCCCTCAGCCGGGCGGGGAGGACGGCCAGCCCCATCACCTCAATGAGGCCGATGTTCTCCTTTTTGATGTGGTGCAGCTCCGCGTGGGGGTGGTAGACCCCCAGGGGGTGCTCCTGGGTGGTGATATTGTTGCGCAGCACCAGGTCCAGCTCGAATTTTCCGTTGCGCTTCCGGGCAATGGGGGTGATGGTGTTGTGGGGCTCGCCCTCCGTCTCGGCGTAGATGAAGGCCCCCTCGTCGGTGTACCCCCGCCAGGCGGTGAGGATTTTGTCCGCCAGCTCCACCAGCCGCCCGGGGTTTTCCGAGGCAATCCGCACCACCGACATGGGCCACTTCACAATGCCTGCGTCCACGTCTGCAAAGCCGGGGAAGGAGAAGGGGGTCTCCACCGGGGCCTTGGCCATGGCGAAGTCGTACCGCCCGCCCTGGAAGTGGTCGTGGGCCAGAATGGAGCCGCCCACAATGGGCAGATCGGCGTTGGAGCCCACAAAGTAGTGGGGGAACTGGGCCACAAAGTCCAGCAGCTTGGAGAAGCACGCCCGGTCGATTTTCATGGGGGTGTGCTCCGCGTTGAGGCAGATGCAGTGCTCATTGTAGTACACGTAGGGGGAGTATTGCAGGAACCAGGGGGAGCTGTTGATGGTGATGGGCACGATGCGGTGGTTCTGCCGCGCCGGGTGGTTCACCCGTCCCGCGTAGCCCTCGTTCTCGGCGCACAGCTGGCACCGGGGATAGGCGGAGGCGGGCAGGTTCTTGGCCGCCGCGATGGCCTTGGGGTCCTTCTCCGGCTTGGACAGGTTGATGGTGATGTCCAGCTCGCCGTAAGGGGTGGGGGATTTCCACTGGATGTCCTTGGCGATGCGGTCCCGGCGGATATAGTTGGTGTCCTGGCTGAACTTGTAGTACCAGTCGGTGGCCTTCTGTGGAGCCTCCCGATACAGGGCCTGGAATTTCCCCATGACTTGGGCGGGCCGGGGAGTGAGGCGGCCCATGAGCCCGGTGTCGAACAGGTCCCGGTAGACCACGGAGTTCTCCGCCAGCACCCCCCGCCCGTAGGCGTCGTCCAGAAGGGTCTCCAGCACCGGGGCCAGCTCCACCTGCCGGCAATCCCAGGGGACGGGGGTGTACTCGTCCAGCTTCAGCGCGTCCAAAATGGTGTTGACGGCCCAGATGTACTCATTTTCCTCCACCAGGCCCGTCTGCACGGCGTAAGTAGCCAGCTTTGTAATTGCCTCATTGCGGTCCATTTGTCCACGCCCCCTTTATTCCGCCACCACGCATCCGCCCTGGGGACGGATGTGGAGCACATGGCACTTGCCGGCCCCCAGCAGGGCCTCCATGCCGGTCTTGAACTCCTCCAGATCATCCACGGGCACCCACGCCTGAATGGTGCCCGCGAAGCCGCCGCCGTGGACCCGGACCGCCCTGATGTCCAGCAGCCGCTCCGCCTCCGCCAGGGCCAGGGGGATGGCCTGCTGCCGGGGGTTATGGACAGACCAGGTATTTTGCAGGTGGAGGGCGGAGGACAGCCCGGACTGGTTTACCAGGATCAGGAAG
>CAJUQS010000024.1 GCA_910588365.1 uncultured Oscillospiraceae bacterium | reverse complement strand
TCTTTATTCTGAATTTCCAAGAGAAGATCAATCTGTTTCATTACATAATCCTGATATACGGGCTTTAACTCATTGAATGCAGCGAAAGCCAGCTTTGCCGTCTCGTCAGATTTTTCGCAAAACATACTTCCATCACCAGTCCTCAGCCATTTCTCACTTACATGGAACGTGAAGCAAATCAGCTTGATGATTCTATCGTTCACACGATTATGCTCCAATTCAATGCCTGCGATATAGCCGTTTGACATAGACAGTGCTTTTGCAAATTTGGCCTGAGACAGCTCTAATGCCTGCCGTACTTCTTTCACTCTCTGATTGATTGGCTCCATTCATCCGCCTCCCCTCTGAATGAAAGTATCTTATCACAAACATGCTCACATTACAAGTAAAAAGTGTTGAATTATGGCTTGACTTACTCGCATAAAAGTGATAATATACTCACATAACAAGCACAAGGGGGTATCAAATGGACAGAGCTGTCACAGCCAATGAATTTACCGCTAAGTTCAATGAATTGAATGAACCTAACCAGCGGTACATCATTGCAATTCAACAGGCGTTGCTATATGCGCAGAAACAAGAGGAATTGGAAAAACAGAAGGGAGCTGACAAAAAGAAATGAAATGCTTCAACCATGAGGACCGCGAGGCGGTCGCGTCCTGCCAGAAATGCGGGAAAGGGCTTTGCAAGGAGTGTGCCAGCAAATACACGCCCTGCCTGTGTGACGAATGCTTTGCCCGTATACAGCAGCAGTCGGCACAGCAAGCCCAGGCCGCAGAGGAAAATCGAAAGAGAAAGTATATAGCTTCTCTTACATATACCCGTGGAGAATTTTTCAAGACTTGCCTTTATGGTGTGCTGCTTGCCGGGGGTCTGCTTGCGTTTACTGCAATGGGCGAAACTCCTTTTGAACAAATCTGGAAAGACTTTAAGATTATCTGGCCCTATCTTTTCTGCATCCCGTTCGGCTGGCGTGTGACTGGTGCTTTCAAGCAGAACGCGCCGTTGATCCTCCTGAATAATACCTGGGCCATGCTTGCCTTTTACGGCGTGCAGATTGCCATTGCGTTTACGCTGGGGATTCCGTGCTTCATCTATATGTTCGTAAAGATGCTCCTGGCCCAGCGTAAGCTTTCAAAAACGAAAAATAATCAGTAGAGAAAGGTGGAAATTCTATGCGAAAGAAATTATCCTTGATTTTGGTGCTCCTTCTGATTGTGGGACTGGCTCCTAAAGCTAATGCAAGCAACTCCCCTTTCAGCGATGTTCCTGTAAGCCACTGGGCTTACCATGAAATCATGGAGGCGTACAACGATGGCGTGATGACTGGCACAGCTCCAGGGGTATTCAGCCCTAACGCAATTTTGAACATGGCGCAGTTTGTCACGATTCTGACACGGGCGTTCTACAACGAGGATGTTTTGAACAGCCCGCTGTTTGGAGATTGGCCGAGCCGGAATTATGACGCCGCTGAGAAGCACAAGCTGTTTACCGGACTTATCCGCTGGGGCAATGAGGTAGAGGTCACCCGGGAGGTCATGGCCCAGATGATGTTCAACGTCATGACGGACCAGTGCCTAATGATGTCCGACGGGGCGGCAGCAAAGGGCAGAATCCCCGACTTCGCCTCCGTAGGAGAAAACTACCGGGACGCGGTGGCTGTCTGCTATGAGATGGGATTGCTCGCTGGCGCAGACGGACAGGGGAACTTCAATCCTAAAGGGAACCTGGACCGGGCCCAGACAGCGGTTATCTATACCCGGCTGAAAAAGGCAATCAACGGTCTGCCGGTAGACCCTGAGGCTGTTATCAGAAAGAACACGAGGTATCTCACCAACGGGATGCCTGTGACGGAGGAGAATGTACTTGCGCTGATTGAGGAGTACAGAAATGGGAAGGAACCTAGCGAAAAGGCAAAGTGGGCAGGATTTACATCGTTTCAGGATCTTGAACACTATGATCCGTACAATCCACCGTTTACAATAATGAACTCTCCATTTGGAGGCGGCACGGAATGTGCCAAACTTGCATTTGCGTTTTTGGAGGAACTTTTTGGGAAAGACATATCTATGCACAAGGTAACGGACCCGCAAGATGTGAGGCCAGGGGACTTGATTGAATTTGATTCACACTGGTGTGTGGCAATATCGAGTCCTTTTCCATCTAAATTTCATCCATGCTGCATTTACTCTATTGACGGTGGAGCCACTGGGTTGATTGACTGGGGAAGCGAAGATCATTATTGGCCGCTTAGCTTTGATGGCGGTTTGGTTGCCATTTATTCTTGTTACCCTGAATAGAGTGAAAGCCCCCGTCCAATTCTGGGCGGGGGCTATTTTTGAATCTACACTTTCAAAACGCTATTCAGCCGTTACCATCCTCTCCATGCAATCTCCGCAGATGATGTTGACATCCCTGGTAGCCCGGACGGACTGTCCGCATTTGGGGCAAACCAGTTTTCTTGTGCTGGACGGCCTCCTGCCTCCATTCCCCATGCCGGCGGCCCCCGTTTGCGCTGTCCCCGTACTGCCGGTCCTCATAGCGGACGGGAGGCTGTTCCTGCCCAGGTCAATCTCGTTCCAGTCTTTGATAAGGGCGTACTCCACAAGGTTGTCTCCTGGGGTAGTATTCCAGCCGTACTCTTTGCAGGGAACGCAGGTCAGCCCGTGGGCCTCGGCTATGGCCTTGAATTTGCCGTTGTGATACTTCCCGCCCCTGGATACCTCCTTAATGCCGTTCTCGCGGCAGTAGAGATGGCACATTTCATGTATCATGGTATCAAGCGTTTCTTCAATCGGGTAATTGAGCACTTCCGCAGCAATATTAAGCTCATACGCTCCCGTTTCCTTACGTTGCCATACTTTAGATGTGGTGCAGTGTCCATAGGTGCCTGGCTTACTTTGGACCGTTATAATCGGGACTGGCAGCTCCCCGGAAAAGAAGTCGGCGTTAAGAGAATTATAAATGTGTTCTAGCTGGCTGACGGCGCGGGACATCTTGGTCGATTGTTTTTTCATAGCGGTAAGCCTCCCATAATCATTAGTGAGTGTAGCACAGCTCGCTCGCGAGCTGTGTTGACCCCCACCAGCGCAGGCGGAGAAAGTTGTCAAGACTTGGCGCAGCCAACTCGCAAAAAATTCCGGCTCTTCGGAACCGGAATCTTTTGGTCTTGACAACTCTCGAAGCCTGTGCTATCGCGCTGTCGGTATAGCTTGCCACCCTCTCCAATGCAATATATGAGCCTAACCGTCAAGAATATAAAATTGCTAAAAAGTTGAATATTTTCGGATTTTCAGCTTGTCCGGATGTCTTTATAAAAAAATAATTATAAATTTTTTAATTTTTCTATTGACAAACGGATGTTTCTGGGTTATCATAATAGTAGGCGATGAGAGAACGGCTACTACATCCCATTCCATAGCAACAAGTTCCGTTTCTCTTAAAAAATAAAAAGGCTAACATCAAAAGGCTAAATTATCATACTAACTCTAAAGGCTATGTCTTGAGTTAGGGGATAATCTGGCCTTTTTTGTTTGCCCTAAAATATCGCCGTTATTATGAAAGAGAGGAGGTGATCGCCTTGAAAATCACGGAAGCACTTCTCGACGCGAAGCGTACCCTTGGCACTAAGCTGTGGGTTGTGAACGTCACTCCCATTTACGAGTACCGTGACCATAGAAGGACCGAGAATGTCCTGGGCTACCGTTACGAAACCGTCCTTGCGGAACGCAAGATGGATAAGATTGGAGTTGACATTGACGGCCCCGCTCTCCTGGACCCGCCCAATGGGTATTACGAAGTTGCGTTTGAAGGTCTGGAAGCCCGTATCGCCTGGAAAAACGGGGACTATTATATAGCCGCAAAAGCCACAGGTGTTAAGGTGCTCAAGGACAACACTTGATCCCGGCGCGGTCGGACCAGGGGCCCCAAGCCCCCGGGGCGGCTGCCGTGTGGGAAGGGGAAGTATTACCCTTCCCACACCATGTAGCGTGTAGCAGATGTAGCACGATGGCATCTGATTAGGAGGACCCCATGGCAAAAGACCCGCAAATGAGAAAGGTTAATCTAACCATCAATAACCCTTCGGAGATGGGGTTGACCCTGGATGATTTAGATACGCTCGTCCGCAAGCTGAATCCACAATATTATTGCCGTTCAAAGGAGATTGGCGACAGCGGAACCGAACATTACCATGTAGCGATTTTTCGTCCCAGTCCCATTCGCTTTTCTACGGTCAAGCGTGTATTTCCGACAGCCCATATTGAAAAAGCCTACGGCTCCATGTCTGAGAACCGCGATTATGTCGCCAAAGGCGGAAAATGGGCCGCTACAGATAAAGCTGATACCGCTGTCCCCGGTACGTTTGCCGAGTACGGCACGATGCCTACCGAGCAGGAGGAAAGCGCATCAAAGTACGCTGCTCTTCTGTCGGAGGTACGTGACGGAAAGACCATCACGGAAATTGTGGACGCACACCCGGAAATGGCTCTCCGCGTCCAGCAGATTGAAGCCCTCCGGGAAACCATCCGCACTGACCAGTACGGCGGAGTGTTCCGTCCGAATCTGGAGGTTACATATCTCTATGGAGCGTCCGGAACAGGCAAGACGCGCTCCATCTTCGCAAAACATGACCCGCGAGATATATGCCGGATTACATCCTATCCCCTTACCGGCATCCGGTTTGACCCTTACCACGGTCAAAAAATTTTGGTGTTTGAAGAGTTTGCCTCTCAAGTACCAATTTCCGATATGCTCAATTATCTTGACATCTACCCGATCATGCTCCCGGCACGATATTCAGACCGAGCCGCCTGTTATGAGAAGGTTTACATCACCAGCAATATCCCGCTTTGGAGCTTGTACAAAAAGGTTCAGGAGGATTTCCCTGACCGTTGGGAGGCTTTCTGCCGCCGTATCCACAATATTGTTGAATTTACGGACACTGGAAGCATTATTGTCCGCAAAGGAAAGGCAGAATTGCCACAGTTTTCCACACCTGACGGTGAGATTACAAATGCCCCCGCAGATACAGATGAACTGGACGATGATGAGGATATTGATCTTGATTTGCCTGATTTTTCCTTGGAACAGTCTGTTTCACTTTTCGATATAGATTTGGAAAATCCACCGTTTTAATAATTAGGAGGTTATAATTCATGTATAAGTATGAAAATTTGAACCAGAGCAACCGGCTCGCCTATCTTTGGAACCGCTGCAAGGCGGGATTGAGGTCTATCCCCGAAAGTCCGGCAAGGTCCGCGTTGACCGCCCTCTATTGGTTCACCGCTCTGCTCCTGCTGCTCCATGCGGCAGGTCCCGCGGACGGTATCATTGGACACCTGATGCAGCCCCTGGTCTGCATCTTGGTGGTCCTCGGTTCCATCATCTTTTTTGTGACCGGCGTGACTATCTCTGCGATTCCGCGTGGGGCTTTCCAAACTGCGGATGCTTTCCGGCGTGTCGGCTTGACCAACGCCGCCGGAGAACCGCCCTTACTGGCAAGCTGCCGCAAGGAAGACGGTAAGACCGTCATAGATGTATTTACGCAAGGGCTCACCATCCCGCAGCTACAAGAGCGCATAGAGCCGTTGGAAAGCGCTCTAGGTAAACGCATTACTAAAATCGAGCCGGGGGAGGATAATCAATCCATCCGTCTCCATTTAGCCCCCGGCAACACGAAGCTCCCGGAATTGGCTTATCTACCCCAAGGCCAGCCGTTAAAGCCGCTGGAAATCCTGCTGGGTACATCTCTGGACGGACCTGTCACCTGGGACCCGGATAAGGTTCCCCATCTGCTGATTGGCGGTAGCACCGGCAGCGGCAAGACTACGATTGGCAAGACTATTATTTCCCAGTGTCTGCCCATGGGGGATGTCTATATTATCGACCTCAAGGGCGGTCTGGACTATCCGCCCCAGTGGCAGACGCAAAGCTGCTCCTTCGCAACCACCTCATTTGATGCTCTGTCGGTTACTGGACAAATCGTCCAGCAGTTGAACCAGCGGAAAGAGATGTTTGACGCAGTTGTGCGTTATGATGGCATTCCCTGTTCCGGTTTGAGTACATTCAATCAGCTTCGGCCCGAGGTTAAGCTCCACCCCATTTTCGTTTTTACAGATGAAATTGCAGAAATCACGGATACGACTGGCATGGACAAACCCCACAAGGAGGAAGCCGCCGCAATCGTCGGAAACCTCTCCACCATTGCCCGTCAGGGCCGTGCGCTCGGCATTCACCTGATCGTTATGACGCAGAGGCCCGATGCTGTGGTTGTACCGGGTCAAATCAAGAACAATTTGGACGGGCGTATCTGCGGCAAGGCAGATAATGTTCTGTCTCAAATCATCCTGGACAACACCGATGCCGCAGACCGTATCCCCAAGGACAGCCAGGGCCTTTTTCTCAATCAGGATGGCATTCTGTTTCGTGGGTATTTGTTTGATAACGAGGAGGGTGTTTCTCATGCCACGTAAAAAGATAGACGACCACGGCACTGGCATTCCCCATCGCGAGGTAGAAGCCCTGGCCCGTGTCTTGCTCCCGGAGATTCAACGGTTTTTCGAGAGTGAGGAAGGGCAGCAGGAGTATCGCGCCTGGAAAGCGCGGAAGAAAGGGGGTGATTCCTTTGAGGCCAGATGAGAATTCTTTTGATACGTTCGGTTACAGCGACTACCAAACGTTTAATTATTGGGAACACAGTCCCACTTGGGAAGATCTTTTTGGGGATGATTTCACTGACGATCTCCTTGACGAGGACGAATTGGACGAAGCTGAAGCAGACACCGACCATAGCGGGGAACAGGCACAGTGAGCCAAGCCAGGAGGCAGGAACATCTACATGATGCCCCTGCCTCTTGGCTGTTACAGAATATTCTCAATAGAAATGATAAATCCGAACACATCACCTATTCTGATGATGCAATTCGGATTATCATAAATTGGTCCGAGTGACTGGATTCGAACCAGCGGCCTCTTGAACCCCATTCAAGCGCGATACCAAACTTCGCCACACCCGGATAGACCATCTTGCTGACGTGTTTGTCAGCTTAATAAAGATAGCACACTCCAGAAGATTTTGCAAGAGTTTTTTTCGAAATTTTGAGAAAAATTTTAGGACCTATTTGAACATTGGGAATATGCCCAGCGGAAAGGAACTTTTTGCCGGTCAAGATACGCCTTTATAGACATGCGTTTGTTTAAAGATCGGCTATGCCAAATGTAAATCATATAGCAAAGCAAAATAGAACTATTACTTCCGAACGGAAAGATCGGAGTAATATTATGCGTTATGCGCCTTAACGTGCGCGGGGAGATATGAACCCGGCTCTTAGAGCCTGTTTAACATCTCCCCGCGCACGCCTTGGCGGCATATTTTCTGCCCTGACTGCGTTAAAAATCCTTGCAATCCGTCAGGATTGCTGCGGCTTTTTGCCTTGCAGGACAAAAAACCTATCTCGCCAATCCGAACACGCTGAGATATTAAACAGGCTCTTAAAACTTGACCCTGGTATGGGGGATACGGTAAAATAGGGCTGTACAGCATTTTGGAAACCAATAGACAGGAGGCTATGACGATGGAAGCAAAAACCTTGCCCGTCTGCCCGGTGGAAACAACGCTGACCCTGATCAGCGACAAGTGGAAGGTACTGATTATCCGTGATTTGCTGCCGGGGACGAAGCGGTTTGGGGAATTGAAGAAATCCATTGGCAGTGTGAGCCAGAAGGTGCTGACATCCCAGCTTCGGCAGATGGAGGAGAGCGGCCTGCTGACAAGGACGGTCTATCCGGAGGTACCGCCGCGGGTTGAGTACACGTTGACGGAGCTGGGTCAGAGCTTGCGGCCGGTTTTAGACGCGCTGTGGAATTGGGGGAACAATTATAAAGAAAAAATGACTGATGAATAGGAGGACGGCGGGGGGCAGGATCTCTGTGGCACCCCCGGCACATTCTGCCGGTTGACGCATCCGTTGTACTTCTCCACCATCCGGTCGATGCGCTTGAGGCCGTGCCCGTGGCTCCCCCGCCCTCTTACTATTTCGCTGTCTGCCTTTTCGGGAGCCTGTCATTCCGTTCGGAAGTAATATCCGGAGGCTTTTTCTGGGAGAAAAAGCCTCCGGATACGTCTCGGCCGCCGCCGGTCCTTCCGCCGCTTGTCAAACGGCGCCTAGACTTCCCGCTTTCCCCTGTCCTGGGGCGGGAGGTACAGGCAGATGGCGCTGCAGTCGTCGTCCCCCTGCCGCCGCTGGCGGGCCTCCCGCAGCACCAGGCTCACCAGCACGTTGGGGTCCTCCCCCTGCCAGCCCGCCAGCAGATCCTGGAGCCACTGGTCGCTGCCGCTGTCCGCCACGCCGTCGCTGATCATCAGTACAAAGGTGTTCTCCTCCACCGGGAAGCGGACCGGGGGAGGGGCGCTGGCGGAGTCCTGGAGCCCGGCGGGCAGGGCGCTGCCCGTCAGCCGCCGGACGGACCCCTGGCGCTTGATGTAAGTGGGGGCCGCGCCGTACTTGTAGAGTGCGGCCTGCTTGTCCGCCAGATCCACCGCCAGCAGGTCGATGGTGGTGAAGCTGCCCTGGTCGTCGCTGCGGAGGTTGAGGGCCGCGTTGAGGGTTTTCAGGGCGGTCTCCGCCTCAATGCCCGCGGTGAGGAACTGCTCGGTGAGGCGCAGGGTCATCATGCTCTCCCGCTGGGCCTCCCGGCCGCTGCCCATGCCGTCGCTGAGCAGCAGGTACAGCAGGTTCCCCTGTCCCCGGAACCAGCTCAGGCTGTCGCCGCACAGCCGCTGGCCATCCTTGGGGGCGGAGCCGAGTGCCACGTCGTGGATGAGCTCCTTTTCCGCCGCCGCGGGGGCCTCCGGCGCGGCCATGGCCTGGGCCACCAGCTCGCCCAGCTGGGCGTACTGCCCCCGGGTGCGCCTGCGCTCCTGCTCCAGCTGCCGCCGGTACTGCCGCCGCAGCAGCAGGGCCGTCACCTCAGTGTTGATGGCGGAGAGGAGCTGGGGGAAATGGATGCACCGGGAGGCGAAGTGGACGGCGAAGTCCGACGGCTCCGCCCGGCCCCGGTCCAGCAGGGCCGGGGTGGCGTCGTTGAAGGCGTTGAAGGTGGCCACGTACTCCTTGCTCCAGCACACGTCCCGCAGGGCGCAGCCCCGGCAGACCACCTCCGCCGCGCGGTCGAAGATGACGGCCGGGTTCTCCTCCTTCCTGGGCGGCGGCGTGCCGAAGCTCTCGCAGAGGGAGCGCAGGGCCTCGGCGCTGAGCCTGAGCCGCTGGCGGATGCTCTCGGACTCCCGGGCGGCCTTCCGCCGGGGAATGGCCGTCTCCCGCAGCAGCAGGGCGCAGTAGTGGCAGAGAAGGGCCGACAGGGCCGTGCAGGCGGCCATGCGCATCATCCCCTGGGACGTGACGCCCATCTGGATGGTGTAAGCCAGCTCCACCGCCAGGGTGGCCGCGCCGGCGGCGGCGGGGCGGAAGAAGGGGAGCTGGAACCATCTGGTATCCCGGAAGGCGGAGAGCACCGCGCAGATGAGCACCAGGATCCCCCCCAGCCGCAGGGCCGGGCCGAAGGGCAGAAACACCAGCGCCCCGATGATCCCGCCGCACAGGGCGGCGATGGCCCGCTTCCCCGGCCGGCAGGCGGCCAGGAACCCCGCCGCCAGGGGCGCGCGGCCCTCCAGAGCGCACCCGGCGGCCAGAAAGCCCGCCAGGCCGAAGCCCGCCAGCCGGATCAGCCGCGCCTTGGCGGGCTGGTCCAGGGCGATTCCGGCGATTTTCATAGCTTGTCCCCCTCGTCATTTGGTCTTGGGGTCCATTGTAGCAGGGCTGGAAGAAAAAGCCTGTCGGGAAATGGATTGCGTCATTTCTCTCCCGGCGGACGCGTGCCCGCCGGGGAAACCCAAAGAAATTCACCATTCATTTACAGATTCCCAATTGCTTTTCCGGCAAAATCTGGTATACTTTATGATGAATTATTTTATACGTTAAGAGATGAGAGGAGGAACTGCTATGGCGAATCGGATTACCGTCAGCATCTGCGGCGGCGACTATACCCTGCTGGCTGAGGAGAACCCCTCCTATATGCAGAAGGTGGCGGCACTGGTGGACGGGAAGATGAGCGAGATCATGGCCTCCGGCCGGGTCAGCCGCACTGACGCCGCCGTGCTGGCCGCCGCCAATCTGGCCGACGAGCTGCTCAAGCAGCAGGCCAGCACGGAGAGCCTGCGCAGTCAGCTCAAGGGCTACCTGGATGACGCGAACAAGGCGAAAAACGAGCTGAGCGAGTGCAAGCGGGAGGTCATCAAGCTCCAGCAGCGGCTCCAGAACAAGAAATGATCGAGCTGTTATCCCCCGCCGGCCGCTGGGAGGCCATGGCGGCCGCCGTGCAGAACGGCGCGGACGCGGTGTATCTGGGCTGCGGAGCCCTCAACGCCCGCCGGGGCGCGAAAAATTTTACCGAGGAGGAGCTGCCGGAGGCGGTGAAGTACTGCCATCTCCGGGGCGCGAAGCTCTACCTGACCCTCAACACCCTGCCCTCGGACCGGGAGCTGGAGGCCGGGGCGGAGATGCTGCGGCGGGCCAGCCGGTGGGGCGTGGACGGGGTCATCGTCCAGGATTGGGGCCTGGCCGCCCTGGCCCGGGAGATCACCCCCGACCTGCCCCTCCACGGGTCCACCCAGATGACGGTCCACTCCCTGGCCGGGGTGGAGCGGGCGGCGGAGCTGGGGATGAAATGCGTGGTGCTGGGCCGGGAGCTCTCCGGGGAGGACATCCGGTTCATCTGCCGCCGCAGCCCCATCGCCATTGAGGTCTTTGCCCACGGTGCGCTGTGCATGTGCTGGTCCGGCCAGTGCGCCATGAGCGCCCTCATCGGCCAGCGCAGCGGCAACCGGGGCCTGTGCGCCCAGCCCTGCCGCCTGCCCTACCGGCTGGACGGCGGGAGGACGGGCCACCCCCTGAGCCTGAAGGACGCCTGCCTTGCGGATCACCTGGCCGAGCTGGCGGACATGGGCGTCTCCATCCTGAAGCTGGAGGGCCGGATGAAGCGGCCGGGGTACGTGGCCGTCATCACCCGGATCTACGCCGCCCTGTTGAAGGAGAACCGCCGTCCCGCGGCGGAGGAGCTGCGCCAGCTGGAGCTGGCCTTCAGCCGGGACGGCTTTACGGACGGCTACTGGCAGGGAAAGACCGGCCCGGACATGTTCGGAACCCGCAGAGAGAACGCCCCCGACCCGGAGGAGCTGTTCCGCTCGGCCAAGGCCGCCTATGACCGGGAGGATATGCGCACCGTGCCCGTGACCCTCTCGGCGGAGATCCAGGCGGGCCGCCCCGCCCGCCTGATGGTCAGGGACCGGGACGGCAACGGGTCCCTCATCCAGGGCGCGGTCCCGGAGGCCGCCCGGACCCGGCCCCTGGAGGCGGAGGACGTAAAAGCCCGCCTTGCCAAAACTGGAGGGACCGTTTTCCGGGCCAAAGAGGTGGAGGTTGCGCTGGACCCGGGGCTCAGCCTCCCTGCCAGCGGCATCAACGCCCTGCGGCGGGATGCCCTGAATGCACTGGCCGCCCTCCGTACCCTGCCGCCCCGGCGGCGGGAGTGCCCCGCCTCCCCCCTGCCGGAGGCCCCCGCCGGCCCCGGGGAGCCCCGCTTCACCGTCTCTCTCTTCCGGGGGGAGCAGCTGACGGAGGAGCTGGTGGGACTCTCCCCGGCCATCGTCTACCTCCCGGCGGAGCGGATAGATGAATTCGACATCGCGCCCTATCCGGGCCGCGGCGTCGAATTCTGCGCCGCCCTGCCCCGGATCTGCAAGGACAGCGAGCTGCCCGCGCTCCGCCGCCTGTTGGAGCGGGCGAAGGAGAAGGGCTGTACCGCCCTGTCCGTCCAGAACATCGGCCAGCTGGCGCTGGCGGAGGAGCTGGGACTGCCCGCCAGGGGCGGCTTCGGGCTGAATATTTTTAACAGCCGCTCCGTGGCCCAGCTGGCGGACTGGGGCCTGGTGAGCGCAACCCTCTCCTTTGAGCTGCGGCACGAGCAGATGCGGGATATCCGGAAGTGCCTCCCCTGCGAGGCCATCGTCTATGGCCGCCTGCCCCTGATGCTGACGGAAAACTGTCTGATCTCCAACGGCCTGGGCTGCCGGGAGAAAAACCTGCATGGAACCTGCCGGTCCCCCCACAGCCTTACGGACCGGAAGGGGGAGGTGTTCCCCATCCTGCCCGCCTTCGGCTGCCGCAGCGAGATCCAAAACAGCAAGCCCCTCTTCCTGGCCGACAGGCCGGACTACCGCCGTTGCGGCCTCGCCTACGCCCGGCTGAGGTTCACCACGGAGACGCCGGAGGAGTGCGCCGGCGTATTGCGCCGCTATTTGGGGCAGACTGAGGATATGCCGCCGGACTTCACCCGCGGGCTGTTCTACCGGGGCGTGGAGTGACTACGATCCAACAAGATTTTTCACGATTATACAAAATGTAAAGGAATTTCCTATGAAACTGAAAATCAAGCCCCTGTCGGAAAAAATCGGGAAGGAGATCCCACTGCCCTACTATGCCACCCAGGGCGCGGCGGCGCTGGATCTCCACGCCTGCATCGACGAGCCCCTCACCATTCCTCCTGGCGGGCAGGCGGTGGTCCCCACCGGGCTGGCGGTGGCCATCCCCACGGGATACGTGGGCATCCTGGCGGTGCGCAGCAGCATGGGCATCCGAAACGGCGTCACCCTGTCCAACGGCATCGGGGTCATCGACAGCGACTACCGGGGACCGCTGGGGGCGGGGCTGCACAACCTGAGCCAGACGCCCTATACCGTCCAGCCCGGGGACCGGGTGGCCCAGCTGATGGTGGTGCCCGTGATCCGGGAGCAGATCGAGGTGGTCGAGGAGCTGCCCCCCACCCAGCGGGGGAGCGGCGGCTTCGGGTCCACGGGACGGTGAGGCAGTGATACTTTTCTTTTATGAATAAAAGAAAAGTATCAAAAGAAAACACTTTTTGTGCGAAACTGACGTTTCGCTTCTGTTTGATAGCAGAAAGCCTATAAGCAAGGCGGAAGCCTTGCGCCAAAGTTCTTTTTGATACTTTTTCTTTCAAGAAAAAGTATGTATGCCTGTAAAGCAGAGGTAAACGCATATGCGCATCATATTAGCCTCCCAGTCCCCCCGGCGGCGGCAGCTGCTGGGCCAGATCGGGGTGGAGTATTTTGAGATACTGGTTCCGGAGGCGGACGAGAGCTACGACCCGGCTCTGCCTCCGGAGGAGATTGTCGCCTCCATCTGCCGGAAAAAGGCCAAGGCCGCCGGTGCCCTGGCGGACGACCCCGGCGCGCTGATCATTGCCGCGGATACCATGGTGTTCCTGGGCGGCCTGCGGCTGGGGAAGCCTCGGGACCAGGTGGACGCCTACACCATGCTCTCCGCCCTCTCCGGCCGGACCCACCAGGTGTGTACCGGGGTGAGCGTGTGCCGGGGTGAGCGGATGGAGACCCGGACGGAGACCACCGCCGTCACCTTCCGGGAGCTGACCCAGGACGAGATCTGGGGCTACATCCGCACCGGGGACCCCATGGACAAGGCCGGGGCCTACGGCGTCCAGGGCAGGGCGGCCCTGTTCGTCACAGGCATCCAGGGGGACTACTTCAACGTGATGGGACTGCCCCTGTGCCTGCTGGGGCGGATGCTGGAGGAGTTTGGTGTGAAGCTCTTTTCCGAGGAGGAGACCAAGTGAAGCGTCCTGCCAATAAATTTGGAATCATGGTTCTGGCGGCAGCGGCGGTCATCGCCGTGCTGCTAAGCGTAATGAGCTACTTTTCCGTCTCAGCCGCCGTTCTGCCCAATCTGGCGGGGATCATCGCCTCCCCCTTCCGCTCCGCCTCCGCCGCCATCTCGGGCTACGTGTCCGGCTGGACGGAGTATCTGACGGAGTTTGACGCGCTGAAGGAGGAGAACGGGCAGCTGAAAATGAAGATCGCCGAGATGGAGGAGAGCGTACGTCAGGCGGAGGCGGACCGGGATGAAAACGTCCGCCTGCGGGAGCTGGCCGGTCTGCGGGAGCAGCGGCGGGACCTCCACTTCGAGTCCGCCCGTATCCTAGTGCAGGACGCCTCCAACTGGTCCAGTATGCTGACGGTCAACAAGGGCACGGCCCATGACGTGGAGGTGGGCGACTGCGTGGTGACGGAGGCGGGCTGCCTGGTGGGCGTGGTGACGAAGGCCGGGAGCAACTGGTCCACGGTCCGCACCGTCCTGGACAGTGAGACCTCCATCGGGGCCCTGGTGTTCCGCAGCGGCGCCACGGCCGTGGCCCAGGGGGACTTCGCTTTGATGAGCGAGGGACGGCTGGCGCTCAACTACCTGGGCACGGAGCCGGACGTGGTCAGCGGGGATCTGGTGGTCACATCGGGCCTCGCGGGCTACTACCCCTCCCAGCTGGTCATCGGCTATGTGGAGGAGATCCGGGCCAGCGACAACGGGCTGGCCCAGTATGCCGTGCTCCGCCCCGAGGCGGAGCTGGCCGGCCTGACCCAGGTATTTATCGTCACCAGCTTTGATATTACGGACTGATTTTTATCAACGGGAGGCGCTGCCATGCTGCCGAAAAGCTATGTTGTCTTCAAGTGGACGGTCTACGCGCTGGCCTCTCTGCTGCTGTTCGCCCTCCAGTCCCTGCTGCTCAGCCATATCCGGGTGATGGGCGTGACGCCCTTCCTCTACCCCATCCTGCCCGCCGCGGCGGCCATGTACGAGGGCTCCCGCCGGGGGCCGCTGTTCGCCCTGGCACTGGGAGTGGTCTGCGATCTGCTGCTGCCGGGGCCCTTCCAGGGATTTTTTGCCATCTCCTTTACGCTGATCGCACTCTTTTCCGCCATGATGGCCGAGAACTTTATCGAACCCGGCTTTCTCTGCGCTCTGATCGTCTCCGCCGGGGGGCTTCTCCTCACCGGCGGACTGCGGATGCTGGTGCAGATTCTCACCGGCGGGGAGTATCTGGGCCTCATGGGCCGGATTGCCCTCCAGGAGACCCTGCTGACCCTGCCGGCGGCTGTGGTGGTTTTTCCGCTTTACCGGGTGATTCACCGGCGGTGCGCTGTTGATTATTGATCAGGGCCTACGCGGCCCCCCCGCGGTTACTTTTCCCACGCGGGAAAAGTAACCAAAAGCCCGCTTAGGGGCTCCGCCCCTAAGAACCCCGCTCGGGGCCGCCCCCGGCAGCGCTTGCGTCGCCCGATCCGTCGTTGGGCCGTAGGCCCAATGACGCGAGTCACAGCACTCCCCCCGCTGCTTCGCCCCCGTTAGGACCCGTGGATAGACGATAGGCACCGGCAGACGAACGGCAGGCACCATCGGTAGAGTCAGCCCAGCTACAGCAAAGGGCAAATAAACAACAAATTCGGGATTCTCAAGGGGGGACCCCTTGAGCCGCTTTCTTTTGCTCCTTTTCTTGGCGGAGCAAGAAAAGGAGGCCCGCCCCGGCAGGGGCAGATTGGTTTGAGAAACAATTACCCCCGCGCCCGGCAGGGCGTGAAGAGAAGAAAGGAGTGCCCCGTGGAGGACGAAAAACAATTCCACAGAAGATCCACCCTGCTGATTGCCCTCTTTCTGGTCTGTCTGGCCTGCTTTGTGGGCATCCTTTACGATGCACAGATCGTCAACGGCAACGACTATCTGGCCCGCTCCACCACCCAGGTGACCACCACCAAGACCGTGGAGACCTCCCGTGGTATCATCACCGACCGCAACGGCAAGATACTGGTTTCCAACCAGGAGATCTATACCATCACCTTCGACCCGGAGCAGGTCCCCGACGCGGAGGGGGAGAAGCACGCCGCCAGCGTGGCCCGGGCGGTGCTGCGCCTCGTCCAGCTGTGCCAGGAGCACGGCGTGGCCTGGGACGACGGCCTGCCTGTCTCCCTGGAGGCGCCCTTCACCTACACCTTTGCCGCCGCAACGGGCACCCAGCGCACAAGGCTGCAGAACTTCCTGGCCGACCGGGACTGGTCCGCCACCGAGCTGACGGCGGCCTCCTCCCTGCCGCTCATGAGCGCCTCCCTGCTGGGCAAGCTTCAGCTGGAGGGCTCCTCCGCCCTTGCCGCCCCCCTCCTCATTGAGCTCATGCGCACGGACTTCAGCATCCCCGCCGAGTTCACCAGCCAGGAGGCCCGGCTGGTGCTGGGGGTGCTCTACGAGATCTCCCTGCGCAAGCTGGGGGGCCAGCGGGCCACCACCGTGCCCTATGTCTTCGCCCAGGACGTGTCCGTGGAGCTGATCTCCATCCTCAACGACGGGGCCTTCGGCGGCGTGGTGGTGGGCCGCCAGGCGGTGCGCCAGTACGACACCGACTACGCCGCCCACATCCTGGGACGGACCGGAAAGTTTGAGTCCAGGGAGGAGCGGGACAAGCTCAACGAGCCCTACAACGCCGCCCGGGAGGCCGGGGAGGACACCTCCGGGCTCCACTACTACCAGCTGGACGACTCTGTGGGCAGATCCGGCGTGGAGCGGGCCTTTGAGAGCTACCTCCGGGGCAAGAACGGCACCCGCCTCATCACCACCGACCAGGAGGGCAAGATCACCAGCGAGCTCTATTCCATTGAGCCCGAGCCCGGCGGCACCGTGGCGCTCACCATTGACATCGACTTCCAGGCCCAGGTGGAGGCCGCCTTGGGCCGTGCGGTGCAGGCCATGAACGAGGAGGACGGCATGACCACCCGGGGCGCGGCGGCGGCGGTGCTCAGCGTGGACACCTCGGACGTGCTGGCTCTGGCCACCTACCCCACCTACAGCCAGCGGACCTATACCCAGGACATGGAGGCCATCAACGAAAATCCCGCCAACCCCATGTACAACCGGGCACTGGGGGGCACCTACTCCCCGGGCTCCACCATGAAGCCCTGCACCGCTGTGGCGGCGCTGGAGAGCGGCATCATCGAGCCGGGCACCAAGATTCTCACCAGGGGCCGCTTCACCAGTTCCTACTTCAAGGACTACCAGCCCCGCTGCTGGATTCACCGCCAGTACGGCGGCACCCACGGCAGGATCAACGTCTCCGAGGCCCTCTACCACAGCTGCAACTACTTCTTCTACCAGATGGGCGACATGATGGGCACCACGAAGCTCAACGAGTACGCCGCCGGCTTCGGCCTGGGCCAGCCCACGGGTATTGAGCTGGGGGAGGAGACGGGCTTCCTCATCACCCAGGACTACGTCCAGGCCAAAGGGGACACCTGGTACGACCACAGCGGCGATACCCTCCAGATCGCCATCGGCCACCTCTTTGAGGTCACCCCCCTCCAACTGGCCAACTATGTGGCCACACTGCTCCGGGGCGGTATCCGCTACGATGCCCACCTGCTCAAGGAGGTGGATGCCTACGACGGCAGCGGCGTCCTCTACAGCCACGAGCCCCAGGTCCTCGCCCAGATGGAGATCTCTGACGCCGCCCTGGCGGCCGTGAAGAAGGGAATGGGGGATCTGGTGTCCAGGGGCAGCGTCTCCCGCCAGTTTGCCGACTGCATCGTCTCCGCCGGCGCCAAGACCGGCAGTACCCAGACCGGCGACAACAACGCCAACGGCGTGTTCATCTGCTTCGCCCCCTTTGACGATCCGGAGATCGCCGTGGCACTGGTGCTGGAGAAGGGCCAGGCCGGCGCGGCCCTGGCCTCCACCGCCGTGGAGATCCTCAACGCCTATTTCGCGCCCAGCGATATCGGCGCGATTATGGCGCCCGAGGGTGCGCTGCTGCCATAAGGATTTCTGTTGTATCGAAAATATTTTTGGGGGATATTCGCGGAGCCAGATTTTGCGGAAAGAGCCTCGATATGCGCAGCACTGCGAGAGCCGGCTGCCCGGACGAGGTGGCACACAGATACCCCCTACAGGAACAATTTCATATACCGGCCTTGACGGCGTTTCTTCACTCCCATAACCATAACGGGGAGAAAAGGAACGCCGCTTTTTTATGCCCTTTGTTACGCAGCGGGGGCATCAAGGGCCTTGCGCCTTGCGCCATGCGGCCGTTCGGTCACGGTTTTGGCGTGGGTAAAGCTCTATACCTGCCCCCCTCAAAATTGCGCTTCTACTGCGGAACAAATCTACCGCAAAGGAGTATCACACTATGACAGGTTTCCGCGTGGAGCGCAACCGTGGCTGCACCGTCACCTCAAACCACCAGTTCTTTTTATTGGCCGTCTTTTTTTCACCGCCCCTGCATGGTTTGCCCCCTCTCTGGACAGAGTAAGGACAGATCGGGGCGAAGGGAGGCGGCCGGATGGCGGATCGAGCCCGGGAAGCGGCCCGGCGGCAGGACGCGCTGGAGAAGCCGCTGCTGCTGTTTTTCCTGTTTGCCGCCGCCGGCTGGGTGTGGGAGGTGCTGTTCGTGGCGATCTCCGCGGGGCGGCTGGTGAACCGCGGGTTCCTCCACGGGCCCTGGCTGCCGGTGTACGGCGCGGGCGGGCTGCTGTTCCTGCTCCTGGCGGGCCGCCTCCGGGCGCGGAGCGGGACGCTGTTCCTGCTGTGCGCCCTGCTGGGGGGTGCGCTGGAGTACGGCACCTCCCTGTGGATGGAGGCCGTCTTCCACGCCCGGTGGTGGGACTACGCCGGCTGGGCCTGGAATCTGGAGGGCCGGGTCTGCCTGGCCAGCGCCGCCGCCTTCGGCCTGGCGGGCTGGTGGCTGGTCCGGCGGGCAGGTCCCGCCCTCTGGCGGGCTCTGGACCGGATGCCGGCCGGGGACAGGCGGCGGCTGTGCCGGTGGCTGTGCGCCCTCTTTGCCGTGGATGCGGCGGTGTCCGTGCTCCTGCCCAACGGGGGACCGGGGGTGTCCTTTTCACCGTAGCGCCCCGGGAAGGCTCCGGCCTTCCGCGCCGGAATAGAACTGCGGCTTGAGTTGATTTTTTTATTTTTGTCACAAAAACGAAAACAGAATTCCAAAATTTCGCGAAAATTCTGGGACCCTGGGATAAAAACCTTGCAACTGCGGGAAAAGTATGTTAGATTAAAGGATGTATATCTGATATGGAGTGCAAAAGAAATAAAAAGGAGTTTCTCTCATGAATAAGACCGAACTGATCAACGCCGTGGCGGAGAAGGCCGTGCTGTCCAAGAAGGATGCCGAGGCCGCCGTCACTGCCGCTCTGGATGTGATTTCCGCCGCGCTGGCCGAGGGGGACGAGGTCCGCCTGGTGGGCTTTGGCACCTTTGAGGTGAAGAAGCGGGCCGCGCGCACGGGCCGGAATCCCAAGACCAAGGAGCCCGTGGAGATCCCCGCCTCCAAGGTGCCCGCCTTCAAGCCCGGCAAGGCCCTCAAGGATGCCGTTGCCCAGTAATTCCTCATATGCGGACAGCCAGGGTGCGGCTTTGGCCGTACCCTGGCTGTTCAGGAAAGGAGCGGGACGATGCGCCTGGACAAGTATCTGAAGGTATCCCGGCTGATTAAGCGCCGGACCGTGGCCAACGAGGCCTGCGACAACCAGCGGGTAACGGTCAACGGAAAGGTGGCCCGGGCCTCCTACGAGGTGAAGGAGGGGGACGTGATCGCCATCCGCTTTGGCGAGCGCACCCTGACCGTGGAGGTGGCGGCGGTGCAGGAGAACGCCGGCAAGGCGGATGCCGCCGCGCTGTACCGGGAGATATAGCGCTTTTGCCGGCGCCGCCGGAAACAGGCAGTCATAAATCGGACAGACCCCCCGTATACATGAAGGGAATCGAAAGATATGGGGAGGTCTTTTCATGGCATATGAGGAGATAAGCGTCATGCAGCACCGCCTGGAGCTGGACGGCCGTGAGCGGCTGGTGGTCACCGGCGTGGAGGAGGTGGAGCGCTTTGACGAGGAGGAGATTGTCATGGCCACCACCGCCGGGACGCTGGTGGTGGGCGGCACGGAGCTGCATATCGGCAAGCTGAACCTGGACGGCGGGGAGCTCCACGTGGACGGGGCCATCCATACCCTGCTCTACGAGGACAAGGGGCCGGGGCCCGGCCAGGGCGGCTTCCTCCGGCGGCTGTTTGGATAGCGGCCGATGGGGGGGTATATCATCTCGGAGCAGCTGGCGATGTTCCTGCGCTCCATTGCGCTGGGCGGCGCGCTGGGGCTGGTCTACGACCTGCTGCGGACCCTGCGCCGCCTGGGCGGGCGGCTGTGGGGCGGGGTGCTGGACGCGTTGTACTGCGTTCTGGCGGTTTCCTCCCTGTTCCTCTTCATGATGGCCGGGAGCGGGGAGCTGCACCTGTTTGTGCTGATGGGAACCCTTGGGGGAGCGGTGCTGTTTTTCTGCCTGCTCAGCCGTCCGCTGCGTCCGCTGTGGGACTTCTGGCTGACGGTTCTGCTGGCGCCTGTCTGCCGGCTCTGGCTCCTTTTGAAGAAAAGCATAAAAATCGGCAAAAAAGTCTTTTTTTCTCTGAGGAAAAGGCTTACAATGATACACAGGTTCCCACGCCGCCCCGGAGCGGTGCGAAAGGAGGGCGGTTCTGAGATGTCCAAGGCAGTGCCGGTACCCGGGAAGACAAAAAAGAAGAAGGAACAGAAGGGTTCCGGCAGCAGGCTGGCGGTTATTATCCTGGCGGCGCTCCTGCTGGGCGCGGGCATTCAGCTGAGCAGCCTGTTCAGCCAGCTCCAGGACGCCCGGGAGGAGGAGGCCGCCTATGCCGAACGGCTGGCGGATTTGCAGGAGACCAACAACCGCCTCCGCCAGGACATCGAGAACAGCGGGGACCTCTCCCTGACCAAGGACATCGCCCGGGACGAGCTGGGGATGGTCAGCCCCGGGGAGAAGATCATCCGCTTCAAATAGGGCCCGAAACATACAAGCTCCAAACATCAAAAGCAAGGTCCCCGGACGTGAGTCCGGGGACCTTTTCGCGTTTCCATCGGGAGCGCGTATCTTCGCCTGACAGCGAAACGGAGTTTCGCGCAAAAAGTTTTCTTTTGATTCTTTTCTTTTTCAAAAGAAAAGAATGACTGCCTATCCCAGCGGCATTTTCCGCAGAAGCTCCCATGTTTCCAGGGCGCTGTCGGAGAACCAGCTGGTGTCCCAGCCCGCCATCTCCGTCAGGTAGGCGGCGATTTTCGGGTGGGTCATGAGCTTTTCCAGGGCCGCGTCCCGCTCCGCCGCCGAGTAGGAGGCCAGATCCTCCAGAACGTCCATGGGGGCGTCCTGGAGCTTGTCGAACAGATCTTCGGCGGAGAGGTCCGCCAGCTCCATGGCCCTGCCCCGGACCAGGGTCCAGAGAAGGCCCGCCCGGAAGAAGGCGGATCCGGGGTCGGGGTCCCTATCGGGGGCAATCTCGCTCTCCAGCCGCTGAAAGGCCCCTGTGGCCGGGTTCCTCCAAAACACCAGGTATCGCTCCTCCTCATAGAAGCCCCCCACCCAGCCGTCCTCGTCCAGGTAGGTTCCACCGGCCAGGATCACCTTCTCCGGGGTGGTGGTGTGGAGCTCATAGGCGAAGTCGTAGACCTCCACCTCCAGCCCCTCGGGCAGATCGCCGAAGGAGGCGCTGTTCACCTTCTTCGCCTGGGTGATCCGCCACGCGTCCCACTCCGCCGGTTCCCCCACCGGGGACCCGTCCCCGCCGGTGACCCCGGTGTTTTTCTGAAACCAGGCCATCCGGTCCTGTGCAATGGCGGAGGCGGCCTCGTTCACGTAGGCAGGCAGGTCCAGGGCCGGGGCGCGCTCCGACTTGTATACCACCAGGTTCTCCCCGTCAAAGTAGAGGTCCCGGAAGGCGGTGGCCTGGCCCGTGCTCAGATCCTCATGGCCCGGCAGGACCACGCCGCCCCACAGGGGCAGGCAGCGGCGGGTCCTGTCCCACCGGCCGAACTCCATGTATCCGGCCTCGGGCCAGGACTTGGGCAGGAGCTCGCTCAAATCGGCATAATAAACGGTCTCCCCCCGCTGGAAGAAGAGATCGGCATAGCGCCAGCCGTCGCTGGAGGCCAGCTCGTAGTCCCCGTCGCCATCCAGATCGATGAGCTGGCCCCTGCCCCGGGCCCGGAGCAGCGGGGTCAGATTGCCGTCCCCGTCCATGGCGTAGTAGTCCGTGTACGTAGTGCCGTAGTTGTCCTCCTGGACACGGTAGGAGATCGACACCCCCTCCTCACAGCCGAAGAGGTTGTAGAAGGGAACCAGTGTCGTGTTGGCGCCATCCGGTATACGGGCAAAGCAGGTGGCCATGGAGGGCATCTCGTCCTGGTCATAGCGGGCCAGATAGTCGCTGCCGTCCGTGCCGGAGCAGATGGCGATGCGGTGCTCCTGGAGCGCCCCGCCGGTGATGATGTGCATCACCTCCAGGCGCTGGACCGGCTCCGCCTCCGGGGCCCGGCAGGGCGCCGCCCGGTCCAGGGGGATGACCGTCACCGGGCCCGGCGTGTCGGGGTAGACGGTGGGGATGGCGGGGATCTCCTCCCGGCACGCCTGGTTGGACACAAACCAGTACTGGTTGTTCCCCCGGTCCTCCAGGGTCACGCAGTACCAGGTCTCGTAGAAGGATGATTCATCATAGGTGTAGTACAGCCGGACCAGATCCCCCTGCCGATCCCCGGCCCGCATGGTCCGGCCCGGGATGGGCTGGTCGTAGACATACCGGGTGAAGTAGCAGGCGTCGTAGGCCGGCAGGCAGGTGAGGCTGCGCACCCGTTCCACCCCCTCCATGTCCTCCAGTCCCAGGCCGGTGTACTGCCGCAGCACCTCGTCCATGCGGGCGGCGGAGATCTTGACCAGCTCCTCCGCCTCCGAGGGATCCTTCACGCCCTCCTGCCGCAGGGCCTCCTTCTCCTCTTCGCTGACGGCGGTCCCGGAAAGACTGCTGTCAAAGTAGAACAGGCCGCTCAGGTCGATCTGCTCCGGGGAGTCGTACTGGGCGTTCAGGAACCGCTGGGCGGCGCTCTCCTGCTGGCTCCCGGCGAAGAAGTACTCGTTGAACCAGGCCAGCTCCCCGGCGGTGAGGCGGGTCTTTTTGCTGCCGCCCCCGGTGAAGGTGACGGCGCAGACCACGATTGCCAGCACTGCCAGGGCCCCCAGGGCGGTCCACCGGGTCCGGCGGTTCTCCGCGATGCGGGTAATGCGCTCGGTCAGCCGCTTCTTGTCGGCGGTCATGGTGGTGGCGGTGAGCAGGGGGCTGCCGCCTGCCCGCTGGACGGGGATGAGGCCCAGGAGGGTCTGGCCGTAGGCCAGCCGGGCGTCCTCCCCCAGCCGCCGGAGGGCCCCCTCGTCGCAGGCCAGCTCACAGTCCGCCCGGGAGGCCGCCGCAGCCCACCACACCAGTGGGTTGAACCAGTAGACCGTCAGACATATCCCCCGCAGCAGAGCCCACAGGGGGTCCAGGTGCCGGGCGTGGGTGGACTCGTGGGCGATGACATGGCGGGTGCGCTCCTCCGTCTCCAGGGCGGCGGGGGTCAGGTAGATGGCCGGGCGGAGCAGGCCGAACAGGCAGGGGGAGATCAGGCCTTCCTCCACCAGATACACCCGGCGGCCCTCCAGCTCCAGGGGAATCCGGGTTCGCCGGAGCCTTCGCCAGAAGCGGAGGTTGGTGACTGCCAGCCAGCAGGCCATGACCGCCATGCCGGCGTACCAGACGGGCCGAAGCAGGTCCGCCAGATCGATCTGCCGGGCGTAGGCGATCTCGTGGGTCACCCAGTTATCGTTGGTATAGGCGCGGGTGTTGTCCTCACTGGGCGGGCCCATGGCGGCATAGCGGTAGGGGGAGGCGGTCACCCGCCTGCCGGAGTCCCCCTCCACGGCCCCTGCCCGCTCCTGCATGGGCTCAAGGTACAGGGCAGTCCCATCCAGCTCCGACAGCACCGGCCCGGCGGCGCTGAGGACGCTGAACTCCGCCGCCGGCAGGCTCACCGGCACCAGCAGCCGCACCAGCACCAGGGCCCACAGGGCGTACTGGACCCGGCGGGAGATTTTTTGCCGGAACAGCCGCCGCAGAGCCAGCAGTGCCAGAATCAGGGCCGAGGAGGTCACGACAATCTCCGTCATGTCTCCCCACCCCCCTCCGCCTTTTTGAGGATTGCGGACAGCTCGGCGATGTCCGCCTCCGTCAGCTGGCGGCTGTCCACCATGGCGCTGACCATGAGGCCCAGCCGGCCGCCGTAGACCTTGCCCAAAAAGCTCTCCGTCTCCGCCCGCTGGGCGTCCGCGCGGTCCGCCAGGGGGTAGTATTCCTTGGCCCGGGCCCCCTCCCGGTGGCCCACCGCCCCCTTGGCCTCCAGCCGGGAGAGCATGGTGATGACCGTGTTCTTGGTCCAGCCCGTCTCCTCCTTCAGCGCGGCGGTGAGCTGGGTGATGGTCCGGGGGCTCCGCTCCCACAGGCGGTTCATCAGCTTCCACTCGCTGCCGGACAGATTGATTTTCATTGGCGTCCTCCCTTCCAGTAATAGGTATACGTCCGTCTACCTATAGGATACCAGAAGGGTAGACGGTTGTCAACCCCTAAAACCGGGGGAGCCGGTTACTTTTTGTGCGCACAAAAAGTAACCAAAAATGCGCCGGGGAGACCCCGGACCCCCTCTCGGGGCCGCCCTGGTGGGCGTCCACCTCGGCGGGGGATCTTCGGACACGCTCCCAAGTGAAGAGCTGCGCTGCCCCGTGAATGAGAAGTCTCCTTCGGGGTTCTGATCTGGTGGACTGGCACTTGAACAACTCCGCCTGCCGGCCTCTTAGAGCCTGTTTAATATCTCAGCGTGTGCGGATTGGCGAGATAGGTTTTTTGTCCTGCAAGGCAAAAAGCCGCAGCAATCCTGACGGATTGCAAGGATTTTTAACGCAGTCAGGGCGGAAAATATGCCGCCAAGGCGG
>CAJUQS010000023.1 GCA_910588365.1 uncultured Oscillospiraceae bacterium | reverse complement strand
TTGCCCTCCAAGCTGATGCGGGTGAGGCCGGCCAAGGTATAATCCCAATCTTCCGGGAGACTAAGCATCAGGGACAGCAGGCCCTTGGCCTTGAAGGAGATAGTCTTGTCTCGCAGGTGGTAGTTGCTCATGACGGTGTAATTCTGGGTGCGTTCCACACGAAAAACTGCCATAACATTTCACTCCAAATTCATAAAAATTAGAGCCGGGAAACAGGACGTTCCTGTTCCCCGGACTCTTGAAAATTAGTTGTAAATGGGGCAGCCATAGCCCCAGATCTCGTAATGGCCTACATTGTAGCTGCGCTGGCGGCAGCTATCGCTTGTATTGCCCTCCACGGTGTAGACCACTCCATTCTCCACCCGTTCCACGATGCCCACATGATCGGGAACATCGTCCTGCGGCCCGGAGCCGCCTTTTTCGTTCCAGTCAAAAAATATCAGATCTCCAGGGTGCGGCTCATAGCCGCCGTCCTGCCACTGTCCCCGATCCTTGAACCAATTAGAGCCGCCTGTGCAGCCCGCAAATTTGGGGATCACCCCGGCGTCAATGTAGCCGCACTCGTTGGCGCACCAGCTCACGAAGCAGGCGCACCACTCCACCCGGCTGTTGAAGCCGTACCAGCTCCAGTAGGGCTGGCCACCCACGTTGCCAACCTGGGACAGCGCCACGGCCACGATCTCGCCGCTGGAGCCGTAGAGGAGGTTGTTCCACATATCACGGGTGACTTCCGTCAGTAGCTCGTCAAGGGCGGCGTTCTGCCGGTCCGTGAACGCATAAAATACCCGCATATCATCTGGGGTCCTGGGTGTGACCGTGATGGTCAGCACCTTCTCCGTCCAGCCGGCGGTATCGCCCTCGGCGGGATGCTCTACCTCCGACTCCGCCGTGGTGATTTTGGTCATATCCCAGAACACCACCCGCAGTTTCTCCACTGTATCCGTGTCCAGGACGGACACCTGCGCTCCGTCCGCCCCTCCGGCAGTCTTGGCGGCAAACACCGCAAACACATCCGGCCAGGAAGGCGGGCCGCCCTGGATCTCCACCCGGTCATAGGTTCCCCCGGTTTGGAGGGCGGACAGCCTGTCCGCGTACTCGCTGTTGATTTGAGCAATCACCGCAGTGGGGGACGCCGCGTCCGGGGAGCCGCCGCCGTCCGAAAAGAAGATTCCGAAGGGCGATGCGATAAGCAGGCCGATCATGCAGATCACCAGCACCACCACGATCACCACCCAGCCCCCGGCAGCGATGGCGGCAATCAACTCCTGCATGGCCGCAATGGCCGCTTTTATTGCCGCCACGGTGGCTTTCGCCGTGGCCTTGGCGGTGGCCGCCGCCGCTTTTGCCGTGGCACGGGCGGTCTGTACGGCCCGCTGGGTGGCCTTTACGGTGGCCTGGGCGGATCTCTGGGCGGTCTTGACCGTCTGCTGGGCAGTTTTCGCCGTCCGCTGGGTGGTTTTGATGACCTTTCTGGAGGAGCGTTCCGCGGTCTTGATAGTCTGGCGGGCGGTGCGTTCTGTGGTCTTTCGCCCGGAGCGGGCCGTTTTGATGATCGTCCGTCCACCATCCCGCACAGGCCGGGTGTCCGGTTCTCCCGGACTTGGCGGCCTGCGCACAGCCTGGACCGAGGTGCGCAGGCCCTGCCCACCAGCGTACCTGCGCTGGCTTGGAGCGGGAGGGGATGCAGTCTCCCCACCATTTACCATCCGCTGGCCCTCTGCCCGCTTCATGGCTGCGGCACGGCCACGCTCCCGCACAAACTCCTGCCCGCCCTGCACGAGCGCCTGGGGCGGCTGCTCTGGTACAGGTTGACTTTGAATGCAGGCTTCTCTGGTCTTGATGGCCAATCGGTCAGGCGTTCCCGGCCTATGGCCAGCAGGAGGAGCGGCGTTGTCACCAGAGGGAGCGCTGGTGGCAACATCCCTCGTCTTGATCTTCGGCGGCTCCGATCTCACCCG
>CAJUQS010000022.1 GCA_910588365.1 uncultured Oscillospiraceae bacterium | reverse complement strand
TCCTGGACCGTGTACTGCATCACTGCACTGTTATCAACATCAAGGGTGAGTCTTACCGCCTGAAAGAACGCAAGGAATTTATGCGTCAGAAACAGCAAATCGTGAACACTCTTTTTGAACAAGGAAACGCTTAGTTTTGTTACCCCACCCCGCCGAAAAACTACAAAATTTCTTCGGCGTTTTCTTACAATTTCAAATTGGCGTTGACACTCCATCCGTTCCTTTCCTATCTTTGATTGCGGAAGTAATACCATATCCATTGCCTAATTTAAAATTTTATCAAGAAATAGTATAAAAGGGCCTGGAATGGGATAGAGACAGGGGTAAAGATGGGTACAAAAAAGGGCCCGCAGCGATTTGCTACGAGCCCATCTCAGGGTGTCATTATTCGAGAGACATCATGCTCGTCTTATTTCAGACGCTATCAAACCTACTTCTCCTCCAGCAGCTTTGTCAGCTCAGACATAAATGTGTGGATATCCTTGAACTGGCGGTACACGGAGGCGAAGCGGACATAGGCCACCTCGTCCACCCCCCGCAGCTTCTCCATCACCTGCTCCCCCACCATGTCGGTGGTGATCTCCCGCTCCAGGCTGTTTTGCAGATTCTGCTCGATCTCGTCGGTCATCTGCTCCAGCCGGGCCAGCGGCACGGTCCGCTTCTCGCAGGCCCGGAGCATGCTGCCCAGGACCTTGTTGCGGTCAAAGCTCTGGCGGCTGCCGTCCTTCTTGATGACCACCATGGGCAGGGACTCCATGGTCTCGTATGTGGTGAACCGCTTCTCGCAGGCCAGGCACTCCCGCCGGCGGCGGATACTGTTGCCCTCGTCGGCGGGGCGGCTGTCCACCACTTTACTCTCCCTGTAGCCGCAATAGGGACACTTCATCTGTGGGGCCCTCCTCTCTCTGCACCGCCAATGCCGCCGGAGCGGCGCTGCGGCCGCTGAATTGGCAACAGTATACCACAAATTTCCGGAAAATGGAAGTCATACCAGGCGTTTCAGAAAAGTTTTTCCCTAAAAGGCTCAGAGCGTCAGGAGCATGTCGTACCACACCGCCCCGCCGTGGACGGAGCCGGACACCCCCAGGCTCACAAAGCCGAAGCTCTCGTAGTAGGCCAGCTTCCGGGCCAGACAGGTAAGGACCACGCCCCGCCGCCCCTCGCGGCGGGCCCGGGCGATGAGCCCCTCCAGCAGCGCCCGGCCATAGCCCCGGCCCTGGAAGGCCGGGTCCACCGCCAGGCTGAACACGGACTGGTAGGCCCCCGCCGGGTTATGGAAGCCGGTGTCCGCGAACATCTCGTCCCGGATGGTCCGCTCATCAATCACCGGACCCATGGCGTAGCCCACGGTCCGGCCCTCCGCCTCCCCCAGCAGGACGTGGTCCGGATAGGCGCTCAGACGGGCCTCCATGGCCTCCCGGCTGGCCGCCTGGGCCGCGGGGAAACAGGCCGCCTCGATCTCCGCGCACCGCTCCACATCCGCGCCTCCGGCGGACCGGAGGGTCAGGCCCCGG
>CAJUQS010000021.1 GCA_910588365.1 uncultured Oscillospiraceae bacterium | reverse complement strand
TTGAGCAGTTCATCGGCAGCTGGAATCAGCGCTACCGGGAGAACATGCAGAAGCTGAAGAGCGGCGACCTGTATGAGGTGGCCCGGGTGGCCAAGAGCCTGGTTAATCGCGATCAGGAGCGCGGGCTGTCCACCGGGGAGCGGAAGATGCTGCGCACCGCGAAACAGATTCTGATTTCGGAGGTGGTTCTGTCCACGGGAGAGGACTACCAGGATATTGAAAACCAGGTGAACAAGGCGATGTCGGGAGGACGGGCAGATGAAGAAGCTCTTTTCCAAGCTGTTCCATAAGAAAAAGAAGGAGGCGCACCCCTTTTGCAGCGCCATTGTGGCCGCCGCCGGGAGCTCCAGGCGCATGGAGGGGGAGAACAAGCTCCTCCTGCCCCTGGACGGGATTCCCGTGCTGGCCAGGACGCTGATGGCGCTCAACGGGGCGGAGCTGGTGGACGAGATTGTCGTGGCGGTCCGGGAGGAGGACCTGCTGCCCACCGGGGATCTGTGCAGGATTTACGGGGTTTCCAAGCCTGTGAAGATTGTCCGGGGCGGTGAGACGCGGCTGGCCTCGGTGCTGGCGGCCAGCCTGGAGTGCCGGGAGGACGCGGCGTTCCTGGCGGTCCACGACGGGGCCCGGCCCCTGGCGGATCCGGCCCTTATCGACCGGGTGGTTGCGCTGGCCCACCGGACCAACGCCGCCGCCCCGGCCGTCCCGGTGAAGGACACCATCAAGGTGATCCGGGATAACGTGGTGGTCAGCACACCGCCGCGGGAGGAGCTGCGGGCCATTCAGACGCCCCAGGTTTTTGACGCCCAACTGCTGCGGGCGGCCCTGCAGGCCGCGGCGGCCTCCGGCGTGGAGGTGACGGACGACTGCTCCGCCGTGGAGCGGCTGGGGAAGGAGGTCTACCTGACGGAGGGCTCCTATGAGAACCTGAAGATTACCACGCCGGAGGACCTCCTGCTGGCGGAGGGGCTTCTGCGCTGGAGGGAGGGGAGCCTATGAGCCTCCCTCGGATTGGACACGGCTATGATGTCCACCGGATGGCGGAGGGCCGCCGGCTGGTGCTGGGCGGGGTGGAGGTGCCCTGTGAGCGGGGCCTGCTGGGCCACTCCGACGCGGACGTGGTCCTCCACGCCTTGATGGACGCCCTGCTGGGGGCGGCGGCCCTGGGGGACATCGGCCGCCTGTTCCCGGACAGCAGCGAGCGCTACCGGGGTATCGACAGCCGCCGGCTCCTGCGGGAGGTGGCGGCTGTGCTGGTGGAGTCCGGCTTTTCGGTGGGCAACGTGGACGTGACGCTGGTGGCACAGCGGCCGAAGGTGGCGCCCTACATCCTGCGGATGCGGGAGAATATCGCCTCGGATCTGGGGATCCCCCTTGATGCCGTCAGCGTAAAGGCCACCACAGAGGAGGGGCTGGGCTTCACCGGCTCCGGGGAGGGCATGGCCGCCCACGCCGTGGCGCTGATTGTTCGCTGAGACGCCGCTGCGGCGTCCGTTTTTATCCCGTTCTGAATCGCGGTGCATGGCATAGTCCATGCACCGCTTTTGATTATCAAGGAGGAGCTTATCATGATTATCTGGATCAACGGGGCCTTTGGCTCCGGAAAAACCCAGACCGCCTATGAGCTGTGCCGCCGTATGCGCGGCGCGTATGTGTATGACCCCGAAAACGCGGGGTGTTTTATCCGGGACAACCTGCCGCCCGGTATCCGCACCGATGATTTTCAGGATTACCCCATGTGGCGCGGGTTCAACCTCGACATGCTCTCCTGCATTGCGGAGCGCTGCCCCGGCAATGTCATCGTCCCCATGACGCTGACCAGCAGGGCCTGCTTTGAGGAAATCATTGGTGCGCTGTCCCGGAAGCACGAGATCCGGCATGTGATTCTGTACGCCCGGAAGAAGACCATTCTCAAGCGGCTGGCCTCAAGACTGGAGGGCAGGAGCTCCTGGGCGGCCCGGCAGATTGACCGGTGCATCGCGGACTTCGACAGGGATATCCCCGGGGGGAAGCTCCACACGGACGGGCTGTCCATCCGCCAGACTGTGGAGGAGGTGGCGGCGCTGGCGGGCGTAACCCTGACGCCGGACAACCGAAGCGGCGCGCGCAGAGCCCTGGACAGGCTCCTGGCACAGTACAGGCACATCAGATAGCCCGGCAGGGGGAGGCACACATCCGCTCCGCCGGTCATAGAATGCCAGCAGGGAGGCGGTGGCAATGCCATACTATCTTCTGCTGAGCCGCTCGATCACCCATGCCCAGCGCATGAGCCGCGTCCTGGAGCGGGCGGGCATCACGGCCCGGTTCTTTCGGCCCCCCATGGGACTGACGGACCGCGGGTGCAGCTACGCGGTGCGTATCGGGGAGGGGGCCCTGTCCCCGGCCCTGGAGCACCTGCGGGCGGAGGGCCTGCTCCCGATGCGCGTGTTTTACGCGGAGCGTGACGGGGCGTTCAGTGAAATATCCATATGATTTGGGGGAGCCGCCCTGCGGGGCGGCCCCCTTTTCCAACTGTTAGGAGGAGCGCGATGATCTATTTTGACAGCGCGGCCACCACGCTGCAGAAGCCGGACGCGGTGCCGGCCGCCGTGGCTGGCGCGATCCACACCATGACCACGCCCGGCCGGGGGGACCACCCCGCCGCCCGGCAGGCGGCGGAGCTGATGCTGCAGTGCCGGACGGAGGCGGCGGAGTTTTTCGGCGTACCGGAGCCGGATAATGTCATTCTCACCACCAATGCCACCCACGCCCTGAATATCGCCATCAAGAGCCTGGTCGCCCCGGGGGACACGGTGGTGATCTCCGGCTATGAGCACAACGCCGTCACCCGTCCTCTCCATGCCATCGGCGGCGTGTCGGTGCGCATCGTCAACGGCCGGCTCTTTGATCCGGAGCAGATGGCGGAGGGCTTCCGCCGGGCCGTGGACAGGGACGTGAGGGCGGTGATCTGTACCCACATGTCCAACGTCTTCGGCTACGTCCTGCCCATAGACGAGATTGCCTCCGTCTGCCGGGAGCGGGGGGTGCCCCTGGTGGTGGACGCCTCCCAGTCTGCCGGAGTCCGGCCGGTGAACCTGGAGCGCTGGGGGGCGGCCTACGTGGCCATGCCCGGCCACAAGGGGCTCTACGGTCCCCAGGGGACGGGCCTGCTGCTGTGCGGAGCCGGCCAGGAGCCCAGCTCCCTGCTGGAGGGCGGCACCGGCAGCCTATCCCGCCAGCAGGAAATGCCGGCGTTTCTGCCGGATAGGCTGGAGGCAGGTACACAGAATGTCCACGGCGCGGCGGGCCTGCTGGCGGGCCTCCGGTTTGTGCGGGGGATGGGGGTGGAGCGCATCGCCCGGCAGGAGGGGGATGTGCTGGCCGTTCTGGCCCGGGGACTGCGGAAGCGCGGACGGTACCGGGTCTTTGACGGCGGGGAGAGCTCGGTGCTCAGCGTGGTCCCACTGGACACGGACCCTGAGACTCTGGCGGACCGGCTGGCGGAACGCGGCGTGGCTGTGCGGGCCGGGCTTCACTGCGCGCCCCTGGCCCACACCACCGCCGGTACGGCGGAGACCGGCACCCTGCGATTCTCCGCCTCGGTTTTCAATACCCCGGAGGAGGCGGAGCGGGTTCTGGCGATGCTATAGGATAGGACGGGGGCGGGGAGACCGCCCCCGTCCTATCCTATAAACTTTTTGTGAATATTTCCAAGAAATTGTTTTGAAAATCCCGGCTGTCAACCGGGATTTTTGAATATTTGATGGAAGAAAAGTTGGTTTGTACAGTCTAAGGACATTTTCGGAAGAAAATCCTTTGGATAATTTGTTGCTTTTTTCCCGCACTTAGATTAAAATAAAGGATACTTATAGGGATTCTTTTTTGATGGAGGGGCGCTATGGGAGAATTCATGGACGTGTTGACAAGCGTGACCCAGCGGCTGGGCAGCTTTGCGCTGTCCCTGCAGTGGTGGGATGTGCTGGATATTCTGGTTATCGCCTTTCTGGTCTACCGGCTGCTTCTGCTGGTGCGCCGGACCAACTCCTCCCGGCTGATCAAGGGCGTCCTGGTGGTGGTAGCCGTCCTCTGGCTGTCCACCGGACGGCTCAGGGCTCTCAACTACTTAATCAGTCATATCATTGTGCAGTGGGGCGTCATCGCGCTCATCATCCTCTTTCAGCCGGAGATCCGCCGGGGGCTGGAGCAGATGGGCAGCAGCCGCCTGCCGTTTCTGCAGCTGTTCTCCAAGCCCCAGGTGGACCGGCAGACCCTTGAGGACGCCATCTCCCAGACGGTTTCCGCCTGCGGCGATATGAGCAAGTCCCGCACAGGCGCGCTGATCGTCTTCGAGCGGCACATCCAGCTGGAGGAGATGCTCCGCAGCGGCACCAAGCTGGACGCAGAGGTGTCCTCGGAGCTGCTGAAGAACATCTTCTTTGTCAAGGCGCCCATGCACGACGGCGCGGCCATTGTCCGGGACGGCCGGGTGCTGGGGGCGGGGTGTATGCTCCCCCTGAGCCGGAACGTGAACCTGAGCCGGGATCTGGGCATGCGCCACCGGGCGGGCATCGGCATGAGCGAGAACTCCGACGCCGTTGTGGTGCTGGTCAGCGAGGAAACCGGGTCCATCTCCGTGGCCGTGGGCGGGATGCTCAAGCGCCACCTGATGACTGAGACGCTGGAGCAGCTGCTGCGCAACGAGCTGCTGCCCCGGCAGGAGACGGAAGAGGACGCGGACGGGAAAAAGCGCATCAGCCTGAAGAGCTTGCTGGCCAAGGGGAAGGAGGAGGGAGGACATGCGGATGAATGAGCGGGTGAACCGGCTTTTATACATGGCACTGTCCTTGCTGCTGGCCATCGTGCTGTGGCTGTATGTGGACGACGCCCAGAAGAACACCATCTCCCGGGATTTTCCCGGTGTACCCATTGAATTCATCGGCGCGGAGGACACCCTGCCCAGCCGGAACCTGATGCTGGTGGAGGGACAGGACGCCACGGTGGATCTGAAGCTGAGCGGCTCCCGGTCCGTCATCACCAGCCTGCGGAAGTCCGATGTCCGGCTCCAGGTGGATCTGACGGATGTCAGCGCCGTAGGGACCTACACCAGGACCTATGAGCTGGTGACCTCCGACACCGTGGACCGCAGCAGCATCACTCTGGAGCGGGCCTCCCGGACCGCAGTGACGCTCCAGGTGGTGACCCTGTATTCCCAGGAGGTGCCCGTGACGGTGAACGTGGAGGGCAGTGTGCCCGACGGATACATGTATATGTCCGATCTGATGGCGGCGGATCCCTCCACCCTGACCATCAGCGGCCGGGTGGAGGACGTGGACCAGGTGAAATCCGCCAGGATTGTGGTGAACCTGGACGGCGCCACCTCCACCGTGCAGCGGGACTTTGCCTATGAGCTGCTGGACAGCGAGGGCAACGTGGTGGAAAACGAGGATATCCGGATCTCGGACCGCCGGGTGCAGGTGACCGCCCCGGTGTACCTGACCAAGGAGCTCCCTTTGACGGTCAAGTATAAGGAGTCTCCGGGATCTACCCTGGAGACCGCCCGGTGCAGGCTGGCACATGAGAGCATCACCGTGGCCGGCGAGCCCGCCAGCCTGGAGAGTATTGAGGAGATCTCCCTGGGCGAGATTGATCTGAGCTCCTTCCTCTCCGACTACGACGAGTGGCCTTTGGAGATCAAGCTCCCCGCCGGGTGTGTCAACCTCAGCGGCATCACATCCACCAGCCTCTCCATCCGCTTCCACGGCGTGGAGACGCGGAACTTCTCCGTAACCAACATCCAGGCCACCGGGCTGAGCGATACCCAGCGGTTCAACAAGATCACCTCCTCCGTGGACGTGGTCCTCCGTGGACCGGCGGCGGATCTGGAGCAGGTGACGGCGGAAGACATCCGCATCGTCGTGGATCTGACGGAGTACACCTCCGATATCACCGTGGGCAACCAGCCGGGAAAGGTTCTGGTGGACGGCTACGACAACGTGGGCGCGGCGGGGGGACCCTACTCTGTCTCCGGCAAGATCTCGTCCAAATAGACATGGATAAGGAGCGTTTGTTATGACGCAGATTGCCACGGTTACCGCCCTTCCCGCCCCGGGGACTGCGGAGGTGACAATATTCCGGCAGACCGCCTGCGGCCACAGCTGTGACGGGTGCGGCCGCTGCGGGGGCAGGGCCGCCAAGCTGGTGGTCCGGGCCGCGGCGGCCATCCCGGTGGAGGTGGGCGACCAGGTGGAGAAGGGGGCGCTGCTCTACCGCCTGGACGCGGACAACGCCGAGACGGCCATCAAGCAGGCCCAGCAGGGCGTGGAGCAGGCCAGACTGAACGTGGAGCAGGCCAAGCTGGGCGAGGAACAGGCCCGCCGGGGCGTGGAGCAAGCCCAGCGGAACGTGGAGCAGGCCCAGCGGGGCGTGGAGCAGGCCCAGCGGGGCGTGGAGCAGGCCGGGCAGGACCGGGACAAATACGTCCGCAGCCTCACCATCCAGGCCACGGAGGGAGGCGTGGTCCAGAAGGTGCTGGTCCAGAAGGGGGACATGGTCTCCCCCGGCACCCCCATCGCCGAGATCGCCGACACCTCGGTGCTGAAGCTGACCCTGCCCTTCCACTCCGCCGACGCGAAGGGCATCTCCGCCGGCCAGAGCGCCCTTGTGACCATTTCCGGGACCATGGAGACCCTCCCCGCCACAGTGGAGTCGGTGGCCCCCGCCGACATGACCGGGGCCGGCGGCACCCTGGTGCGTCAGGTGACCCTGCGTCTGGATAACCCGGGGGTGCTCACCCCGTCCAACTCGGCCACCGCCTCGGTGGGGGAGGTCTCCTGCGCCGGCAGCGGGACCTTCCAGGAGAATCTGCGCAGAACCGTCACCGCCCAGTCCAGCGGCCAGGTGGAGCAGCTGCCTATCATGGTGGGCAGTCTGGTCTTTAAAGGGACTACCCTGGCTGTCCTGGGAGGCGAGTCCGTCCAGAACGGCCAGGATGACCTGGACCGGGCTCAGGACACCGCCAAGGACGGCGTGACCAACGCGCAGGACGGAGTAGCCACTGCCAAGGACGGGGTAGCGTCCGCCCAGGAGGGGCTGGAGAACGCCGAGATTACCCTGAAAAATGCCCGGCTCTCCCTGGAAAACGCCCAGCTTACCCTTCAGAGCGCACAGGACGCGCTGGAGAACTACACCGTGACCTCCCCCATTTCGGGCACCGTCATTGAGAAAAATGTGAAGGCGGGAGACAAGGTGGACGGTATTGATTCGGGCTCCCTGGCCGTCATTTATGACCTGAGCTACTTAAAGCTGGAGATGAACATCAGCGAG
>CAJUQS010000020.1 GCA_910588365.1 uncultured Oscillospiraceae bacterium | reverse complement strand
GCGAAGTGCCAGAACATGACCCATTCCGTATCCTTGCTGGAATCCCGTATATCTGATAAAACAAAGATACAGCGCTGGAGATTATTTTTTAGGAGGTGACGGAATTGGCAAAAAGAAAAGTTGTAATTCCAGAATATGGCCCTGTCATGAAAAGAGGTGTCCTGTATTACAGAACCAGGATAAGAGATGCGAATGGAAAGCTCATCGCTCTTTATGCAAGAACGCCTGAAGAACTGTACGATAGAGAAATAGAGGCATTGGAGCAGATTGACAATGCCACTTTTCATCGGAAATCGCCCACTGTTACTGAATATTGCGAAAAATGGCTGCTGATGCAGTCGGTTCATATTCGTGCCACCACACTTACTGATTATACATCTAAGGTGCGGCGGCATATCATCAAAGAGCTGGGGCAGAAACGGATGGCAGATGTAACATTGGATGACATTCAGCTGGCACTTGTTCCCGTTTCTAAAAAATCAGCTTCGGTTTACAAGTCGGTGGTGATTCTTTATAAGTCCATTTTCCGGGCAGCGAAAGAGAGCCATGTGATTGACGAAAATCCGACTATGTATTTGGATGCAAAGGGCGGGGGTGTTCCTCAAGCGGAACGGCAGGCTTTGACAGATGAACAAGCAGAACGCCTTTTAGATGCTATCCGGGGTTTACCGCCTTATGTGTTTGTTATGATCGGCTTGTATGCCGGATTGCGGCGGGAAGAAATTCTTGCGTTACAATGGGATTCTGTATATCTGGATACGGACACCCCATATCTGACGGTAAGACGGGCATGGCATACAGAGCATAACAGGCCGGTTATTCTTACCGAGTTAAAGACAAAGGCTGCGGAGAGAAACATTCCCCTCCCCATTTGTCTGGCAGAGTGCTTAAAGGCAGCAAAGGCAACTTCCACTTCGGACTATGTGGTTGCCAATCGAGATGGTGAACCACTGTCTTATACGCAGTTCAAGCGGCTTTGGCAGTATATTGTTACCAGAACGGTTAAGGAGCGCTGCTATTACCGGTATGAAGATGGAAAGCGCGTAAAGCATACGGTTACACCGGTCCTTGGAGAAAAAGCAGCCCATAATGGCAAAGTTGTTTACAGCCTGGATTTTGAAGTGACACCGCACCAGCTGCGTCATACTTATATCACAAATCTGATTCATTCATCGGTGGACCCCAAAACGGTCCAATATCTGGCAGGCCATGAAAACAGTAAAATCACTATGGACATTTACGCCAAGGTCAAATACAATAGGCCAGATCAGCTTGTGAGAGCTATGGGCGGTGCATTTGCCCAATGGGATGCTGTATAAGATAAAACAGAAAACACAGAAAGAGCGAGGCAAGGATGTCTCGCTCTTTGCTTTACGCTGGCCGTATCTTTGATTAAATTGGGACTTTCTGATAAAAAGGGAGTGTAGGTACATAGGCCGCACATTTCAGGAAAGGAAGGTCCAAAATGGCTAAAAAGAAAACTGAGATTCCAAAGTACGGAACCATCATGTTAAAAGGAATCCAATATTACAGAACCCGGATTATGGATGCAGACGGCAAGCAGGTGAGTTTGTATGCTGCCACTTGCGAAGAACTATATGAGAAACAATTAGAAGCGCGGCGGCAGGTGGAGGAGATTATCTTTCATCGGCAGCATCCAACAGTGGCCGAGTATTGCGAGAAGTGGCTGCTTATGCAGTCTGCCAAAGTGTCCGCTGCTACATTGAAAGGTTATACCGCTGATATGAAGAACTATATCATCAAGCCCCTGGGGGAGATGTATATGGAGGAAGTTACAGCGGACGATATTCGGCTGGCACTTGTGCCGCTGTCGAAAAAATCAGAGGGATTATACAGTAAGGTGAATATGCTCCTCAAATGTGTTTTTTACTCGGCAGAGCGCAGCCAAATACTTCAAAGCAATCCTTGTGTGGGCATATCGGGCAAGGGTGGCAAGGCCGCAAAAAAGAAAGAGGCATTGACAGATCAGCAGGTAGAGGTGCTTTTGGATACGGTCAAAGGACTTCCTCCCCACTTGTTTATTGTGCTTGGATTGTATTCCGGTCTGCGCCGGGAAGAAATCCTTGCATTGCAATGGGACTGTGTATTTCTGGACGAACCTACTCCCTACATATCTGTAAGGCGAGCATGGCGCACAGAACATAACCGACCGGTGATTTCTACCACATTAAAAACGAAAGCAGCCCGGAGGGACATACCAATTCCCAAGTGCTTGGTAGATTGCCTGCGGGAAGTCAAAGAAACCTCTGTTTCGGAATATGTGATTTCCGACAGCAACGGGGAGCCGTTATCCGCCTCACAATTTCAAAGGGTATGGCAGTATGTGGTGGTCCGCTCTACTCAGGCGCGTAACTATTATAAATATGTAAATGGGCAGAGCATCAAGTACACCGTCACACCGTCACTGGGGATGACGCAGAAAAATAATCCCAAGATTCACTATACACTGGATTTCCATGTGACACCACATTTGCTGCGCCACACCTATATCACCAACCTGCTGTATTCCGGGGTGGACCCTAAGACTGTCCAGTACCTTGCAGGGCATGAAAACAGCAAAACAACTATGGACATCTACGCAAAGGTGAAGTATAATAAGCCAGAGGAGTTGTTTGGCGTGGTAAATGGCGCTTTCCATCAGGCCGCCGATGATTAAGAAATTGCTATTTTTCGTGGTTCTCACATAGGATAACTGAACAATAAAAAGCCGGGAAAGCCCGTAAAATCAAGGAAAAACAGCAATCAGAGAATTTCAGTACGGCCTCAAGGCTTCCCGCCGCGCGCCTCAGTTCAGCAAGCGCTGATATCTACAAAAAGTTCCTGGAACCATGGAGGCTCCAGGAACTTTTCTTTTTCAGTCAGCCTGCCGCCCATAGCGCCAGGAACTCCATATCAGGAAGACGTTCCAATTAAACAAATAAAAAGAAACTTAATCTTTTGCTTCCAAAAGGAACCTGATTGCCGTCATAGCCGTCTCCACCCCCTCGCGCTTGCTGGCGGAGAGCTCACATACACTCAGATCGTTCAGGAATCTCACAATCAGCCCGTCCACGGTGACATGGTCCTCCTGTTGTAACCGGGACTGTAAAATCAATTCCAATCCGAGATGGTCTGCTACATGCTGAAAGGTTTGACTGGAGACGGGCTCACCCTCCTCCAGCTTTTGCAGAGTAGATTTTGCCACGCCCAATTTCTGCGCATACCTTCTCTGGGACAAGTTCGCTTTTTCGCGGCAGGATTTTAATCTTTTTGACATATCTTTTGAAATATCCACAAGAATCCCCCTCCTTTAAATTAAGAATAGAGGACTTTGCGGCAGAATGGAATGTTATTATCTCGGCCGAACGGGCCAATATCTCGGCCAAATGGACAAATCTGAAGCCAGGGAGCACCGCACCAGTCCTCCGGTGCGGGGCTCCCTCTCCTTTCGCAGCTGTCACTCCGCCTCGTCCGCGTCCTGCCGTGCCTCCAGCACCGTCTTGACGGTCTGCTCCAGCACGGCCATGTCAATCGGCTTGGCCACGTGGGCGTTCATGCCGGCCTCCAGCGCGTCCCGGATATCCTCGGCAAAGGCGTTGGCCGTCATGGCGATGACGGGGATTGTCCGCGCCAGGGGATGGCTCAGATCCCGGATTGCCCGGGTGGCCTCATAGCCGTTCATCACCGGCATCTGCACATCCATCAGGATCAGCTGGTACTGGCCGGGAACGGACTTTTCAAAGGCGTCCGCCACAAGCCGGCCATTCTCGCAGATATCGCAGGCCGCGCCCGCCATGTCCAGCAGCTCGCGGAGAATCTCCGCGTTGATATCGTTGTCCTCCGCCACCAGAATGTGCATCCCCTCCAGGATGCTCCGCTCGCCGATCTCCTCCTCCCGGAGCTCCGGCGCGCGGCCCAGCACGGAGTCCACCTTCTGACGGAAGCTGGTGAGAAAGAAGGGCTTGGGCAGGAAAGCATCCACCCCGGCGGCCCGCGCCTCCTCCTCAATGTCCGGCCAGTCGTAGCTGGTTAGAATCAGGATGGGGACCTCCCTTGGAATCTCCTCGCGGATGCGCCGGGCGGTTTCCACGCCGTCCATTCCCGGCATCTTCCAATCCAGAAGGACCACGTCATAGAGCCGCCCCTCCTGGTCGGACTGCTTCACCATCTGAACGGCCGTCCGGCCATCCAGCGCGCAGTCCACCGCTACGCCGGTGCCCTCCATGGTCATCTGGATGTTCTGGCAGATGACCTCCTCGTCGTCAACCGCCAGGAGCCTGGTAATGCCGAGCTTCTGCCAGAAGCCCTGGTCGATGGCCTGTTCGCTGACATGGAGCTCCAGATCCACCGTAAAGGTGGAGCCCTTCCCCTTCTCACTCTCCACCGAAATCGCGCCGCCCATCAGATCCAGCAGGTTCTTGGTAATGGCCATTCCCAGCCCCGTCCCCTGGATCTTGTTGGTGACGCTGTCCTCCTCCCGGGTGAAGGCTTGGAAGATCTTCTGGAGATACGCCGGACTCATGCCGTAGCCGTTGTCGGCCACAATAAACCGGAAGCGGGCCAGCCGCTTGGTGTGCTGGGGCAGCTCCTGGACCGTCAGGGTGACACGGCCGCCCTCAGGCGTGTATTTCACCGCGTTGGACAGCAGATTCAGCAGAATCTGGTTCAGGCGGAGCTTATCCATCACCACATGCTCGTGCTTCAGCTCCCTGCTATAGACCTCGAAGGTGTGCCCCTTGGCCTTCATCTGGGGGCGGATAATGGAGTCGATGTTCTCAATCAGATCCACGATGTTCTCGTCCGACAGGTTCAAAACCGTCTTGCCGGCCTCAATTTTGCTGATATCCAAAATGTCGTTGATAAGCCCCAGCAGGTGCTGGCTGGAGGATGTGATCTTCTTGGTATACTCCCGCACCTTTTCCGGGTTTTCCGCGTCCCGGGCCAGCAGGGCGGCGAAGCCCACGATGGCGTTCATGGGTGTGCGGATGTCGTGGCTCATGTTGGACAGGAAGGAGCTCTTCGCCCGGTTTGCCTCCTCCGCAATCCGGAACGCCTGCTCCGCCGTCTCCTTGGAGCGGGCAAGCATGGCGTTGGACTCCTCCAGCTGCGCGTTCATCTCCTCCTGGCGGCGCAGGTTTTCCTGCTCCTGGCGGAACAGGCGGTCGCTGCTCTGCTTGCGCGTGATGGACACCGCCGCCAGAATCAGCAGTGCCAGGAGGACCGCAGACAGGATCAGCAGCATACGGATGACGGCCCCCACCATCTCCACGGTGCCGGAGGCCACGAACCGGGCCGGTATGAGGAACAGGAGCAGCGTGTCGTACTCCTCCAGCGATGTAAGGCAGTAGTAGTACTCAACGCCGCCGTACCGGAAGCCGGTGCTGATGGTGTCGTTCTCCGCCAGAGCGGCCTGGATATCGGTGATCGCCTGCCCTTCCATCTCCTCGAGGACCTTGAGCACATTGTACGCCTGAATGGTATTCCCGCTGGAGGGATCGTCGTACATCCGCGTACCGTTGCGCTTGAGGATATATGTTTCGTTCTGGCTGCCATAGGCGCCGCTGTCGTAGTACCCGGACAGCGTATGGACGTCCTTCAGCAGGATCGCGTGGGTGAAGCTGACGCTCTCGTTTGCCGCACGGATGGGGATGTCCAGCTTCTGCACAAAGGCCCAGTAGCTGCCCTGATAGATGTAGCTGTCGGAGATGAAGGTATACCGCTCCTCCCCGCCGGAGATGCGATCGATGTCGGACCAGACGCCGTGCTTCCCCGCCGCGTCGTAGCAGTTCCCCTGGCTGTCCAGCAGCATCAGCATGGAGCTGTAGGACTCCATCTCCAACAGCTGCTCCAGATCCCCGATGACTTCCGCCGTATCCCCGGTCACGTCAAAGGCACGGCGCTCCAGCGCGTTCACCGCGGCCGTCAGGTAGTTCCAGTGGGAATCCAGGGCGTTTCCCAGGTTGACGCGCACCTGTGACGTGATCTCGTTGAGCTGCGTGGTCCGCTCCTTAAAAATCTGATCCTGGAGGTATCTGGTAAAATACAGGCCGCCCACCAGCAGGAACAGAAGCAGGCAGAGCACCAGCGACGCCGGAAGCAGTCCGCCGCGCCAATTTCTGTTTGGCTTCATTCCGCCCGCCCCCTTTCACTTTTTTCTATTTCAGTGTGATGTAGTCCGCGGGGCCGGCCAGCTGACCGCCCCCGGCCAGGCGGTCCACAAGGATCTGCTTGTAGGCCCTGTCCGATCGCGTGTAGTCCGTGACGCCCGCCGCCGCCAGGAGGTCCTTGTGCATCAGCGTCTCATTGCCCAGCACGGCCACGGAGTAGGTGCTCTCCCGCTCCAGCTCCTCCCCGCCGGCGGTCAGACGGTCAAGGGCGTAGCCATCCTCCGTCCTTCGGATCTCCATCTCAAAACCGCTGGAGACGTACAGGGCGGAGTCGTTGACAACGGCCCCCCGCCGGCCGGACGCCGCCAGAACGCCGTCCAGATACGCATACAGCTGTCCGCCCGTCATCCGGCACAGCAGGATATCGACCGTCTCCCCCATGGTCAGAAACCCCAGCTCCGCCTCCGTATAGTCCCCGGCGGCGATGTTCCCGGCCACGTTTACCGACTGGCCCACCAGCAGCTGGGTCCCCAGCTCCTCCCGGAGGGTGTTCATGACGGCGGAGGCCGCCTGGCTGCCGCCGTCGGGGCGGAAGGCGTAGGCGTAGCCGGTGCCGATATGGGCCGCCGCGGGGGCCGCGCCGCCGTCCGCCCTCATCGCCTCGTTGAAGGCGTCGTAGGCCGAGCGGGCATCGGAATACTCCCCCGTGATCATCCCCTGGACCACCTCTCTGGAGGCGGAAAACATGTCCGCGGAGGCCAGACGGATGTACAGGCGGTTGCTGTCCAGACAGGACTGCATGGGGGCGAGCAGCGGCGAGAACGCCAGCTCCACACCCCTATTGTATGCGATCATGTTCTCGCCCGTGGCAATATGCCGGAGGCCCTCCTGGTTGAGCATGGCCTCCATGATATCAAAAATCAGCTGCTTGCGCGCCGGGCTCTCCTCCGCCCCGGCGCTGGCGGCCACCTGGAAGGCGGGGTAGGTCAGATACCAGCTGTTCTCCTCCGCCTCCCCGCAGTAGGGGATCATCACCGTTCCCTCCTCGGCCCCATACTTGACAGCCTCGTCGCAGGTGCCCCGGATCATCGCCGTCCGGCGGCTTTTGTAGTCGTCAAAGATTTCGGCGGTATCGCCCTCCAGATCGGACCGCGTGATTCCCGCATAGCCGATGAAGTCCAGCATCCGCTCAAAGACGGGCAGCCACACATCCTCGCTGAGCTCATCCGTCTGACCGCTCTCATAGCGCTGCCGCCACTCCCGGCCCGCCTGGGAGGTCAGAGAGGACACAGAGAGCCCCTGCAAAATCTCCATGCAGGTATAGTCCGCCTCAAAATTGGACTGGAAGGGCCGGATCCCGAGCTCCTTTATGGCGGCGCAGGCGTCCAGGAAGGTCTGATCGTCCGTGGGCAGGCTGATGCCGTTTTCCTCCAACAGCTCCCTGTTCACGAGGATGCCGTCCACCTCCGCGCAGGCGGGCAGCCAGTTCACGGTGCCGTCGCTGTACGTATAGCTGCGCAGGTAGGACTGGGGGAAGGTGTTGGCCAGCTGGGAGTCGCTGAGATCCAGCAGGGAGTCCCGCCAGTCCGCCACGTCCCGCAGGGCAAAGCGCCGGACCGTCAGGATATCCGGCAGATCCCCGTGTCTCTCCTTGAAGCGGTAGAAATCCGTGGAGTTGGTGGCCACATAGAAGCTGAAGTCCACCTCCGGGAAGGTCTCCCGCAGATAGGTCCCATAGCGCTCGGTCAGCTGGTCGCTCCAGAGAGCGACTGTGACCGTCTCCCGCCCGCCGTCCGCCTCCGGGCGCGCGGCCGGTCCCTCCCCGCAGCCGGCCAGCAGCACGAGGCCCGCCAGAAGCGGGGCAAGCCATGTCTTTCTTCTCATAGAGAAATCCTTTCTCCCCCTTAAAACCTGTATTCACAGGCGTTGAACGCCGCCTGTGAATACAGGTTCCTACTCCCAGGGGTTTCCGTCCGGTGAGACGGTTTTCTGCTCCGCCAGATAGTCGCGCAGGATCCCTCTGATCGACTCCTTGCGCACCTGGACGGAATAGGCCTCGCCCGCCGCCTCGGTGTACCCGTTCATCACGAACGCGACCTGGCAGACCGCGTCGTCCGCCAGCTCCGCCCCGCCCCGGGTCACCAGCACGTAGGGGAATGGATTGCCGTCCCCGTTCGCGTCAAATCCCGCCCGGGCCAGCTCCTTCGCCTGGGCTCCGGTCATGGTCAGCAGGGCGTATTCCCCCTCATAGCCGGGGGTGATCGTGGCGGCAATATCCCCGTTGATCTTCCCGGCGTAGAGCTTTCCGGTGATGCCGGCCCGCAGCTCCGCGCCGTCGTGGAACGCGCCCAGGGGGATCATGGCCGCGTCCGCCCCGGCGGCGGCGCCCAGCGCCTTGCCGATCAGCTCCGCCGTCTCCTCCAGGGTGAAATCGGCCGTGCTCTCACAGAAATACAGCTGGCCGGTATCGTTCAGGTGGCTTTTTTGAAGCGCGTCCATCCGGGCGATGCACCCGGAGCCGTCCACGCCCTCCTCCCCGCGGAACCACTCCTTGTACGCCTGCCCCATGTCGGCCAGCACCCCCTCCCAGCCGGTGTAGGTCATGGGGAACGCCCGGCCGTGCCAGAGGGCCTGCTGCGCGTCGTGAATCATCGGATTCACCTCCACGCCGCCCAGTACGCTCATCACGCAGGGGGTCTCCTCGGTCAGGAAGGTGGCCTGCCCCTCCGGGGAGTAGAGCAGGGAGAAGACCTTGACCGCGGCCTCCAGCTTTTTTTCATTGCCCGGCTCGGTCAGCCGCCTGCTGATGCCGAAATAGCTGGAGGGGTTGTACATGTAGACGTTCTTGCTGCCGTCCAGGCCGATGTAGGGCATCAGGCCCAGCTGGTCGCCGGTTTCCGGGAGCTCGGTGATGTTGACGGTCTGCACCGCCGTACAGAACACGGACTTCCGGTTTCCCAGATAGTCCAATATCAGCTCCGGGTTGCCCCGGTCCTCCGGGTCGGTGGTAAACATGCCGCAGTCGATGTACCGCTGGACCAGGTCCATGGTCCCCTCCCACATGCCCTCCGCCGCGGCGTCCCCGTCCAGGAACGCCCGCTCCCAGCTCACGCCCTCCGGGGTGGTGAGCCAGTCCGTCTTGGCCAGGTTGAACACGGCGGAGAAGGGCCCGCCGGTGAGCTGGGTGCCCACCACGCCGGGGATGAGCCCCGCCGCCCGGATCTCGGCGCACAGGGCCTCCAGCTCGCCGATATTCAACGGCACCTGCCAGCCGTGCTCCTCCATCAGCGTCTTGTTGTAGTAGACGCCGTATATGGCGTTGCTGGTGGGCAGGAGGTAGATCCCGCCGTCAATGGACACCTGGTCCAGAATGGACGTGGAGAAGCCGTTGATAAAGTCATAGCCGGACAGGTCCGCCAGACGCTCACTGGCCAGCTCCTCATCCAATATCTGGGAGGTGATGAAGATATCGGGGATATCGTCGGCCCGCATCTGGGCCCAGCTGTAGCCGGTGGCGTTGCCGCCCGTATAGGAGATAAACTCCAGCTCCACCTCAGGGTAGGTCTCGGCCAGCAGATCCAAAAATTTTTTGTACTTTCCGTAGGCGCCCCAGGTTCCCCAGGTCAGCGCCCCGTCCTCAGGGGCGGGCGCGGTACCCTCCGGGGCACAGGCAGACAGCGCAAGCATAGCCGCCGCGGCCAGCGCAAGCAGGCGCCGCTTCATTCTTCTGGTCATGGGTTCAGCCTGACTCCCTTTCTCTTGATATTCTGCGCTTCGGGAGCGCCGGGAGGCGCTCCGCAAAAAGGGTATAACCCTACATATTATTATAGCAATCATCAGAATTCCTGGCAAAAGCTCGGGGGTAGAAAGCGCGCATGGCCGCGTTGTCGTCCTTGGCGGGCGTCAGCCCGCCTGCGTCCTCCGCCTCGCCCTGTACGCTTTGTCCTCCCCTCCTTTTTTGTCACGAATTGTAAAGCTTGCTTTATTTTACATACAGAAATTGGAAAAGTCAAGGGGAACGGGGCGGGCCCGGGCAGCGGGCCCGCCCCGCGTCTCCGGCGTCCTGCCCCGCTGGGGGCCTTCCGGACAAGCCTTCTTCCACGAGCTGAGGCGGCAGGGATATCCCTGCCGCCTCAGCGTGCAAATAGCCGTTATCTTCTGTTGGGAGGGGGGGTGCCGCCCCGCTTTTGGCGCTGGGCCGCGAAGATATTCCGGGTAATCTTCTCCTGGTCCGCCTCTGTCAGCTCCAGAAACTGGCAGCCATACTCGGTGTTGGCGCCCTCCTTTTCTATGACCCGCAGCACCTGACAGAACATCACGGACTCCGGACGGTCCTCCAGGAGCTTCACCTTCAGCATGAACTTGTCATCCCTGTGGTACTGGAACTGGGAGCTGATAAAAGCGCCGCCCACGCTGATGTTCAGCAGCCTGCACGGCTTTTCGCCGCTCTGCAGCCCGCTGAACATGGTGACGGACGCGTCCAGGTTGGTGTCCAGACGGAAAAAGGCGCGGTCGTTTCCAACCTGAACCAGCGTCAGCCCCTCCACCTGCCAGATGTGGTTGGGCCTGGGCGAGATGTCCCCCTCCATATAGACCGCTTTTCTGTCGCGGTCGCTGTATCCCCGAATCCGGACATGGATCGGCTCCTCCGGCAGGGCAATCCCGGCCTCGGAATACTGGTGCAGCTCCGCCTGGTTTCCGCGCAGGCCCAGCAGCTTCGCCACAAAGATCAGCCGGCCCTCCTCCGTCGTCACCTCTACCCGCATACCGGAATAGATCTCCAGCTCCTCCCCGCCGTCCTCCTCCGGGGCGTTTACAGGCTCCTCGTTCGCCTTTTTTCTAAATAAATCAAAGAATTTCACAAATATGTCCTTTCTGGTTTGCCTCGCAGCCGGCAGAGATGCGCTAGTTTTCCTGAAGCTGCTTCATATTTTTATCGACCCAGACAACCCTGTTCCGCCCCAGCCGCTTTGCGTCATACAGGGAGGTGTCCGCGATTTTCAGCATCAGCTCATAGGAGTGCTTCTCCTGCGGAATGGTGGTGACGCCCCCGATGCTGACCGTGACCCACTCCGCCACGGACGGAGCGTGGGGAATATGGAGATCCTGGATAGCCCTCCGGATTTTCTTCATCTGCTCAAAGGCCTGGGCGGACCTGTCGCCCACAAGGAGCGCCACAAACTCCTCGCCCCCGTAGCGCGCGAAAAAGTCCGTGCTGCGCTGCAAATGGGAGGAGGCGGTTTTCGCCACGGCGGCGATGACCTTGTCGCCGGCGGGATGTCCGAAGGTGTCGTTATATGCCTTGAAGTGGTCAATATCAAACATACAAATGGACAGAGGGACCTGCAGGCGGGCCGCCTCGGTCCATTTGAGCGCGCTGTGGCGGTCATACTGCCTCCGGTTGGCAACCCCTGTCAGCTGGTCAATCTGAGACTGGAGCTCCACCTGCTTCCGGTACTTGTACAGCTTGATGTGGGTGTTGACCCTCGCCTTGACGATTACGGGATTGAAGGGCTTTGCAATGTAGTCCACCGCACCCAGAATCAGGCCGTGCTGCTCGTTCTGCACATCAGAAAGACTGGTGATCAGGATAACCGGGACGCTCTGGGTGATGATCTCCTCCTGAAGCTTTTTCAGCAGGGTAAAGCCGTCCATCCCCGGCATCACCACGTCCAAGAGGATCAGGGAAAACTTTTCCGAGCTCGCCCGGGACAGCCCCTCCTCCGCTGTCTGCACAATGGTGACATCATATTCCTCATCCAAAATCGCTTTCAATTGGACCGCCTGCAAATGGCTGTCGTCAACAATCAGTATCTTTTCCATATTGTTATCTTCCTCCTTCGAGCTGCCTGAAACTGGCTGGGAGCGGGCGATCGGGAACTGCCGCCGCTCCCCTCCGAGGCCCGGATCCGCCATTACCGGAAGCCGGAGTAAATGTTTATTTACTTCATATTACGCAGACAGCTCCGCATCGGTGCGCAGCTGTCTGTATATATTTCGACACGGCGGGTCACCCGCCGGCGGTGCGCTTCCTGACGCCCCGTTTCCTCTGCGCCTTCTCCGGCTTCAGATAGGCGCTCAGGCCGCTGGTCAGCAGCTGAAAGACGGCATCCTCGGTCTCCTGGTTGGCCGGGAGGACCCCCTCCGCCACGTATTTGGCGTACATCACCGTGGATGTGAGGATGTGGAGCCACAGCAGGTCCTGGTTCATGCGGTCCAGCCCTGGAAAGACCTCCTTGAAGCTCCGGACCATACCGGTGAAGACGCTGAAATAGCCCACATCCCGGTTTCTGTCATATTTGGGGAAGAAGGCGCTGTCCCGGAAGCGGTGATAGAATACGGTCTCGTCCGGGTGTGCCACCCAGAACCGGAAGTAGGGCAGCCACAGCTTCTTCACCGCACCGATGGGATCGACCAGCATGGTCAGCGGGTTAAAACTCAGCTGCTCAAAAATCGCCGCCGCCTGCCTGTCCACATACGTGAAGCACTCAATGATCAGCTGATCCTTGCTTTCAAAATATCGATACAGGGCCCCGGGGGAAATCCCGGCCAGATCGCTGACATTCTGAATCCGCATTCCCTCCAGGCCGTATTGCCGCACAGCCTTCATCGCCGCGGACATGATTCGGATTTTGGTGTCATCCAACAGCAGCCACCTCTTTCACAAAAACATCCGCGTTCACAAATTTCCAGCTTGGATTATACACCACGATATTTCTTTTTGCAATACCATTTTTGCGGGCAGATACGGCGGAAGCCGCCGGCGCGCGAAAGGGCGGCGGGAGGGGATTGAACCGCTCCCGCCGCCTCTGTCCGCCGTATGTCACGCCTTCAGCTCGAACTCGCAGTCCGGGTCGCTGGTGATGGTCAGCTCCCGCACCCGGCACAGGCTGTCCAGCTCCAGGCGGCAGAGGAAGACGCACTCCCCCCGGCCGTTCCCCAGCAGCAGGCAGGCGTCCCCCCGCCCGGCGCCGCTGGTGACGGTCCCCTCTGCGCAGTGGTTCAGATCCGCCTGGGACAGCTCCTGCCGCACCAGCTCCAGCAGCGCCAGGGCGTTTTCCGCGCCCTCCTGCCGGTTTTCCAGGAAGGTGCAGGCGCAGTCGGAGCGCAGGATGGGCACCAGGCGCTCCACGCCGCCCTCCCGGAAGAAGCGGGCCAGCAGCGCCAGATTGCGCCCCATGTCAAACACCACGCCGCCGGCGTACTCCCCCACCGCCGCGTCCCCGGAGAGGACGCAGTGGGCGGACACCGACGCCCCGGGCCGGACGCAGTCCTTCTGGGCCTCCGGCACCATCTCCAGGGGGTGGCACAGCTCGACATCCCCCATGGGGGTGGAGACGGTGACGCTGAGGAACCTGGTCAGGGGCTCCATCCCCAAAAAGGTCTCCCCGATTTTGGCGTCCCTGACCGTCCCTTGCAGCAGGACCGTGTCCTCCTGGGCCTCCACTACGCCGGGGCACGCCTCCGGATCGTAGCTGACGCGCAGGGGGAAGCCCGCCATGTTCAGCCGCAGCTCGTCCCCCTCCCGGATGTCGGGCAGGACCTCCGGGCAGAGCACGTCCACCACCGCCCGGTCCTCCCCCTCGCCGCAGCGCACCAGCAGCCGGCGGCTCATGGGGTCCGCCCCCGCCGGGGTCACGTCCCGCACCACCCGGCACGTCCAGAGGCAGGCGCTGGCGGCGTGGGTGTCCATGCCCAGCAGTTCCTCCTCGCCGGTGGCCGGGTCCCCCTTCGTGCGGATCACCGCCGCCGCGTCGCCCATGCGGAAGCGGTAGCAGTCCCCGCCGTAGCCGGGGATCCGCTGCCCCTCCGCCATGGCCAGGCTGGCCAGCCGGAAGGCGTCCTCCGGCCTGGCCGCCAGCTCGGTCAGATTGAAGCTGTCCAATCGAAGGGCCATGGGCCTACACCTCCCAGTCCACGGCCACCCGGTCCTCCCGGATGGACCTGCACAGCCGGGACACCGCCACATGGCGGGGGTCGCTCTTATAGGCCGCCAGATCCTCCAGGGAGTCGAAGGTGGAGATGAGCACCGCGTCGTAGTTGCCGGGGGCGCAGTTGACGCCCACCTCCTGGGCCTTGATCTGGGGGATCACGCCGAAGAGGGCGCGCAGGCCGTCCAGGAATTCGTTCATCTCCGCTTCCTTGCCGGGCTTGAATTTCCACATGACGATGTGTTTTATCATTGGGGGTTCTCCTTTGATTATCAGATGGGTTCTATTATAGCCGGGAAGGGCGGGAAAAGCAAGGCTCTTCTCGCCGCCCTTCCCGGGCCGTCACCTGCCGTCCGCGGGGCGGGGGAGGAGCCTGCCCTCGCTGTACACCGCGCGGATATGCTCCTTCTCCATGAGGTAGATGGACCGCTCGAACCGCTCCGCAAGGGTCAGCTCCCTGGCGGGCTCCGGCAGGGAGGAGTCGTCCACCACGATGGCGTGGAGCTTGTGTCCGATCTCGAAGCCCGCGCCGCCGCCGAAGTACAGGTGCCCGGCGGTGGAGCCCAGATAGTATGCCTCCGGGACGGTGAGAAAATCGCCGCCCGCCTCCATCCGCCGGATCTTGGACGCGCGGATGGCCATGACGGCGGCCCTGCTCATGGCCAGCTGGTCGCCCCCGGCGATGTCCGAGCCCAGCGCCACATGGACGCCCCGGGCAATCAGCTCCCGCACCGGGGCCGTGCCGCTGCACAGATTCAGGTTGGACGCCGCGCAGTGGACCGCCCACACCCCGCTCCCGGCCATGGCCTCCTGCTCCCGCCGGTCGCTGTAGACGCAGTGTGCCATGAGGGTGCCGGGCTTCCACAGGCCGTACTTGTCGTAGGTCTCCCAGTACTGGCCGCAGTCCGGGTGGAGCTCCCGCACCCAGGTGATCTCGCCGGTGTTCTCCGAGAGGTGGGACTGGACGGGCAGATTCCGCTCCGCCGCCAGCTTCCCCAGCGCCTCCAGCAGCCCGTCGGAGCAGGAGGGGGTGAAGCGGGGGGTCAGGATGGGCTTGATATGGGCGAAATGGCAGTTCTCCAGCCAGCGCAGGGTCTCCCGGACCGACTCCTCCGTCCCCTCCTGGGCGGGGCCGCTGCTGCGGTCCATGTTCACCTTGCCCACATAGCCGGTGACGCCGGCGTTCTCCAGCTCCTCCATGAGGATGAGGGTGGCGTCGGTGTGGCGGGAGGAGAACATGGCCACCCGGGTGGTGCCCCAGGCGATCAGCTCCCGGGCCAGCTGGCGGTAGACCCGGCGGGCGTAGTCCGTGTCCTCGAACCGGGCCTCGGTGCGGAAGGTGTAGGTGTCCAGCCAGTCCAGCAGGGGCAGATCCATGCCCATGCCCAGCATGGGGTACTGGGGGGCGTGGAGGTGGAGATCCGCGAAGGAGGGCATGATCAGGGCCTGGCCGCAGTCCTCCACAGGACAGCCGCCGTACCGCTCCGGCAGATCGGGGAAGACGCCCTGGATGATCCCGTCCTCCAGGACCAGGTACCCCCGGGGGATGGTCTCCAGTGTGCCGAAGGCCGGCGCGTGGATGATGTTTCCTCTCAAAATCGTCGTCATAGTAATCGCTCCTTCCTCGTTGCGTGCATGAAAAAAGCGCCCAGACAGTCCCCGCTGACTGTCTGAACACTCATAGCCGGGCCGGAAGGCGGCCCCGTAGACACTTTCGCGCCATCCCCGCGAAATTATATGAGCTTTTTCCGATTCCAGTATAGCAGGAATTTCCCCGGCGCGCAAGGGGGAATCAGGAAAATTGTCAAAATTACTGACCGCGGTCCGCCCAAAAACTGGGGATATGCCCAAATCCGCGGCAAAAAAGGGAAGCATCCGGCCCGGAGCGGCGTCCGCCCCGGGCCGGATGAAGCCTGTCCGGATGCCGGATGGCCTACCGGTTGGCCGCCTTCAGGGCCGCCTCGTACAGCTCGTTGCGGGAGAGGCCCGTATCCGCGGCCACCTGCCGGACCGCGTCCTTCATCCGCTCCCCGGCCTCCCGCCGGGAGAGCACCAGGGCGACCCCCTCCTCCAGGGAGACGGCGCCCCTATCCCGGGGCTCCGCCCCGGCCAGGACCAGCACGTACTCCCCCCGGGGCTCCCTCTCCCGGTAGAGCTGGACGGCCTGATCCAGGGTGGTGCGCACCGTCTCCTCGTGGAGCTTGGTCAGCTCCCGGCACAGCGCCGCGCGCCGACCGCCGAAGGCCTCGTACAGGTCCTCCAGGGTTCCCCGCAGCTTGTGGGGGGCCTCGTAGAAGATCATGGTCCGCTCCTCCCCGGCCAGCTCCCTCAGCCGTTCCCGGCGCTCCCCACGGTTCACCGGCAGAAAGCCCTCAAAGGTGAACCGCCCCGTGGGCAGGCCGCTGAGAGCCAGGGCGGAGATGAGGGCGCAGCAGCCGGGGATGGACTGCACGGTGACGCCGTTCTCCCCGCACAGCCGCACCAGATCCTCCCCCGGGTCGCTGACCGCCGGGGTGCCCGCGTCGGTGACCAGGGCGCAGCTCTCCCCCGCCAGCAGCCGGGACAGAATGGCCGGACCGGCGGAGGCCCGGTTGTGCTGGTGGTAGCTGACCATGGGCTTTCTCAGCTCCAGATGGCTCAGCAGCTTCATGGTCACCCGGGTGTCCTCGGCGGCGATAAAGTCCGCCCCGGCCAGGGTCTCGGCGGCCCGGGGGCTTAAATCCCCCAGATTCCCGATGGGCGTGGCAACCAGATATAAGATTCCGCTCATGGACACCTCCTAAAACGGTAATCATTCTTTTCTTTCGAGAAAGAAAAGAATCAAAAGAAAGCTTTATTGTGGGTTATTTGACGTTTATAAATATACCGCCCGGCATTCCTCAGTGGTGAATACAGGTTCTATAGCAATCTTCAGAATTTATGACAAAAAAGGAGGGGAGGAGAAATCGCGCAGGGCAAGGCGAAGGATGCAGGCGGGCTGACGCCCGCCAAAGACGACAGCGCAGCCTTGCGTGATTGCTGCCCCCGAACTTTTGCCAGGAATTCTGATGATTGCTATAAACAGGCTCTTACGCCGCGTTCCTGGCCTCCTCGGGGATGGTGAATTCCGCAGCGCTGTTGAGGTTGGCGCAGGTCATGGTGAGTACCATCCTGGAGATGCCCACCGGCTCCCCGATCCCCTCGGATTCGTAGGCCTGCATCAGCCCGCTCATGACGGCGGTCATGTCCATCTCATAGCGGACGGGGCAGTTCTCCTTCTCGGAAATCCACAGGGAGACGGGGATGTCCTCCAGGCCGGCAAGCAGCTCCGCCAGCTCCTCCCCGTCCGCCAGGTCCAGCCCGGTCATGGAGCTCATCGCGCCGGAGGACTGCATGACCTCCTGTATCTTCTCCCCGGTGATCACGCCGGTGTACTTGTATGCGCTCACGCCGTCCACGGTCTCCTTGCCCTCCTGGGTGAAGCCGGAGGCGCTGTCCATGTATGTCTCCAGGCTGCCGCCCAGATCGTACTGCTCCATGTCCTCCGTGGCGACGGTCTGGACCATCCACGCCTGACTCTCACTGTCGCTGTAGTACATGGTGATCTCGCCGTCCTCGCCCTCCTCGGCGTAGGTCTCCATGTCCACCGTACCGAGGCCGCCCAGATCCACATTCATGTTGATCTTCATGCGCATGGGCTCGGTAAACACGGTGGTCTCCATGGTGGTGCTGCTCTCCAGCTTCTCACCCCCAATTTCCATGTCCATCTCCATGACCATTGTCATGTCCATGCTGGAGGCCTTGTTCATGTTCTCCATGGCCGCGGCCAGCGGATCGCCGCTCTCGCCGCAGGCCGTCAGGGAAACAATCAGTGCCAGCGCGGCCGCCAGGGCCGCAAAACGTGCATTCTTTTTCATGATGCTCCTCCCCATTGATGATATTGGGCGTTGCCCGGACCTATTTTACCACCAGCGGGGGCGTTTGGCAAGGCCGCTTTTGTGACGGGCCTTGTTTCCATCCACGGAGCTCCCGTCACCCGAACAGCAGACGCACCGCGAAGGCCGCGGCCGCGAAGCCGGTGAGATCGGCGATGAGGGCGGCGGGGATGGCGTAGCGGGTCCTGTGGATGCCGGCGGAGCCAAAGTAGACGGCAATGGTGTAGAAGGTGGTCTCCGTGCTGCCCAGCATGACGGCGGTCACACGGCCTATGTAGGAGTCGGGGCCGTGGGCGGCCATGAGCTCGCTGCCGATGGCCAGCGCGCCGCTGCCGCTGACCGGGCGGATAAACAGCATGGCCGCCGTCTCCGGCGGGATGCCCAGGCGGACCAGCACGGGCGCCAGCAGGCCCTCCAGCAGCTCCATCATCCCGGAGGCCCGCAGCATGTATACCGCCGTCATCAGCCCCACCAGGCTGGGCAGTATCCGCAGGAGGATGGTCAGACCCTCCTCCGCGCCCCTGGTCAGGGCGTCGTAGACGTTGACGCGCCGGCCCATGCCGAACAGGGCGGTAAAGGCCAGCAGCAGGGGTACCAGATAGGCGGAGTAATCCATGCGCCCCTCCTAACGCCGCCAGAGGCGGGAAAAAATTCTGGCCGCCAGCAGGCCCGCCGTCACCGACAGCACCGAGGCCAGCCACACCGCCGGCAGGATGTCAAAGGCGCTCCGGGCCCCCAGGGCCGCGCGCACCCCCGCCACGGTGGTGGGGAGCAGCTGGATGGAGGCGGTGTTGAGCACCACCAGGGTGCACAGCTCGTCGCTGGCCCGGCCGCCGCAGCCCGCCGCCATCCTGCGGGCCGCCTGGATGCCCAGAGGGGTGGCCGCGTTGCCCAGGCCCAGCAGGTTGGCGGACACGTTGCCCGAGAGGGCCGCCAGCGTCTCCGGGTCGGCGCAGGCCCGGGGCAGCAGGCGGCTGAGCACCGGCCGGAAGAGGCGGCTGAGTCCGTCCATCAGGCCGCTGGCCTTCATAATGGACATCACGCCGTTCCACAGGCACATGATCCCCGCCATGCTCAGGCACAGCTCCACCGCCGCCGCCGCGCCCTCCATCGCCGCCGAACCCACCGCGCCGATGGTGCCGTTCAGCAGTCCGCAGGCCACCGCCGCCGCCACCATTCCCGTCCAGATCCACGCCATTGCCATATTCCATCACGCTCCTCCTGTTTTGGACAGCCGGGGCCGTCCCTCTATCCTATTGCGGGGCGGCATGGAAACATGCAAAAATTTTTGGTGTTTTTTGGTGGGAATCTGTTGAAAAATGGGGGAATTGTGTGTTAACCTACACACAGAGGGGCGGCAGGCCCCAGCCTTTTCAAGGGAGGGACGCGGGATGAAGTCCACTGGCATCGTGAGGCGGATAGATGAGCTGGGACGGATTGTCCTGCCCGCCGAGCTGCGCCGCACCCTGGATATCGGCGAGCGGGAGACCATGGAGATTTTTGTGGAGGGCACCGCCGTCGTGCTGAAAAAGTTCCGGCCGACCTGCATCTTCTGCGAGAGCGCCAAGGACATCTCCGTATTCAAGGGGAAGAATATCTGCCCCAAATGCCTGCGGGAGCTGCGGGGATTGGGGGACCGGTAGGGGAAACCGCTATATGACCGGCCAGAGGGCCGCCGCCAGAAGGCCGGACAGGGCCGCCTGGAGTGCCTTGCCGATCCAGTGCCAGCGGAAGGACAGCTCCGCCGGCGCGGCCACGGCCATCGCCTGACAGTGGACGGAGAGCCCGCCCCACCCCACCATGACGGCGGCGGCGATAAAGCCCGCCCGCCCCGGGGCGAGGGCGGCCGTGCCGGTGACCATCTCCAGGACCCCCAGCAGGGGGACGGGCAGCCGGACCGGCGGCAGGGCCGCCAGGACGCGGAAGAGCACCACGAAGGCGCAGATGCTCAGGGTGGAGGCCAGCGCGCCGGAGACGGCGGCGGTCAGCGCCTGGGGGAAGGGGATCACCCTGGCGGGCAGACTGCTGCCCAGCAGGGCGCTGCCCCGGTCCCCGCACAGGCGGCACAGGACCGCTCCCACCAGGAGGGCGGAGCACACGTGAATGAGAAAGAGATACGCCCCCGCCCGGGCGCTCCCCAGAATGCCCGCCCCCACATAGCCCAGGAGAAATCCGGGCCCGCAGTTGTCGCAGAAGCCCAGCAGAAGCTCCGCCTCCCGGCGGGTGAGCAGGCCCTGCCGGCAGAGGTCGGCGGCAGTCCTGGCCCCCGAGGGGTACCCGCCCAGCAGGCCCGTCAGCAGCGGCAGGGCGCACACGCCCCGCAGGTGGAACACGGGCCCCATAAAGGGGGCGCACAGCCCCTGCAGGCTGCCGGCCAGTCCCAGCTGGAGCAGCAGGGACACCACCGCGAAGAAGGGGAACAGGGCCGGGATCACCGTGCTGGCGCAGAGCGCCAGCCCGTCCCCCACCGCCTGGGAGGCGGCCTCCGGCCGCAGCAGGAGCAGGGCTGCGGCGGCGAGCACCGCCAGGAGCGGAACCGATTGTTTCATCATAACATCACCCGTAGAGCATATGAAGTGCCCGGACAGGCTAGAACCTGTCCGGGCACTCTTTCACGTGTTCTCAGAGCCTGTTTAATATCTCAGCGTGTGCGGATTGGCGAGATAGATTTTTTGCCCTGCAAGGCAAAAAGCCGTAGCAATCCATATCGTGCAATGACCCCATCGAGGGGTCATGCACGATTATTCTGCACAGGCGCTCGATGCGCCTGTTGCAGAATCCTGACGGATTGCAAGGATTTTTAACGCAGTCAGGGCGGAAAATATGCCGCCAAGGC
>CAJUQS010000019.1 GCA_910588365.1 uncultured Oscillospiraceae bacterium | reverse complement strand
GGTACAGCTTCTAAGAGCCTGTTTAATATCTCCTCGCGCCCGCCTTGGCGGCATATTTTCCGCCCTGACTGCGTTAAAAATCCTTACAATCCGTCAGGATTGCTGCGGCTTTTTGCCTTGCAGGACAAAAAATCTATCTCGCCAATCCGCACACGCCGAGATATTAAACAGGCTCTAAATTCAGGAATAATAACCATCTTGCTGCGGGAGGACAAAGCAGCAGACCTGCACTGCTCTTCCTGACTTTTTTCTCAAAGGCAATCAAAGTCTGAAGAAGCGTCAGATATTGATCCCCGCATACCGCCCCTTTAGAAGCGCCACCAGTTCCGCATATTTTTCCCGGCTGAGCAGTATCTCTCCCTCATAGTCTTTAAAGCGAATCGTATAGATTTTTGCGTCGTTGTCCGCCCGGACAGCCGCCACCTGGGACAGATTGACGATGAAGGATTGATAACAGCGATAGAATCCGCAGCCGTCCAGCATATCTTCCAGTTGATTCATGGTATACCCAAGCAGCGCAATCTCCTGACCATCAGTGGTGACAATGCGGTTTTTCCGGTTGCTGCGTTCAATGAAGAGAATGTTGCTGAGCCGAGTGAGCTGGTAGCCGCTGCGGGTCTTGATCATGATGCTGCGGTTGGACACCTCTCGCTTGGCCTGTTGAAGGTCAAACACATAGCGCAGCCGGTTGACCAGCGACTGGAGCGCCAGGGGATCGAAGGGAACCAGCAGATACCCGGCGCACTGGCACCGGTAGGCGTTGTACGCCCATTCCGACGTATTGGAATAGATCACCACCTGGATATGGGGGCAGCTCTGCCCCAGGACGGCGGCCAGATGCTCCCCGCCGCTGGTAACGCGGGGATCGGCGGGCTGGTGGTTGGCAAAGACAACATCCACCTCGTTGGACTGGACATACGCAATGGCCTCCTCCGCGGTCTGCACGTTCTCCACCACCCGGAAGCACTGAAACATATGGAGCATGACCACCAATTCCGCACATAGCTGCCGGTCGCTGTCCACCAGCAGGACTTTCATCTCCACGATCCGACCCTCCCCGCTTTTTATTCTGCCTGACCAACAGCCCGGAACGCCTGCTCCAGCGCCTTGGCATCGCCCTCGTAGAAGTCCAGCAGCAGTGCGAAGGGGCCGTTGGGGACAGGACTCACGATATGCCCGTTACCGTAGAGGTTAATAAATCCCTCCGCCTTCAGGCTCTTGTAGGCGGTCTCCTCCTGGCTGTCCTCCTTCAGGTTGTCCAGATCCCACCAATAAAATTCCGCGCCGCTGATCTTGCGTGCATCGTTGCACAGGCCGTCGCTGGCCAAGGAGATGGCGGCAGATGGGTCATCAATGAGCCCCCGGGCCGCGATCTCCGCCAAAACCTCATCCATGGTCATATCCCAGATGGGGGCGTCGGGGTCCTCCCCCTCGCCGATGAGCTGGGAGGGCGGGACGAACTCCGGCGACGCCGCCACATAGGCCAGCACCGTGCCAAAGCCCAGCGCCAGCAGGATGGAAAAAATGATGGTAAAGCGTTTCATCGGCTGACCTCCTCTCCCGCCAGGGCGCAGCCCTGGAGCTCCAGATAGGTGCGATAAGTAGGACTGGTTTTCAGCAGCTCCTCATGGGTGCCCGCCGCTTCCAGGGACCCGCTGTTCAGAACGATGATATAATCCGCCTCCATGACCGAGCGCATGTCGTGGGCCACCACCACGATGGTCCTGCCCTTCATATGCTCCCGGACGGTGCGGAAGATGGTCATATCGCTCTTGTGGTCCAGACTGGCCCCGGCCTCATCCATGAGCAGATAATCCGGGTCGGACAGCAGCGTCCGGGCGATAGCCACCCGCTGGCGCTGCCCGCCGGAGAGCAGCGCCCCGCCCATGCCTACATCAGAATCATATCCCTGGGGCAGCTGGCGGATAAAGCCATCCGCATCCGCCAGCCTTGCGGCCCCGGCGATGGCTTCATCCGATACCGCCTCCTTTTCACCATAGGCTATGTTATCACGGACAGAGCCGGAGAACCAGGGGTTATGCTGGAGAACGCAGCCGAACCGGCGGCGCAGCTGGGCCAGCTTCACCTCGTCCATAGCGGTTTTCCCCAGCCATACCCGGCCGCTGTCCGGCGGATAGACGCCCTGGAGCAGCTTGAGCAGGGTGGACTTGCCACAGCCGTTGTTTCCAATAATGGCGGTGGTCTTCCCGGCGGGGATGGTGAGGCTCAGGTCGTGGAGCACCGGCTGCTGGGGAACGTAGCCGAAGCTCACCCGATCCAGTACGATATCCTGTTCCGGCTGGCCCTCCGGCAGGTCGTACCCGGCGTCCGGATCCTCCTCCGGACCGTCCAGGAGAACGCCCACATACTGCATAGCGCCCTGGGTGCCCTTGAGGGTCTGGTAATGAGTCAGAACCTCCGCCTGATACTGATCCACCCGGCTTTTATAGGTGGTAAAGTCGTTGATGCCCGTATCCGGCATCTGTCCCTTGCGGATCATATCGGAACCGAACAGGGCGATGGCAATGCTGCCGATGGAGGTGTACAGCGTATTGGAGAACACCTGCAAAACCTCCATAAAGGCGTAGTAGACGTCCGCCCGGTACCGCTCGTCGATGGCCCGCAGGCCCTCCTCCGTTTCCAGCTCCTCCATGGCCTGGGCCTTGACATGCTTGGCGGCGGAAATATGCTCGGAGAAGAACTCCGTCATGGTATTCAGGCTCTCGTACCGCCGTAGCATCATACGGTACTGCAGCTGGCCCACCAGGGCGAACACGCCGATGGCCAGAGGGACCAGCAGCAGCATATAGGCGGAGAGCTTCGCGTTGAACCGGGCCATCTCCACACAGCAGCGGACAAAGCCATAAACGGAAGCCACCGTGGAGAAGACCATATGGATCACCGCGCTGGCCTGGGTAATATCGTTGACCACGCCGGAGATCAGGGACGAGGGCTGGCGGCGCTCCACCTCCCGCATGGGCAGATGGAGAATCTTGTCCCACAGCAGCTTCCTGGCCCGGAGGGTGACCTTCTGGATGCCGTACTCGCCGCAGATATTGCTCCCCATGGAAATGGCGGCATTGAGGACGGTCAGCAGGGCATAGCCGATGATAACGCCGTTGTAAAGCTCTCCCTTATTGATCTGGATCACATACTTTGAAATCGCCAGGAAAACCTCGGTATTGATAAGGCTGAACACCAGGGAGGCGATAAAAAGCCACCAGGGAATGGGGAAGCGGGTATAAAATGTGATGTAGGAGCGGAAGGAGAATTTTTCCTTTTGCTGCCCCCTGTCCTTACCATTCTGTACCATATCAGCGCTCCTCCTCTCCGTTTTCCATCATTTCCCGGCAGTAGGGGTCGGAAGCCAGGACTTCATCCCGCTCCCCGGCGGACTGCACCCTGCCGTCCCGCAGGACGATCAGATAGTCCGCGTTGCGTATGGTCTGGGCGTCATGGGCCACATAGACCACAGTCTTTCCCGCCATAGCCTGCCGGATGCTGGCCCAAACGCCCGCCTTGCCGCCGATGTCCATGGCGGCGGTCGCTTCATCCAGCAGCAGGCAGTCCGGTTTTTTCAGCAGGGCCCGGGCCACGGAGAACCGCTGCCTCTGCCCGCCGGAGAGGCTGGCCCCGCTCTCGCCCACCGGGGCACCGTATCCCATAGGCTGGCGGCGGACATAGTCCAGGATGCCCACGGCGGCGCAGGCTTCGTCCAGCTCCTCATCCGACGGGACCCTGCCAAGCCCATGGAGCAGGTTGTCCCGGATGGTCCCGGCATACATGACGCTCTCCTGGGTCACGTACCCCAAAGCGCGGCGGAAGCTCGCCAGGGAATACTCCGCCGTATCCTTTCCGCCGATCTGCACCGACCCGCCGTCCAGGGGGTAGAGCCGGTCGATCAGGTTCAGGAGGGTGGTTTTCCCCGACCCGGACGGTCCGACGACGGCCGTGATCCGCCCGGCAGGGATATCCAGGTCCAGCCCCTGGAACAGCGGCTTGGTCCCGAAGGAGAAATCTACCTTTTCAAAATGGATCCCTCCGGCGGGGGAACCCATAGCATCTCCCGCCCCCAGGTCCTCGGAGCGCTCTGCCATAATCTGGCTCACCCGGTCCACCGCCCCCTGGGCGCGCTTGAAGGAGGTCCAGTAGCCGCAGTAGCCGCTGAGGATGCTGGTGAGCTGGACGGCGAAGCCATAATAGGCGATCCATTCCGTCAGGCTCAGCGTGCCGGACGCATAGTAGCCCCTGCCCACCAGGATGATAACGATGGTTTGCAGCACCCCGGCGATTGCCTGGATAGGCACCGCCAACCCGGTGATCCAGATGTTCATCCCGGCGGCGCGGTAGCTGGCCTTCATCCGCTCTTCCCCGGTACCGGCCTCTTTTGATTCGGTGCCCATGGATTTGATGAGCATCAGGTTATTGGTCCGCTCCGCCACGGAGGCCGTCAGTTCGGCATTGCGGCGGTTAATGAGATCCTGTACGCCAAATTGCAGGCGGCCCAGGATAAAGCTGATGAGGATATTCACCGGCAGCGCCGCCACCAGGGACCACATCAACGCTCCGTCATAGCTGGAAACCTTCCGGAGGATGACGAAGCTGGCATAGGCGGTGGTGAATATGGGGAGGAACACCTTCATAACCAGGTTGCTGATGCTGGAAATATCGGTAGTGATACGGCTGAGCAGTTCCTTGGGGTTATTGTTTTCATAGAACCGCAGGGGCAGGCTCACCGTCTTGCGCCAGACCATCCGGCGCAGATTCCGGTCCATGCGGGCCTCACAGAGGTTATTGATGAGTCCGGAAACAGAACCCAGGACCAGGGAAAGGAGCTGATAGAAAAGGTAAGGCAGCACCACAGCGGTCAGACCCACGTTTCCGGCGAAGAGGGCGGCGCTGTACTCAGTAGTGCTGACGCCCACGTTGGCAATGACGGCGCTGGCTGCCAGGTAGCCGATGATCCACAGGTAGGGCAAATCCGCCTTGCCCAGCATGGAGAAGAAGCGGCGGAAGCTGCCGTAATTTTTTCGGAAAATTGCGTTTGTTTCCATTGGTTTCTCCTTCCTCGTATATGCTTTTCAGAGAAACGCCCCTGCCCCATCCCACAAAGGACAGGGTAGGGGCGTCCATATGTCCTTACTTCCCGGAAAGCCCCTGGAAATCAGCCATGACGGCATCCTTCTGGGCGTACCCATCCCCAAAGGCGATGGCGAAGCTGCCGTTATGGGCAGCGGTCTCCAGGACGGCCGCGCCGCCCATATAGACGACCGTGCCGCCGTTCATGGCAAGGTTCTGGAAGCAGTTGGTATACGCTTCGGAGGGTGCGGCGGCGTCCCACCACATCAGCCACAGCCCGTCATAATCCTGGGCCTTGTCAGCAAAGGGGGCGAAGGGGAACTCCCCGCCGGTGTTGTCCGTGAGATAGCCCTCGGTAGTGAGCATGTCCACCGGAGCGGCATCCTTGGAGATATAGCCCTTGGCGGTCAGGTATTCCACCATTTCATCATATGTACAGGTTTCCGGGTCAACGGCCTTTGCACCGCCGCAGGCGGCCAGACCGCACACGAGAACCAGCGCCAGCAGGGCGCAGAGGGTGCGTTTTGCGGCGTATTTCATGGAATAAGTCCTCCCTTTTGTTAGTGGGTGTATCATATCATATCCGCAGTCCCTGGAAAAGGGTGCGTGTCGATTCTGTCCGAAAAGGCGATTGATCTGTCCGTATTACGCATACATGTACTGGGCGATCACATCCTTCACCGCCTGGGGCTGCATCACGCCCACATGGCTGTCAACCAGCTTGCCGTCCTTGTAAAAGTGGATGGTGGGGACGGCGGTAATGCCGTACTCCGCCGCGATTTCCGGGTTCTCGGTGGTGTTGAGCTTGATGATGTTCAGGAAGGGGATCTCCGCCTCGATGTCCTCCAGGATTTTGGAAAACAGCTTGCAGGGGACGCAGGTGGTGCCATAAAAATCGGCAATCACGAAATCTTCGCTAATCAGCTCCTTGAAATTGGTCTTGTCCGCGTTTTGAATCGCCATGATGGGTTCCTCCCTTAATAAAATTCTCTGATGTATGTTTTCAGCACTGTGTAGGCGTGCCCGGCGTACTCGTTGAAGAGAAAGCTGTCATAGGGGTTGGCTTCCCGGGCGTTCTCCTCGGAGACGTGCCAGGATCTGACATAGTCCGCGATAAATTCCCCATACTCCGCTTCCCCCGCCCGGAAGCCGTCGCTTTCGGCATACCGGCAGCCCAGCAGATAGCGGCAGAGCTTGTCCCAGCCGTCGTATTGCAGCATGGCCACCAGCTCGTGGTAGCTCCTCACCGGAATGCGCCCGTTGAACTGCTCCGGTGCCATCTCCTCCAGGACCATGCCCTCCTGGCGGCACAGCGTCCGGCAGCGGTCCAGCTCCCGGTTGATGGCTTCCGCCCAGTCCTCCCGGTACAGGACAAATTCCGAGCCGCTGATGACCTCCCGCATCAGGTGGTTCAGCGCATCGCGGGAATCCTCCAGGAACGCGGCCGCCTTCTGCTGCTCCAGCAGATACGCCCGGTACGCCGCCACGGTGTGCACGCCGTCCAGCCCCAGCTTCTCCACCATTTCATCACCGGGTTCCGGCACCACGCGGTTCATCACACCCGTCAGCGTAAGGGAGACTTTGCCCTCCGGCAGAACGGTCTCCCTGGTTTCTCCCGCCTCCATGCCGATGGACATATCCTCCAGATCCCTGTGGAACATACCGCTCCCGGCTACGAACCGGACCTTCTCCTTCTGGAACCGGGGGCAGTCCGACGCCAGGCGGCACACCACCTGATCCCCGGGAGAAACCGTTGTGCCGTCCTCCCAGCGGATATACGGGTTGGTCAGCCGCCGCAGCTCCGCTTCCAGCGCCGCTCCGTCCGGCACGAAGGGCTTCAGCAGGGGCTTCACATCCACCTCCCGGTAATCCTTCGCCCGCAAAACTCTTGATTTCATACTACGCCTCCAGTTTTTTCAAATATTCCACCGCGCTGTGCAGGGCCACGTTGCCCTCGCCCACCGCTTTCGCGTACTGATAGGGCCGTCCCGTGCAGTCCCCGGCGGCGAAACAGCCCGGCAGATTGGCTCGCTGCTGCCGGTCCACCTGGATATGCCCGCCCTCCGCCTTCAGTCCCGGCAGCAGTGCCGCCGGCGCCACGCAGGAGCGCAGGCAGAAAATCCCGTCCGCCTCCACTGTCTTGCCGCCGCAGACCAGTCCGGAAGCCCGGCCCTCTCCCAGGATTTCGGCTGGATAGCCAACGGTGTGCCGCACGTTGTCCCGGCGGATGCCGCAGTCCTTATAGCTGGTGAAGAGGAACAACTCCGCAGCAAGGTCTGCCAGAAATCCGATTTCCTCCTCCAGACTCGGGTCCGTGCAGACCACGGCAATCCGCTTGCCCCTGTACAGCTCCCCGTCGCAGGTAGCGCAATAGCTGACGCCCTTTCCCAGCAGGCGGCTCTCGCCGGGGATTTCCCGGCTGTTGGACACGCCGGCGGCAAGGATGACGGTTCTGCCGTCATACATTTTGTCGTTGACCACGGCGGTATAATATCCACCCATGTCATAAATCGAATTAACCCGTTCTTCCCGGATTTCGATACCCAGCCCGTCAATCTGGCGCAGGAAGGCATCGCGCATTTCCGGCCCGGCGACTGCCGGAAGCCCCGGATAATTCATGACGCGCTCGGCTTTGGTAATCTTTGGGCTCAGCGCCCTGGAGCCAAACCAGAGGAAATCCAGGTTCCGTGCTCTTGCGCTCAGTGCGGCGGAAATGCCGGCGGGTCCGCTGCCGATAATAAGCAGATCGTACATATGGCACACCCCTCCCAGAATTTTTCTGAATGCAACCATATCATTTTTTTCGGGAAAATCAATACCATTTGCTTATTCCGCCCCGGATACGGTTTATTCTGTACTAATGCGGATACCCTGCCCTTTTTTGCCGGAACCGGCATGAGAGGGACGGAACTTTAGCGAATGGGACAGAATCGTCGGAGAAATGGACAGAATGAACCAGCCGCCTTGCAACGGCTGGAAAAACATTTATAATGGTATTACTTTTGCAGCTAAAGATAGGAAAGCATAGGACTGCGGAAAAAATTGGATACAAATTGGGGCTGATGTTGCAATTTCCGCATGAATGACTGAATTTTAAGAGAGATTTCTTCCACTGTATAGGGCAGTTGGCC
>CAJUQS010000018.1 GCA_910588365.1 uncultured Oscillospiraceae bacterium | reverse complement strand
GAGATGGTGAACAATTTCATCGACTGCGAGGGCGGCTTGCAGGATCTGTGCGTGTCCCGCACCAGCTTTACCTGGGGCGTGCCCGTGGACTTTGACCCGGGCCATGTGGTCTATGTGTGGCTGGATGCGCTGTTCAACTATATGACCGCCCTGGGCTATCAAAACGAGAGATACAGCGATCTGGAGAAGTTCTGGCCCGCCGATGTTCACTTTATCGGCAAGGAGATCGTCCGCTTCCACGCCATCTACTGGCCCGCCTTCCTCATGAGCCTGGACCTGCCCCTGCCGAAGAAGGTCTACGGCCACGGCTGGCTGCTGCTGGACGGCGGCAAGATGAGCAAGTCCAAGGGCAATGTGGTGGACCCCTACCTGCTCAGCGAGCGCTACGGGGTGGACGCTTTGCGGTTTTTCGTCCTGCGGACTTTCCCCTTTGGGTCTGACGGCAACTTCACCAACGAGCTGCTCATCCAGACCATCAATACCGACCTCGCCAACGACCTGGGCAACCTGGTCTCCCGCACCACCGCCATGGCGGAGAAGTATTTTGGCGGGAAGCTCCCCGTGGAGCGGCAGGAGGATCCGGAGCTGGACGGAAGCCTCATCTCCCTGGTCACCGGTCTCCGGGGACGCTACGAGGAGCAGATGGAGAAGTTCCAGTTCCAGAACGCGCTGGAGGAGGTCTTCAAGGTCATCCAGCGGGCCAACAAGTATATTGACGAAAACGCCCCCTGGGCCCTGGCGAAGGACATGGAGGCCAACGGGACCCGGCTGGCCACGGTGCTCTACAACCTGCTGGAGACTGTCCGGGTGTGTACCGTGCTGCTGATCCCCTTTATGCCGGCCAGCTGCGAGAAAATCTTTGCCCAGATCGGCGCCGGTGCGCAGGCCCAGACCTGGGACAGCGCCGCGGTCTGGGGCGCTCTGGCGGCTGATGTCTCTGTGTCCAAGGGGGAGAACCTCTTCCCCCGCATCGACATGGCCAAAGAGCTGGAGGAGCTTGACCGCATCCAGGAGGAGGCCAGAAGGGCGGCCCTGCCCTCTCTGGAGATCGAGCCCCTGAGCGAGGAGAAGGTGGATTTCGACACCTTCTGCAAGTCCGACTTCCGGGCCGTGAAGGTGAAGGACTGCCAGGCGGTGAAGAAGTCGGACAAGCTGCTGAAGTTCACCCTGGACGACGGCACGGGCACGGACCGGCAGATTCTCTCCGGCATCGCCAAGTGGTACAAGCCCGAGGAGCTCATCGGCAAGACCCTGGTGGCCATCGTGAACCTGCCGCCCCGGAAGATGATGGGCCAGGAGAGCCAGGGAATGCTCATCTCCGCCGTTCACACCGAGAAGGGCGAGGAAAAGCTGAATCTGCTCATGGTGGACGGCCGCATCCCCGCCGGGGCGAAGCTGTGCTGAGCGCGTGGTGAGGCAGTCATACTTTTCTTGAAAGAAACGTATCAAAAGAACTTTCAGGAGGGCTCAAAATGTACGAATATCAGTATATTGTCATGGATACCGGCGGCGGCATCTTCGTCAACAACCTGGAGGCGAACCACCGGAAAATCATTGACGAGGAGGCCGCGAAGGGCTGGCGGTATGTAGGCTATGTGCCCATGGAGTTCTCCAGCCGCGGCGGCATGAGCTCCATTGATCTGATTTTCGAGCGGGAGAAGCGCGATCCCGGCGCCGCGCGGAGCGCAGGGGAAAATTAGCGCTTTATCACAAATTCACCGCCAGGGATCGTCTGATCCTTGGCGGTGAATTCGATCCGCGGGGCCTGCTACAAGATCAGCAGCAGGCCCAGGGCGATGAGCAGCTCCTCGTCCTCCCCGTCCTTGAACAGCAGGAAGATAATCAGCAGCAGGAGCAGGTCCCCCGTGTCGATGTTCTCCAGCTTCAGCTTGCTCAGGATGCCGGAAAGAAAGCCCCGCCGGCTGTCCCCTCCGGAAGGCGGCGGGGGCGGCGGACCATACGCCCCTCCCTCCGGCGGCGGGCGGCCCCCCGGAGGAGGCGGGGGCGGGGCCTCCTGGGCGGGGATGCGCTCATACTGGCCCATGTCGTTTCGTATGTATCGGTTATACATCGCCGTCACCCAGCCCCGCCAGCAGCTTCTTCCCCACGCGGATCAGCCGGGCGACCTTCACCGCCCGCTCCACCTTGTCCCGCCGCTCCGGCTTGAGGAAGGGCCGCAGCGCGTAGAGCAGCTGCATCCGCTCATCGTTCCCCCCTCCCCCGGCGGCCTCCCCCAGCAGGGGGAGCAGCCGCTGGACCATCTTCGGGTCAATCTGCCCCAGCAGATCCCCCAGCCCGGACAGTCCGGACAGATCGCCCGGGCCGCCGGCCCCGCCGCCGGGGGGCGGCGGGGCGGCGTCTTCCCCCGTCCCGCCGGACGTCCCGCCCTCGCCGCCCAGGTTCAGCGACTGTGCCAGGTTCATCACCTGCGCCATGGCGTCAGGGTTGGACAAAAAGGCATTCAGTTTTTCCTCAAATTCGCCCATCGCCAGCCCTCCCCTGTCGGCATACTGTTTCTCAATTACTTCCGGAGCAAAAAGCCGGAGGCAATATGTGCCGTGTTTTGCGGCCGCCGCTGTTTACAGCGGCGGGCAAAACGGTTCATATCAGAGTCTGTTATATACCAGCGTCTGTTTGAAAGCTGGCGGATTCCTATTTCTGTTCCAGCGTATCGCTCAGCCGCCGCAGCAGCTCCGCGCCGCCGGGGTTGTTGACCACGGACTGGATGAGCTGGCTGAGCTGGGCCGTATCCCCCTTGGCGGCACTCTGTGCGATGCGCTTGAGGGAGGCCTGGTCCTGGTTCTGGGTCAGCAGGCTGGCCAGCGCCCGGGCGTCCGGGGACTTTGCCACCTGCTCAATGACCCGCTTGTCGTTGAGCATCTGCTGAAGCTTGGGTTGATTGTTCTTCATGCTGCGTCCTCCTGGATTGTTCTCCTTCCAGTATATGTGGCGCAAGTCAAAAATGTGCCCCCCTTCCCCCGGATGGGGCGCCGTCCGGCGGAAACAGGCCCGGCGGTTCATTTTTCTATTGACTTTAACTGTTAAAAGTGGTAAAGTACTATCTGTATCGGGCGCCGGGGCCCGGCCTTTTTTGCGCGGCCTCAGACGAAAAAAGGAGATATCTGCCGTTTTTTCGTGCAAAACATATTTGGAGGAACATCATGGTCATTACTGATTTTTTGGAGCGGAACGCCAGGCTCTACGGCGAGGAGACCGCTCTGGTGGAGATTAACCCATCGGAGGAGCGGGACCGGGCCGTCACCTGGCGGGAGGCCAGCCTCATAGAGAGCGCCCAGCCGGACGCGCCCTACCGCCGGGCCATCAGCTGGCGGGACTTCGACCGCCGGGCCAACCGCTTTGCCAACCTGCTGCTCAGCCGTGGCCTGGAGCGGGGGACCAAGGTGGGGATTCTGATGATGAACTGTCTGGAGTGGCTGCCGGTGTATTTCGGCATCCTGAAGGCCGGGTGCATCGCGGTACCCCTGAACTTCCGCTACTCCAGCGAGGAGATCAAGTACTGTCTGGAGCTGGCGGACGTGGAGGTGCTGGTGTTCGGGCCGGAGTTCGTCAGCCGGATGGACGCCATCGCGGGCGGCCTGCCCCAGGTGAGGATGATGTTCTTCGTGGGCCGGGACAGGCCCGCCTACGCGGAGGACTGCTTCCGCCTGATGAGCTTCTGCTCCTCCAGCGCCCCCCCGGTGGCCCTGGCCGAGACGGATCACGCGGCCATCTACTTCTCCTCCGGCACCACCGGCTTTCCCAAGGCCATCCTGCATAACCACCGGGCCCTGGTCTCCTCCTGCGAGACGGAGCAGCGACACCACGGCCAGACCCGTGAGGACGTATTCTTATGTATCCCGCCGCTGTACCACACGGGGGCAAAGATGCACTGGTTCGGCAGCCTCCTCTCCGGAAGCCGGGCGGTGCTGCTGCGCGGGGTGAAGCCGGAGTGGATCCTGCGGGCGGTGACGGAGGAGAAATGCACCATCGTGTGGCTGCTGGTACCCTGGGCCCAGGACCTGCTGGATGCCATTGCGTCCGGGCGCATCGATCTGGACAGCTACCTCCTGGACCAGTGGCGGCTGATGCACATCGGCGCCCAGCCGGTGCCCCCCAGCCTCATCAAGCGCTGGAAGCACATCTTCCCCCACCACCAGTACGACACCAACTACGGCCTGAGCGAGTCCATCGGTCCGGGCTGTGTCCATCTGGGGGTGGAGAACATCCACAAGGTGGGCGCCATCGGCGTGCCGGGCTACCACTGGCAGGTGAAGATCGTGGACGAGCAGTGGAACGAGGTGCCCCAGGGGGAGATCGGCGAGCTGGCGGTAAAGGGCCCCGGCGTGATGCTCTGCTACTACAAAAACAGGGAGGCCACAGAGGAGATTCTGAAGGACGGCTGGCTCTACACCGGGGACATGGCACGGATGGACGAGGACGGCTTCATCTTCCTGGTGGACCGGAAGAAGGACGTGGTCATCTCCGGCGGCGAGAACCTGTACCCCGTACAAATCGAGGACTTCCTGCGGAAGTTCGACAAGATCAAGGATGTGGCGGTCATCGGCCTGCCCGACGCCCGGCTGGGCGAGATTGCCGCTGCGATCATTGAGGTCAAGGAGGGGCTCTCCTGCACCGAGGACGAGATCAACACCTTCTGTAAGGAGCTGCCCCGCTACAAGCGGCCCAGACGGGTGATCTTTGACAAGGTGCCCCGCAATCCCACCGGAAAGATTGAGAAGCCCGCCCTGCGGGAGAAGTACTGCCACGGACGGCTGGTGGAGGCGCAAATCAACAACTGAGCTTTCATTTGTGCGGGGCCTGCGCGTCCCAAGGCGGCGCTTGCGCCGCCCGATCCGTTGTTTGGCGGAACGCCGAATGACGCGAGACGGGTGGGGCCTACGCGGCCCCACGCCCCGCGGTTACTTTTTGTGCGCACAAAAAGTAACCAAAAAGGCGCCAAAACCAATGGTTCTGGACTCCTTTACTCGGGGCCGCCCCCCTGGGGCGTCCACCTCGGCGGGGGACTTTCGGACACACCTGCAAATAAAGAGCTGCGGTGCCCCGTGAACAAGAGTTTCCTACGGGGTTCTGATCTAGTGATCTGGCTCTCATCCAACTCCGCCTGCCGGCCTCTTAAAGGGGTAGAGTCAGCAGCGGGGATCGCTCCGAATAAACTTGCACCGCATCGATGTGCCACAG
>CAJUQS010000017.1 GCA_910588365.1 uncultured Oscillospiraceae bacterium | reverse complement strand
TTTTCCATTGGGCTAATCTCAAAGCTGCCTTCCAGGATGCCTCTCGCGCCCGCTCTCTACAGGGCATCTTTTTCCTCGTCTTCTCCGCTCTCGCTTTTTTCGCCTTTTTAGAGCGTTTCTACTATTGATTCGCATTTAGAAAAGAAAAGTATCAAAAGAAACCTTTTGCGCGAAACTCCGTTTCGCTTCCAGCGGATAAAATCCGCAAAAAGCATTTACAAGGGGCAGATATCGCCGTATAATAGAGAAAACAGGGAGGAGGTGAAGATCATGGGAACTGAGAAGGAGCGCAAGGACACACAGAAGGCGATGCTTTACGATCTGCGCCTGCTGATCAAGGGAAGTGACAAGGAGCAGTATACAAAGGAGGAGCTGCTGGACCTGCTGGACACGATCGCCGCCGCAAAGGACCAGGAGTAAAAGAGACTCCGCCCGCCGCGAAACTCCGTTTCGCTCATTGACGAAAAACCCGCCCTGGCCGCGATTGCGGCCGGGGCGGGTTCTGTCTGTTTTTTTGAAAAAGCTCTTGCAATTCCAGCGGGCATGGGATAAAATAATCAATGGAAACATAAATTGCGGGCAGGCCGCAGGGTGGTGGAACACCCTACGGCCCTGTACGAGTGAAGCGACCACTCAGCACAGCAACAGAAGTTGCACCACGGGGTTATTATATCCATTTTCCGGCCGCATTGCAAGTCCGGTTTTTGGAAAATAGCCGTGTGTTCGCATTGATTTTTTCAAGGCGGTGTTGAGACGAAAAGCTCGACACCGCTTTTATGTTTCCGGCAGCGGCCCGGAGCGGGGGGCTTTCCCCGCTCTGGAGCTGTCTGTTGGAAAATATTTTGCGAGGTGGTTGGAGCATGCTGTTTCATCTGATGATGGTTGGCGACGATGTGTTCGGATACAAATCGGTGGAGCTCTATGAGCCGGGAATGAAGTGGTGGGACGCCTATGACGGGACGATTTATGTCACGGATTACCGGGTTTGTTTCTGCACCATTGTCTACAAAATCATTGTCATGAACGTGGGGGTGAGGAACATCGTGGGATATTCCGTCAGCAGGCCGTTCATACGCGCCCGGCTGACCATTCACTGTGTGGGCGGTATGGAGTACCACATACTCACGTTCTTCACCTGGAGGCTCCGGCGCTGGCTGGAGCGCGCGGGTGTAAAACGGATGCCATAGGAAGCAAGTCCCGGACGCGGAACCGTCCGGGACTTGCTCTATTCAAGGATAAGCGAAACGGAGTTTCGCGCAAAAGTTTTTCTTTTGATTCTTTTCTTTTTTCAAAAAGAAAAGAATGATTACCTCCCGATGGTCGCCACCAGCACGGCCTTGATGGAGTGCATCCGGTTTTCGGCCTCGTCGAAGACCACGGAGTGGGGGCCCCGGAAGACCTCGTCGGTGACCTCCCGGATATCCACGCCCTTGGCATGCCACTCCTTGGCCAGCTTTGTCTCGAAGTCGTGGAAGGAGGGCAGGCAGTGGAGATAGAGCACGTTGCGGTTGCCGGTGCGCTTGAGGGTCTCCTCGGTCACCCGGTAGGGGGTCAGCAGGCGGGCCCGCTCGGGGATCAGGTCCTCCTCGCCCATGGAGGCCCAGATGTCGCCGTAGATCACGTCCGCGCCGGTGAGGGTGCCCTCGTCGTTGGTAATCTCAATCGTGGCGCCGGTCTGCTTGGCCACGGCGTCCACCCGGCGCATGATCTCCTGGTCCACGCCGTCAACCAGCTCCTTGGGGCCCAGGCCGACAAAGTGCATCCCCATCTTGGCGCAGCCGTACATCCAGGCGTAGCACATGTTGTTGCGCACGTCACCGGGGAACACCACCTTGACCTCCTTGAGGGGCTTGGCGCAGTGCTCCTCAATGGTCATCATGTCCGCCAGGATCTGGGTGGGGTGGTCCGCGTCGGTGAGGCCGTTCCAGACCGGCACGCCGGCGTATTTGGCCAGATCCTCCACCACCTTCTGGTCGAAGCCCCGGTACTCGATGCCGTCGAAGAAGCGGCCCAGGACCTTGGCGGTGTCCTCCATGCTCTCCTTCTTGCCCATCTGGCTGCTGCCGGCGTCCAGGTAGGTGACGTGGGCGCCCTCCTGGGTGGCGGCCACCTCGAAGGAGCAGCGGGTGCGGGTGGAGGTCTTCTCAAAGAGCAGGACGATGTGCTTGCCCTTCAGGGCGGGGTCGCAGATCCCGGCTCTTCTCTTGCTCTTCAGATCGTGGCCCAGGTCCAGGAGATAGCGGATCTCCTGGGGGGTCAGATCCATCAGGGTTAAAAAGCTTTTTCCTTTTAAATTCACTGCCATGGTGTTTTCTCCTTTTCATTGTCGGTTGTTGCTATTCGATAGCTTCGGGGGCTACGCGCCCCCGTACCCCGCGGGTACTTTTTGTACGCACAAAAAGTACCCAAAAAGGCGCTGGGGGTGCCCCCCAGACCCCCCAAAATAGCGGGGGATTTTCGGACACGCTCCCAGATGAAGAGCTGCGCTGCCCCGTGAACCAGCCCCACCTCTTGGCGCTCCATACCAAGCTCAATGCTCATCCAACTGCCGCCCGGCTCGACAAGATGGCGCTGTCAGCGGGGCGCTCTCACCGCACCGGTGTGCCACAGCAGGGACCCCCGATAGAACCCGTGGGTAGACGCAGAAGGCCGGCGCACCAACGAAGGTATTGGGGTAGAATCAATCCAGGTCCGTCGGAGCGCAAATAAAACCCAAATTCGGGATTCTCAAGGGGGGACCCCTTGAGCGCACTTTTGGTTACTTTTCCGGCGAGGGAAAAGTAACCAGGCATCCCGGGGCGCGGGGGTGGAATCCCCGCAAACAGGGAGAATGCCCTAAGCATCCTCCCTGACAAAGGGCATGGACATACACCTGGGCCCGCCGCGGCCGCGGCTGAGCTCACTGCACGGGATGGTGTGGACCGTGATGCCGTGGTCCTCCAAAATACGGTTGGTCACGTAGTTGCGCTCGTAGACCACCACCTCTCCGGGGGCGATGGCAAGGGTGTTGCTGCCGTCGCTCCACTGCTCCCGGGCCGCGTCAATGGGGCTGTCGGAGCCGCACTTGATGAGGGTGCAGCTGTCCAGATCCAGGTGGCGCTTGAGAATGTCCTCCAGGCGGCCCTGCTCCTCCCGGATGGAAACCCGGCCGTCCACCAGCTCCATGACAAAGACCGTGATCTCGTGGAGAATATTGGGGTGGACGGTGAACTTGTCCCGGTCCACCATGGTGAATACCGTATCCAGGTGCATAAAGCTGCGGGTTTTGGGGATGTCAAAGGCCAGGATCTTTTTGAAGGTCTCGCTGATGGAGAGGACCGTATGGGCAAATTTGTCAATGCTGTCCTCCTCCGTGCGCTGGGAGATGCCCACAGCAATGACCTCCGGTGACAGAATGAGGATATCCCCCCCCTCCAGGGAGGAGCTCTCCCCCCGGTCGTACCACTTGGGCGCGTCCTTGTAGAGGGGGTGGTACTTGAAGATAAATTTACCGAACAGTGTCTCACGGTTCCGGGTGACCGTGTGCATCCGGTGCAGGGACACGCCGGTGCCGATGGTGGCGAAGGGGTCCCGGGTGAAATAGAGGTTGGGCATGGGGTCGATGAGGAAGGGGTAGTCGTCGGACCGGAAGCTGAGATAGTCCGAGAGCTTCCCCGTCTCAAAGCCCCGGACATCGCTCTTGCGGACGCCGGCCATCATGGTGTCCACCAGATCGCTGTCCGCCATGCCGGAGAAGTAGTCGCAGAGAATCTCCCGGATCCGGTGCTTGTCAATGCCGGCCTCATCCAGGAACTGGTCCACCAGCTCCTTGCGGATCTCCGGCTCCTGGATGGTCTCCGTCACCAGGTCCTTGAGGTAGACCACCTCCGCCCCGTTGTCCCGCAGGCAGTTGGCAAAGGCGTCGTGCTCCGCCTGGGCGACCTTCAGATAGGGGATGTCGTCAAAGAGAAGCCGTTCCAGATACTCCGGCATCAGGTTCTCCAGCTCCCGGCCCGGGTAGTGGAGCATGACCTTCCGCAGGCGGCCGATCTCGGAGGTGTTGTGCAGCCCGGTTTTCAGGCGCAGCTCAGTTGGCATCGTGCATCACTCCTTTTCTGGCTCTAGCATTGCCACTTTTGCCGGACAGTATCCATAGTTTTTTTGCCAGCCGGCGCGGCGCGAAATTGTCAAAAACTCTTGACATTCCGAAGGCGGTGTGCTATGATTCGAGTGTCAAAACTTTTTGACATATCAAAAGACAGAAAGGATTTCATTTTATGCAGAACGCACTGATTGGCATCGCCGTCTTCGGAACGATTTTCCTCGCCCTTGACATCGGCATGATTGTGACGCTTCTGGCTCCGGGCGACGAGCGGAAGCAGGTCATCGTCTGGAAAGCCAGCACCTATACCCTTCTGGCAATATCCGGAGAGCTGCTGCTGAGCGTAGCGTACAACTTCGCCACGGCCCGGGCCATGACCATCAACCCCTTTGTACATTTAGAGGTCACTGCCATCCTCTATTTCTGCGCCCTGCTGTTCTTCAAGAGAAAGCACGGTGGCTGAGGATGAAAAATATCATTCGGGAGAAGCGGAAGGAGCTGGGCCTGTCCCAGGAGGAGCTGGCGAAAAGGTGCGGCGTCTCCAGGCAGACGGTCAACGCCATTGAAAACAACAAATACGACCCAACCCTGGCTCTGGCCTTCTGCCTGGCCAGAGAGCTGCGTCTACCCGTGGACCAGCTGTTCTTTCCGGATTGGTTGTAAACCATATATAAAAATCAGGTTGACAATAAAAGCGCGCTATGGTACAGTAAAGGCGATCCATCCCAATCCAACCCAAAAAGGAGAAAGATTCTATGGAAGCAGCTGCGACAAAATTTCGTACCAGGGATATCGCCTATATTGCCGTATTTGTGGCACTGATGGCCATCTGTTCCTGGATCTCCATCCCGACCGCCATCCCCTTCACCCTGCAAACCATGGCCATCTTCCTGGCCGCCGGCCTGCTGGGGGGCAGGCGGGGCACCCTGGCCGTGCTGGCCTACATCCTGCTGGGGGCCGTGGGCGCGCCGGTCTTCGCCGGATTCTCCGGCGGCCTCGGCGTACTCCTGCGCAGTACGGGCGGGTATATCATCGGGTTCCTCTTCACCGCCCTGATCATGTGGTCCATGGAGCGGTTTCTGGGGAGCAGCCCGTGGGTGCTGGGCGTATCCATGGTGCTGGGCCTGCTGGCCTGCTACGCCTTCGGTACGGTCTGGTTCATGTATATCTATATGCGCGACACCGGGGCTGTCAGCCTGGCCGCTGCCCTGGGCTGGTGCGTGATCCCCTTCATCTTCCCCGACCTGGTGAAGGCCGCCCTGGCACTCTTCCTCACTACCCGTCTGCGCCGTTATGTCAAGTAATCCCCTGCCCCTGCGGCCCCACCATGGCATGTGCATGGCCTACTTCGTGGGCCGCGGCTACAGCGATGCCTTTTCTGCCCACATGGCCGCCCTGCTGGAGGAGCTGGAGCCGGGGAGTCCGGTGCGGCTGACCGTTGGAACGGACGCGGTCTGCGCCGCCTGCCCGAACAATGTGGGCGGCATGTGCCACAAGCCGGAGCTGGTGGCGGGCTACGACCGGTCCGTGCTGGAGCTGTGCGGCCTGGGGGAGGGATATATCCTCTCCTTCGGGGATTTCGCCGACCTGGTCCAGGAGCGCGTTCTGGATCAGGGTATGCGCCGCGAGATCTGCGGGGACTGCCAGTGGGATGGCATTTGCAGCGTCCAGCCCAGCCGGTGGTCCCGCCGGGCGGGAAATGCGTCCGCGAGCGGGGATTGAAGCTCCTCTGCTGCCGGTGCTATACTTTATCCGTGCCAAGCGGGACAGCATTGACTGACCCGAACCAGTAAAACCGGGAAGTTTTGAGCACGTTCTATGATTACCCGCCCGAGGTCCGGAAAATCATATCCACGAGCAACATCATCGAGGGCCTCAGCCGCCATTGCCGCCGTTGACAGTTTCGCACATGTCCAGCATAAGAGCCTGTTTAACATCTCCCCGCGCCCGCCTTGGCGGCATATTTTCCGCCCTGACTGCGTTAAAAATCCTTGCAATCCGTCAGGATTTCTGCGGCTTTTTGCCTTGCAGGACAAAAAACCTATCTCGCCAATCCGCACACGCTGAGATATTAAACAGGCTCTAAAACCTCTTGCGGCACAATGGGTACAGAGCACCCCCGTCCAAAGGGACGGGGGTGCTCTGTGTGCGCGTTCTTACTCAATGGCGGTGACGGTGTAGCCCGCTTCGGTGACGGCGCGGGTCAGCGCCTCGTTGCTGGCATCGCCCTGGACGGCGGCGGTGCCGGCCTCCAGGTTCACCTCGGCGGTGACGCCGGGCAGGTCGTTAAGGGCCTTCTCCACCCTGCCGGAGCAGTGGGCGCACATCATTCCCTCAATCTTTATGGTCTTCATCGTGACAGTTCCTCCTTCTTGTTCCTCTGATGGTTCCGATTCGGTCTGGGGCTGCGGGACTTCGGCTTCCTGCGCCTCCCCGATGGGGCAGGGGCAGGGGCAGGTGGTATCGGCAGGGACGTCCGCCGGGGGGGCGGCAGTCCCGGAGCCGCCGGGCGCGCTGAATTTACTCTTGAAAAACCGCAGGCGCAGGGCATTGGACACCACGCATACGCTGCTCAGGCTCATGGCGGCGGCGGCGAACATGGGGTTGAGCTGCCAGTTCAGCCAGTAGTAGAACACACCCGCCGCCAGGGGGATGCCCAGGGTATTGTAGAAAAAGGCCCAGAAGAGGTTCTGCTTGATGTTCCGTATGGTGGCCCGGCTCAGCTCCACGGACGCCGCGGCGTCCAGCAGGTCGCTCTTCATGAGCACGATGTCCGCGCTCTCAATGGCCACGTCCGTCCCGGCCCCGATGGCGAGTCCCACGTCCGCCCGGGCCAGGGCCGGGGCGTCGTTGATGCCGTCGCCCACCATAGCTACTTTCTTGCCCTGCTCCTGGAGGCCGGCCACCTTCCGCTCCTTATCCTGGGGCAGGACCTCCGCCATGACCTCCGTCACGCCCAGCTGGCTGCCGATGGCCTCGGCGGTGCGCCGGTTGTCCCCGGTGAGCATGATGACGTCGATGCCCAGGCTCTTGAAGGCGGCGACGGCGGCCTTGCTGGTGGGCTTGGGGGTGTCCGCCACGGCGATGACCCCCAGCAGAATGGTGTCCTTGGCAAAAAACAGGGGGGTCTTGCCCTGGTTGGCCAGGGCCTCCGCCAGCTCCATCCAGGCGGACAGGTCCACCCCCGCCTCCTCCATCATGGCCTGGTTCCCGGCCAGACACTGCCGGCCGCCCAACGCGGCCCGCACGCCCCGGCCGTGGACGGCCTCAAAGCCCTCCACCCCGGTCCGGGGCAGGCCCCGGGCGTCCGCCTCCTCCACAATGGCGCCGCCCAGGGGGTGCTCCGACGGGGCCTCCAGGCAGGCGGCCAGACCCAGCAGGCCGTTCTCCGTCAGCCCCTTGGCGGGGACGATGTCGGTCACCTGGGGCTTGCCCTGGGTGAGCGTGCCGGTCTTGTCCAGCACCACGGTGTTGATGCTGTGGAGCGTCTCCAGGGCCTCGGCGGACTTGACCAGGATGCCGTTCTCCGCGCCCTTTCCGGTGCCCACCATAATGGCCACCGGGGTGGCAAGGCCCAGGGCGCAGGGACAGGAGATCACCAGCACGGCCACGCCGCCGGTGAGGGCGCGGGTGACGCTGCCGGTGGCGGCCAGCCAGGCCCCCGCCGTGACCAGGGCGATGACCATGACCACCGGGACGAACACGCCGGCCACCTTGTCCGCCAGCTTGGCGATGGGGGCCTTGGAGCCGGACGCCTCCTCCACCAGGCGGATCATCTGCGCCAGGGTGGTGTCCTCGCCCACACGCCGGGCCTCAAAGGTGAAGGAGCCGGACTTGTTGATGGACGCGGCGGCCACCTTGCCCCCCACGCCCTTGTCCACGGGGAGGCTCTCGCCGGTGAGGGCGCTCTCGTCCACGGCGGAGGCCCCCTCCACAATCACCCCGTCCACGGGGATGGACTGGCCGGGCCGGACCACAATGCGATCCCCCACCTGGACCTCCTCCACGGGGATCTCCACCTCCCGGCCGCCCCGGAGAACCCGGGCGGTCTTGGGCGCCAGATCCATCAGGCGGGTAATGGCCTCGCTGGTCTTGCCCTTGGACCGGGTTTCCAGGAACTTGCCCAGGGTGATGAGGGTGAGAATCATGCCGGCGGACTCGAAATACAGGTCCATGTGGTACTTCTCCACCAGCGCCATGTCCCCGCGGCCCAGACCCCAGCCGATCTGGTAGATGGCGAACACGCCATAGAAGACGGCGGCGGCGGAGCCCACGGCGATGAGGGAGTCCATGTTGGGCGCGCCGTGGAGCAGGCTGCGGAAGCCGACCTTGTAGTACTTGTCATTCAGGTACATGATGGGCAGGGTCAGCAGCAGCTGGGTGAAGGCGAAGGCCATGGCGTTCTCCATGCCCAGCAGGAAGCCGGGGAGGGGTGCGCCCATCATGTGGCCCATGGAGATGTAGAAGAGGGGGATGAGGAAGACGAAGGACCAGACAAAGCGGTGCTTCATCTGCTTCAGCTCCCCGGCCGCGGGATCCTCCCGGGGCCGGGCGGCGGCCGGCCGGCCCCCCTCCTGCCGGGGCAGGGAGGCCCCGTAGCCCGCCGCCGCCACGGCGGCGATGATGGCCTCGGCCTGTACGGCGGCCTCGTCATAGGTCACCTGCATGTTGTTGGCGAGGAGGTTGACGCTGACGGCGGAGACGCCCGCCACCCTGCCCACCGCCTTCTCCACATGGGCGGAGCAGGCGGAGCAGGTCATGCCGGTAACGGAAAAGGTTTGTTTCATAGACAGCACCTCATTTCATGAGTTTTTGCAGGACCCCCACCAGCTCGTCGATCACCTCGTCGTTGCCCTGGCGGATGTTCTCCGCCACGCAGGTGCGCAGGTGCTCGCTTAACAGCTCCTTGCTGAAGCTGTTGAGGGCGGCGTTGACCGCGGAAACCTGGATGAGGATGTCCGTGCAGTACACGTCCCTGCCCAGCATCTCCCGCAGGCCCCGGACCTGGCCCTCAATGCGGCTGAGGCGGTTGCAAAGCAGCTTGAGCTCCTCGCCGCTTCGTTTCCTGGTCTTGTGGCAGTCACAGCGCTGGTCCATCGCGATACCTCCTGGGGGTATTTGGGTTTCCTGTTGATACTATATACCCTATAGGGGTATTTGTCAAGGCCCCGGAGAAATTTTTGTCGAAAAAGGGCGGGCTGTCCGCCCGCCCCAGTCCCTGCCCGCCGTGAGAGATGCGCTGCCTTCACCGCTTCTCGCCCGGCTTGAACACCAGGGCCGCCAGAAGGCTGAACAGCACCGCCGCGGCGATGCCGCCCGCAGTGGCGGTGAGCCCGCCGGTGAGCACCCCCAGCCAGCCCTTTTCCGCCACGCCCTTGGCCACACCCTTGGCCAGATTAGAGCCAAACCCCGTCAGGGGTACGCTGGCACCCGCACCGCCCCACTGGGCAATGGGCCCGTACACACCGATGGCCTCCAAAAAGACGCCGATCACCACATACCCCGTCAGAATCCTGGCAGGGGTCAGCTTGGTTTTGTCGATGAAAATCTGTCCGATGGCACATAGGATGCCGCCGCACAGGAACGCGTTCAGATACTGCATACATACGTCCTCCTCCTCTGCGGTATTCATACTTTTTCTTTGTGGACAAACCACCTGCCGCCTTTTTGACACGCTTTGACAAGTGACGTCAGTCACTTGTCTGAATCGTCAGGGCGTGGCAGATGGACGGGATGCTCTCCCCCTGGAAGCTGGACGTCGGCGAGAGCAGGGCCCCGGTGGGCGCAAAGAGAATCTTCTTCAGGTGCCCCTCCGCCATCCGGCGCAGCAGGTACCCGCACAGCACCGACGCCGAGCACCCGCAGCCGCTGGCGCCGGCGTGCATGTCCTGCTTCTGGATGTCGTAGAGCAGCACCCCGCAGTCCTGGTAGTTTTCGCTCATATCCACGCCGTCCCGGGCGAAGAAGTCCTCCACGATCTGGCGGCCCAGCACACCCAGATCACCGGTCAGCACCAGATCGTAGTCCTGGGGGCCGGTGTGGGTGGCGGCGAAGTGGGCGGAGAGGGTGTCATAGGCCGCCGGCGCCATGGCCGCGCCCATGTTGTTGGCGTCGGCGATGCCCTTGTCCACGATCTTGCCGCAGGTGACGGTGGTGATCCTGGGCCCGTCACCCTCCGCCCCCAGAATCACGCATCCCGCGGCCGTGGCGGTCCACTGGGCGGTGGGGGTGCGCTGGCTGCCGTAGGGCACCGGCATCCGGTACTGCCGCTCGGCAGTACAGAAGTGGCTGCTGGTCATTGCCCCCGCCCGCCGGGCGAAGCCCCCGGCGATCAGCAGCGACGCCAGTGCCAGGGACTCCCCCATGGTGGAGCACGCCCCGTAGAGCCCGTAGAAGGGGATGCCGAAGTCCCGCAGGCCGAAGGATGTGCCGATACACTGGTTGAGCAGGTCCCCGGCCAGGATATAGTCCAGCTCCTCGGGGGTCAGCGCGGCTTTCTCCAGAGCCCTGCTCAGCGCCATTTTCTGCATGGCGCTCTCCGCCTTCTCCCAGGTCTTCTCCCCGAAAAAGCTGTCCTCGCACAGGTGGTCGAAGTAGTCGGACAGCGGCCCGTCACCCTCCTGCCTGCCGCCCACGGCCGCGTGGGAGAGAATGACGCTGGGCCGCTCCAGAGCGACGGTCTGCCGCCCTAATCTGTTGTGCATGGTCTCGCCTCCATTGGTAGTCATTCTTTTCTTTGAAAAGAAAAGAATCAAAAGAAATTTTTGCGCGAAACGCTGTTTCGCTTTATAGTTTGCACGGTTTTTACGTAATTATCAAAAAAAGATGCGGCCAGCGGAGCACAAGCTCCGCTGGCCGTATGGACAGGTTGATGGGTTACGCGGCGGTCTGGCACAGGCGCTGGAGAATGGCCGCCGCCTCGGCGCGGGTGGCCGTGCCCTGGGGGTTCAGCCGCCCGTTATCGCCCTTGAGCAGGCCCGCGTTCACCGCCCAGTTGGCGGCGGTCACGGCGTAGGGGGAGAGGTCCGATCGGTCGCTGAACTGCGCCAGCGCGTCGCCGGGGAGCTGGGCGCTGCCCTTGAAGCGCCAGAGCATGGTCACCAGCTGCTCGCGGGTGATGTCGCCCTGGGGCGCGGTGCCGTCGGTGATGCCCCTGTTCATGGCCCAGATGCGCCCGCGCTCATACCAGCTCTCGCCGCCAGTGGTGTCCAGGCCGGACAGGCGGGCCAGAACGGTCCAGATCATGGCCCGGCTGGTGGTGCCCTGGGGGTCAAAGGCTGTGGCGGATACGCCGTTCATCAGGCGGCGGGTATAGACGTAGTTCACGCTGTCATGGAACCAGTCGCCGGGCCGCACGTCGGTGAAGGCCATGGCGGGCCCCGGGTAGATGATGTCCGCATAGCCGCCGGAGCCGAAGCCCGCGCCGGGCAGGGGACTGCCCGCCGGCTTGGTGAACACCGGATTTACGGTCACGTCGGAGTCCGGCATGGTGAAGCCGTACCGGCCGTCCTCCAGCGGGTGGACGGGGACGGTCTGGCCGTAGCGGTTGGTCACGGTGAGGTCCGTCAGCTCATATCCCTCGTCAGCGGTGACGGTCAGCGTCACCCACGCGTTGGGGTAGGGGAAACGGGTGGTTGTGGTGACCGTGCCGCCAGTGACGGAAGAAATGGTGACGGTGCGGGACATTGCCGGGATTCCAATGGAAGATCCCCCCGTTGGCGGCGGTGTGACAGGGGAATCCGAGCCAAAGTGAATGGTAGTCTGCTTGCTCAGATAGTCCCGGTCCGTATCATCCATAGTGATCTGTTCCCACTGGGCCTCGCTGCCAGCGTAATAGATATCTGTGAGCTTTTCTGCGTAAGCGTTTATTGCGCGGTCCCCGATCTCCGTCACGCTGACGGGAATGCTGATGCTGGAAAGACCCTCACACCGGGCGAATGCGTGGCTTTCAATAGAGATCACACCGTCGGGAATCTTATAATCGGCAGCCTCTTTTGCCTGGGGATAATAGATCAGCTTGGTTTTGTCCCCATTGAATAAAACACCGTCCACAGAGGAAAAGTTAGGATTGCCCGCCGCGACATTGACTGCGGCAAGTTTCTTATTAAATCTAAAATATTCAGAGCGATCCCCTATAGTGGATACGCTTGCCGGAACATTCAATTCAGAAAGATTATCGCACTCTGTAAACGCACACACTTCAATTGCCGTAACGCCATCGGGAATCGTGTAGGTGCTGTCTGCTTTTTTGGCAGGATAACAGATGAGCTTTGATTTATTTCCGTCATACAGAACGCCGTCAACAACGGAAAAATTCTTATTTTCGGCAGATATTTCAAATTTTAAATATTTATTGACACCGAATGCGCCCGGTTCTATCGAAACCAAATCGCGGGAGAGTACAATGCCGGATATAAAGCATTGGTCGAATGCCTCTGTGCCGATTGATGTAACCGTATCGGGCAGCTTCAGAACATTGAGCGCCCAGAAAGCGTCTTTAAATGCCCATCCATCTATCGCGGTAACAGGTTTTCCGTCAATGACATCTGGAATTGTTAAATCCAAGGATCCGGGGACCACACCCGCTGCTACGGCGCCACCAGATCTATAGGATACTCCCGTAATTGTAATCCCTCCGGCTTCATTTTCTACATAGTACAAATAGACGGTGTCATATCCATCTTTGACCTGGATTTGTCCGATAGGATACTTCTTTTCACTCGTCTCAGCCGCTCCCGCCGTCCCCGGCAGCAGCGTCAGCGCCATGCACAGCGCCAACAGGGTTGATAAGAATCTCTTTCGCATACATTGCCCTCCATAATTTATTTGTGGTATCAGCAGTGTACCTGCCCGATGGAATGCCACATTTATCAAAAGGTACACCTTTTGATAAATGCCCTGTTGTGGTGTATTAGCCCAAAAGCACAGATGCAATTTTCTAAATATTTCCTAAAAAGGATTGCAAGAGAGGTTTTTCTGTGCTATATTATGTATGATCTTGTGCTATCAAAAGGTGTACCTTTTGATAGTTTTTCTTATTTTTCCCTGGAATTTCGTTCAATCCGGTACTCTCTCAGCCTGCGGTAGAAGGTGGCCTCGCTCATGCCGCACAGCGCGATGGTGTCGGAGAAGGAGCGCTCGTGCCGCTCCCACGCCTCCACCAGGGCGCCGAAGTCCTCCGGCGTTTCCACCGCCGGCCTGCCGAAGCGCACGCCCCGGGCCTTGGCGGCGGCGATGCCCTGTTCCTGGCGTTTGCGGATGTTCTCCCGCTCGCTTTGTGCCACGAAGGAGAGGATTTGCAGCACCAGATCGGCGATGAAGGTGCCCATCAGGTCCTTGCCGCTGCGGGTGTCCAGCAGGGGCATGTCAATAACGCAGATATCCACGCCCACCTCCTTGGTCAGCATGCGCCACTGGCGCTGGATCTCCTCGTAATTGCGTCCCAGCCGGTCGATGCTCAGGATATAGAGCAGATCGCCCCGCCGCAGGCGGCGGACCATGCGCCGGTACTGGGGGCGGTTGAAGTCCTTGCCGGACTGCTTGTCCATGTAGATATTGCGCGGGGGGACCGCCTTTCCCCTGAGGGCGTCCAGCTGGCGGTCCTCGTTCTGGTCCGTGCTGGACACGCGGATATAGCCGAAGGTGTTGGTCATGGCCTCATCTCCTGTCTCTGTCTTGCATATAGTATAGGAGAAATTCCGCCGCAGTTGCATCCGCGCGTACAACAAACCCGCATAAATTTTTTTGGACCTTTTTCCTTCAAGAAAAAGGCTGACTGCCCCGCCGGCTGTTTCCGTATGCCTTGACAAGGGCCGGGCCCCGGGGTATCATAGACGCGGATACCCCGGCGCGCGAGGCCCGTCAGGCGGTTTTCACGCTCCCTTCATGGGATTGGGGCGCGGGACCCACCACAGCCCGCAGGAGGAGAAAGGAGCCGTCATCATGACCCCCACCATTGTCGCCATTCTCTACGACTTCGACAAGACCCTGTGTACCCAGGATATGCAGAACTACGCCTTCATCCCCAGCCTGGGGATGGCGCCGGGCGACTTCTGGCGGGAGGCCAACAGCTTCGGCTTCCGGGAGCGCATGGACGGCGTGCTGGCCTACATGTACACCATGATCCGCAAGACAAGGGAGCTGGGCGTGCCCTTCACCCGCCAGAGCCTCACCCGCTGTGGGCGGAGCATCTCCTTTTTCCCCGGGGTGACGGACTGGTTCCGGCGCATCAACCGGTACGGGGAGCTGCTGGGGGTCCAGGTGGAGCACTACGTCATCTCCTCGGGCCTGCGGGAGATCATCGACGGCAGCGCCATTGCCGGGGAGTTCAAGGAGATCTACGCCAGCGAGTTCCTCTACGACGGGGAGGGGCGGCCGGTCTGGCCCAAGCTGGCGGTGAACTTCACCGCCAAGACCCAGTTCGTCTACCGCATCAACAAGGGCGTACTGGACGTGTCCGACGACAGGACCCTCAACGACTCCATGCCCGACGACAGCAAGCGGGTCCCCTTCACCAACATGATTTACATCGGCGACGGGCTCAGCGATGTCCCCTGCATGAAGATGATGCGGGCCTACGGCGGCCAGGCCATCGCCGTCTACCAGGCCGCCAACCGCCCCGGCGTGGAGCAGCTGCTCCGCCAGGGCCGGGTGGACTTCATCTACCCCGCCGACTACCGGGAGGGCGCGGAGCTGGAGGTCACCATGAAAAACATCATCCGCAAGATGGCCGTCAGCCACCAGCTGGCCGAGGAGAACGCCCGCCAGCTAAAATCCATCTGACGGCGAAAGAGGGAGCTGAGACAGATGTCTCAGCTCCCTTGAGCTTGTTGAAAAGACCTTTGCAATTATGTATTGAATGTTTTGTGACTCCATGCTAAAATACCACAGGCTGAGAGCACAGTCAAAAATCGCATATCCTATAATAAAACAGGTGAAAGGAATCTCATGTATGAAGTCGATCAAATCAAAAATCCAAATCAGTATGTTGTCGGTAGTGCTGGTCGGATCCGTACTGATCGGTGTGATTACAGCCCTATTGAATGCCAGCGGAATTGATGATGTGATGACAAAAACCCTGGGGCCTGCGACGCAGATGGCCGCGGATGCTGTGGAGTGGAAAATGGGGAACTACTGGACGGCGCTTCAAGAGGCTGCCGCCTCTGATATTTTCCGGGAATCCGACCCTGACGCCCCGGAACTGGTTCCGCTTCGAGAAGATATCGCCCAGCGCAACGGCTTTCTTTACATCGGCAAAATCGGACCCCAGCGCAGCGGATGTAGCCGCTGTGAATCAGCGCATGATCCAGGGGGAAACCGGCTTCGGGTCGTATAATTTCTATGGCGACAACAAATTTGTGGGGTTCGCCCCCATTGGCGGCAGCCAGGAGTGGAGCATCGCCATTGAGACCAGCCAGAGGGAACTCAAGTCCACTTTGGACCGGAGCATTCTGCTGACCGTTCTGGTGGTCATTCTGGTTTTGCTCGCCACATTCCCTGTGGCAGTCAAAGTGGGGAAATCCATCTCCGGCCCCATTCAATCCTGCGTTGCCCGGCTTGAGAAGATGGCCGACGGCGATCTGCATACGCCGTCCCCGCAGGTGAGGTCCAAGGATGAAACCGCCCAGCTGGCAAGGGCTTTGGAAACCATGCTGTCCCGTCTGAACGATGTGGCGCAGGATGTGACCCATCACCTGGGCAAAATGGCGCAGGGGGATTTCCGCGAAACGATCACCCCTACATATTGGGGCGACTTTGTCGCCATGGAGCAGTCCATCAAGACCATCCACACTTCCCTGAAAGATACGCTTTCCCAAATCAGCCAATCCGCCGGAACCGTGTCCAGCAGCGCCGTTCAGGTATCCAACGGCGCGCAGTCCCTGAGTCAGGGCGCCGCGGAGCAGGCCAGCGCAATCCATGAGCTCTCCGCCACCGCTGACAGCATTGCGGAGAACGCCAGGCAGACCGCGGCTACGGCAGAGGAGGCCGGGCATTTTGTGGCACAGGCAGGCGCACAGCTGGGCGTCAGCGTAAATTACGTCCAGGAGCTGAACACCGCTATGGAGAAAATCTCCAATTCCTCCGCGGAAATCAGCAAGATTATTGATACGATTGAAAACATTGCGTTCCAGACCAATATCCTGGCCTTAAACGCCGCTGTGGAGGCAGCCCGGGCGGGCAGCGCGGGAAAGGGCTTTGCAGTGGTGGCTGATGAGGTGCGCACGCTGGCATCTAAGTCTGATGAGGCGGCTAAAGCCACCAAGGAGCTGATAGAGGGGTCCATCACCGCTGTTGCGGAGGGCGGCCAAGTGGTCGCGAAAGTAACAGAATCGCTGGATAAGACCAGCTCCATCGCGGAAAATGTAACGATTAAAGTAGACGCGGTTGTAGAAGCGGTAGAGAGCCAGACCACCGCAATCTCCCAGGTGACCGAGGGGATCGAGCAGATATCCTCTGTTACCCAGAGCAACTCCGCCACTTCGGAGCAAAGCGCGGCTACCGCGCAGGAGCTGTCTGACCAGTCCCTGCTGATGAATCGCCTGGTACGCGGGTTCCAGCTGAGTTAAGGAACCTGAACCCGATAACGGAATCTGTCATGCCAGAGGGAGCTGAGACATCTGTCTCAGCTCCCTCTTTATCCGCCGCTAAAACGCGATATACAGGTTCATCTCCACGGCGGCCCCGTCCAGCTCCACGGCGGCCCCGTCCAGCATCTGTCCCACCAGGGCCATCTCGCTGTCGCTGGTGTACTGGTCCTCCCCGGCCAGCTCCCAGTAGGTCTCCACCAGGGCCGGGTCCCGGACCGCCGGCTGGAGCAGGGAGGCCATGCGCTCCATGACCTGCCGGTTCTCCGGGGCGAACTCGGTCCGAATCCGCAGGCGCAGCCCCGCCTCCTCCCGAATCAGCCGCAGCTCAATCTCCCGGCAGCCCGCCAGCAGCAGCGCGTGGTTGAGCTCGCTCAAGATGTGGTTCATCCGGCGGCGGGCCAGGTGCATTCGTTTTTTCATCTGTTCTTACTCCTCATCCGGCTCCGGCTTCACCGCCTCGATAATGGGCACCATCAGGATGCAGACCAGTCCCGCGGCAAAGCCGTTGTTGTATAGATTCATCCCCCCGTGGAGGATGCTGGTGTTCTGGACAATGGTCATGTGCAGAAAGCCGGCCGCCGCCCCCCAGTACCCGCCGAACTGCCCCGCGATGGGCGCCAGGCACGTACACAGCAGGGTGGCCAGCAGCACGCCGGGGGAGGTGATGGGCACCTTGACCATCAGCAGCGCCGCCAGAACCGCGCCCCCCATCACCGGCAGGATGTTCCGTGGGTGCTTGCCGAAGGCCCCGAACCCCGTCATGGCGAACAGGCAGCACACCAGCGGCCCGTTGAGCCGCACCCCCTGGCCGTACAGCATCAGCAGGTAGGCCAGCCCCACGCTCCCCACCAGAGCCATGTTGACCAGGGCGATGCCCGGCCCGTCCAGGATGATGAAGTCCGCCACCGCGCGGCCCGAGTGGCGCAGCACCCGCCGGTACGCCCCGGGACTCCGGCACCCCAGCAGCACCCCGCACGCAAACAGCCCCGACAGCAGGACCACCATCATCCCGCACAGCAGGCCGTGCCCCGACTGGCTCCAGCTGCCCACGGAGACGAACTCCACCCCGAAGCCCTTGAACACGCTGGCGATGCCCAGGCCCAGGATGCCCGCCGCGAAGCCCACGTTGTACAGGTTGTAGCCCTGGTGGACGCGGGTGGTGAACCGGGCGATGGCCGGCAGGAGAAAGCCGATGGCCAGCCCGCACAGCGCCATGGCCAGCCACCGGAAGCCCGGCCGGGTGTGTACCATCAGAAAGCTCACCATGGGCGAGAGGCACGTGCCGTAGAGGGTCAGGTAGACGTACTTGGCGAAGCTCTCCCGCTTGTAGAGGGCGTGGAGCCAGCCGCCGGCCACGATGGGGGCGATGTTGAGGAGGTTCTTCCCCAGCATGGCAAAGCCCGCCATCAGAAACAGGCAGGCGAAGGCCGCCCCGGTCACCGGCAGCCTCATCCACCGCACCAGCAGGGTGCTCAGCAGCAGCACCAAGGCGGCGTTCAGCAGAGCCCCGCCCAGGCCTCCGGTGGCCACAGGATCCGTAATCAGCCCGGTCTCGCTGATTTGAATTTGCCAGAAGCCCGCCAGCAGGGACCAGCCCGGCTGCGCCAGCACCGCGCAGACCAGCAGCAGCCCCACGATTGCCAGCAGTATCCAGTCCAGCCGGCGCCCGAGGCGCTCGGCCCCCCTTCGGATGATGTCCTCCGCCATAAGCCGCCCCCCTGTATGTTGCCCGATTTTGCCCGCGTCCCCCCACAAAGTAACGAGATTTTGACGTTTTTTATTATATCCGAGAGGCGCGGCGGTGTCAAGGACTTTGAGAGAGCCGCCCCGCCCGGACGGCGAGGAAAAAGCACCAGAAATTACCGCTTGTTCCCGGGCCGCTCTCTCGGGTACAATGGTGGAGACCGCAAGCGCCCGTTTTGAAGCGGATGCCGGGCGGACGGCCCCGCGGTCCGCCGCGTACTGTGCAAGAGAAAGGAACCTGAACTGATGAAACGATTGTATCCTGTGCTTCTGGCCCTGTGCCTGCTGCTGGCCGTACCCCTCACCGCCCTCGGCGCGGACAGCCGCGGGGTTGCCGTCACCGTGGACGGTGTGCCCCTGGACGCTGCGGCCTACATATCCGAGGACGGCGCCACGATGGTCCCCCTGCGGGCCCTGGCGGAGGCGCTGGGCTTCACCGTAAAGTGGGATCAGGACAGCCGCACCGCCGCCGTCATCTCCCGGGATGGGGAGGTCCCGGGCGGGACGGAGGCCCCCGGCCGCGCCCCCCTGGTGGTCCTGGATCCGGGCCACGGCGGCACGGCCCCGGGCGCCATCTACGGCGGCACGGAGGAGAAGGACCTGAATCTGGCCATCGCCTCCCAGGCCGCCGCCCTGCTGGAGGAGGCGGGGGTGCGGGTGCTGATGACCCGGACCGGGGACTGGGACGTGGGGCTCTACGACCGCACGGCCCTGGCCAACGGCCAGGGGGCGGATCTGTTCGTCAGCGTCCACTGCAACGCCAGCCTCACCAACCCGGAGGCAGCAGGCATCTATACCGCCGCCGCCAGCGCGGACAGCCCGGGGTGGGCCCTGGCGGAGACGCTGCGCCGGGCGATGATGGAGACCAGCGGCGCCGGGGACATGGGCACCGAGGCGAGGCCCGGCCTGGCGGTGCTGCGCACGGCGGAAATGCCCGCCGCGCTGGTGGAGTGCGGCTACATGTCCACCCCCGGCGAGCTGGCGCTCCTCGTCCGGCCGGACTACCAGGCCGGGCTCGCCCGGGGAATCGCGGCGGGCGTGCTGGCCTATCTGGCACCGGACGCGTAGCCGGGACGTATACTGGGGTGGCTGAAATTTTCCCGGAATCCCGCGCTGTACGCAGCGGGTCCGTTTTTGAAAGGAGAACGCCTCTTATGGAGGAAACAAAAACCCTGGACCGCCTGGCCGTCGGCCGGCAGGCCACGGTGGCCGCCCTCTCCGCCCCGGCGGAACAGCGCCGCCGGATGCTGGAGCTGGGCTTCGTGCCCGGACGCACCGTCGCCGCGGTGCAGGAGAGCCCCTGGGGAGATCCGGTGGCCTACGCCGTCTGCGGCGCGGTCATCGCCCTGCGCCGGGCGGACGCGCGGCAGATCGGCATACATACCGCGCCCTGAGAAGCGGTGCCAACAGCCCCGGCGCACATCCTTCCGGCCTTCGCGGGCCCCGGCGGAACCATACCGCCCGGGGCCCGTTCCGATTCCCTCGGCGGGGCGGCGGGAAATTCTCCCCGGCTTTTTTGTGCTATTTTGACAAAAGTCTTGCATGTCTCCTAAAAATCATTTATAATATAATCCTATTCCTATGGAGCAGTTAGAAAGGGGGAGACAATCGCGTGTCAGAAAACTACGTTGTAGAAATGCTGAATATCACCAAGGTTTTTCCGGGCATTGTGGCCAATGACAACATCACTCTCCAGCTGCGGCGGGGAGAGATTCACGCCCTGCTGGGGGAGAACGGAGCGGGAAAGTCCACGCTGATGAGCGTGCTGTTCGGCCTGTACCAGCCGGAGCAGGGCGAAATTCACATGGATGGGAAAAAGGTGGAGATCCGGGACCCCAACGACGCCAACGCCCTGCATATCGGCATGGTCCACCAGCACTTCAAGCTGGTGGAGTGCTTCACCGTGCTGGACAACATCATTTTGGGCGTGGAGCCCAACAGGTTCGGCTTCCTGCAGAAGAAGGAGGCCAGAAAGCGGGTGGTGGAGCTCTCGGAGAAGTACGGGCTGCTGGTGGATCCGGACGCCCTGGTGGAGGACATCACCGTGGGTATGCAGCAGCGCACGGAAATTTTGAAGATGCTCTACCGGGAGAACGAGATCCTGATCTTCGACGAGCCCACCGCCGTGCTCACGCCCCAGGAGATCCACGAGCTGATGCAGATCATGAAGAGCCTGGCGGCGGAGGGGAAGTCCATCCTCTTCATCACCCACAAGCTCAACGAAATCATGGAGGTCTGCGACCGGTGCAGCGTGCTGCGCAAGGGCCGCTACATCGGCACCGTGGACATCAAGGGCACCACCAAGGAGGAGCTCAGCCGCATGATGGTGGGCCGGGACGTGAAGTTCGCCGTGGACAAGGCCCCCGCCCAGCCGGGCGAGACGGTGCTGAAGGTCTCCGGCCTCACCGTGCCCAGCAGGGTCCACCACAACAACGCTGTCAAGAACGTGTCCTTCCAGGTGCGGCGGGGGGAGATTGTCTGCATCGCCGGTATTGACGGCAACGGCCAGACCGAGTTCGTCTACGCCCTCTCCGGCCTGGAGAAGTCCTCCGCCGGGAAGATCGAGCTGTGCGGCAAGGACGTGACCCACTGCTCCATCCGCCAGCGGGCCGAGACCGGCATGAGCCACATCCCCGAGGACCGGCACAAGCACGGGTTGGTGCTGGACTTCCCCCTGGAGGACAACCTGGTCCTTCAGCGGTACATGGATCCCCGCTTCCAGAAGGGCGGCTTTATCCAGCGCGAGCCCATCCGCGCCTACGCCGAGGAGATGATCGAGAAGTTCGACATCCGCTCCGGCCAGGGCCCCGTCACCCCGGTGCGCTCCATGTCCGGCGGCAACCAGCAGAAGGCGATTATCGCCCGGGAGGTCGATATGAACGCGGATCTGCTGGTGGCGGTCCAGCCCACCAGAGGACTGGACGTGGGCGCCATTGAGTACATCCACAGCCAGATCGTGGAGCAGCGGGACCTGGGCAAGGCGGTGCTGCTGGTGAGTCTGGAGCTGGACGAGGTGATGAACCTCTCCGACCGGATCCTCGTCATGTACGAGGGCGAGATCGTGGGCGAGCTGGACCCCAAGACCACCACCGTGGAGGAGCTGGGCCTGTACATGGCCGGCGCCAAGCGCAACGCGGGCGGAAAGGAGGCTGCCGCATCATGAAAAAAGACAAGAACCTGACGCTCTGGAACGACGGCACCAAGACCGTGGCCGCCTCCCTGCTGTCCATCCTCATGGGCGTGATCTTCGGCGGCGTGCTGCTGTTCGTCGTGGCGCTGGCGCTGAAGATGCCCCTCGGCTCCGCCTGGGAGGGCTTCCGCATCGTGCTGGCCGGCGTATTCAACACGGGCCGGAACTACGACGCCGGCTCCGCCCTCACCTTCGGCTTCAATGCCCGGCTGGTGGGCGACATGCTCTTCCGGGCGACCCCCCTCATCATGACCGGCCTCTCGGTGGCCCTGGCCTACAAGACGGGCCTTTTCAACATCGGCGCGCCGGGCCAGTACCTCATGGGCACCGCCGCCTCCATCATCGTGGCCCTGTCCATGGACACCGGCGCGGTCCCCGCGTTTCTGGTGTGGCTGCTGGCTTTCCTGGCCGCCATCGCCGCCGGGGCCCTGTGGGGCTGCATCCCCGGCCTCTTCAAGGCGTACCTCAACGTCAACGAGGTCATTACCTCCATCATGACCAACTGGATTGCCGCCAACCTGGTGACCCTGCTCTTTGACGGCAGCCGGTTCATCAACAACGTGGACTTCGGCAAGACCGGCTACACCCTCAAGACCTCCACCAACGGCGTGGCCACCGCCAAGCTGGGCCTGGACTTCGGCGGGGGCAACGCCAACGCCGGCATCCTCATCGCCATCCTCTTCGCCGCGGCGGCCTACGTGGTCATCAACAAGACCACCTTCGGCTATGAGCTGCGGGCCTGCGGCAGCAACAAGAACGCCGCCCGGTACGCGGGCATGAACGAAAAGCGCAACATCGTGCTCTCCATGGCCATTGCCGGCGGACTCTCCGCCGCGGGCGCGGCCCTGTACTTCCTGCAAGGGGACGTGGAGTTCTACTGGCACACCTCCATGACCCTGCCCGCCACCGGCTTCAACGGCATCCCCGTGGCCCTGCTGGCCAGCTGCAGCCCCATCGGGTGCATCTTCTCCGGTATGTTCATGGCCTATCTGACCATCTCCGGCAGCCAGCTGAGCACCTTTACGGCCTATAACGAGTATATCGCCAACATCATCATCGCGGTCATCGTCTACCTCAGCGCCTTCACCCTGTTCTTCAAGGGCCTGATGGACAAGAAGAAGACCGCCCCCGGCAGGAGCGGGGACGCGCCCGCCCCGGCGGCGGAGACGGCAGGAAAGGGGACGAAGAAGCCATGACATTTCTTTTGCAGCAGACGGTTATTTACACGGTGCCGCTGATTCTGGTGGCTCTGGCCGGCGTGTTCGCCGAGCGCAGCGGCATCATCAATCTGGCGCTGGAGGGCATTATGATCATCGGGGCCTTCGTGGGGGCCTGGTTCGTGCGCATCATGCAGGAGGGCGGCTGGAGCGAGGACGCGGCCCAGTGGCTGCTGATTCTGGCGCTGCTGGTCACGGCGGCGGCGGGCGCCCTGTTCTCCCTGCTGCTGAGCTTCTCCGCCGTGAAGATGAAGGCGGACCAGACCATCGGCGGCACGGCCCTGAACCTGCTGGCGCCGGCCATCGTGCTGTTCCTGGTGAACATCGTCTTCCAGCAGAACACCCTGAACCTGCGCTACGACGCCCCCAGCTGGTTCATGCTGTTCCAGACGGACTTCGGCTTTGAGCGCAAGGCCAAGCTGGGCCTCATCGGGGACCTGCTGCTCAACAAGACCTACCTGACCACCTATCTGGGCCTGCTCCTTTACGTGGTGCTGGCCGTCATCCTCTACAAGACCCGGTTCGGCCTGCGCCTGCGCGCCTGCGGCGAGCACCCCCAGGCCGCCGACTCGGTGGGCATCAACGTCTACAGGATGCGCTATCTGGGCACCTCCATCTCCGGGGCCCTGGCGGGCATCGGCGGGTTCATCTACGCACTGACCACCTCCAACGGCGCGGCCAACGGCGATGTGGCCGGCTTCGGCTTCCTGGCGCTGGCTGTCATGATCTTCGGCAACTGGAAGCCGCTGAACATCGCCGTCGTGGGATTCCTCTTCGGACTGCTCAAGTGCGTCTCCGCCTGCTCGGGAACCCTGGACATCAACGGCGACGGCGTGTTCCTGCTGGCCCAGATCGGTGTGAGCACCTATGTGTACAACATGCTGCCCTACGTCATCACCCTGGTGGTGCTGGCCTTCACCTCCAAGAAGTCCCGGGCCCCCAAGGCCGAGGGCATCCCCTACGACAAGGGACAGCGGTGAGACCGCCATTCTTTCCTATTGGGAAAGAAAAGAAGATTCAAAAGAAACTTTGCCGGCACAGCTTGAAAGCTGTGCCGGTTCTGTCTCGACACAAGGAAGGGGTGCCGCTCCATGACTGTAAAAAAGTATGTCTCCTCCCTCTGCATCCTGCTCAGCGGGGCCTGCTGGGGGCTGACCGGCCTGTTCAACCGCTGTCTGCTCTCCGGCGGACTGGTCCCCAGGGACGTTGTGCTCATCCGCAACCTGGGCGGCCTGCTCCTGATGGGCCTGGCTCTGCTGTGCTTTGACCGCAAGGCCCTGAAGGTAGACTGGCGGCACCTGCCCTGGTTTTTCGGCACCGGGGTCGTCAGTGTGCTGCTGTTCACCCTGCTCTACTTCTCCTGTCAGCAGCAGTGCTCCCTGGCTGTGGCGGCAATCCTGCTGTACACCGCCCCCACCTTCGTGGTGGTGACCAGCGCCGTTTTGTGGAAGGAGCCCATCACCAGGCGGAAGCTGGCGGCCCTGGCGGCGGCCTTTCTGGGCTGCTCCTTTGTCAGCGGCATCTGGAGCGGCGGCGCCTCGGTGACGCTCCCGGGCTTTCTGCTGGGCCTGGGCAGCGGGTTCTTCTACGCCATGTACTCCATCTTCGGCCGGTACGCCCTGGCCCGCTGCCAGCCCATGACCGTCACCTTCTACACCTTCGTTTTCGCAGGGCTGGGCTCCCTCTTTCTCGCCAATCCGGTGCGCGTGGCCTCCGCCCTGGCGGGGGACGGCCGGCTGGCGTGGATGGCCCTGGGCCTTGTGGCGGTGGCCACGGTGCTCCCCTACCTCCTGTACACCAGGGGCCTGGTCCATGTGGAGAGCGGAAAGGCGGCCATCATGGCCAGCATGGAGCCCGTGGTGGCGGCCCTGGCGGGCATACTGGCCTTCGGCGAGCCAATGAGCCTGGGGGTTCTCCTGGGGCTGGGCTGCATCCTGGCCTCCATCTATATCCTGCGCTGACGCCCCGCCCCGCCGGAATGCCGCTCCGGCCAATATAGCCGCTCCACCTGTGACGGCCGGTTCCGCCGGTTGCCGCCAGGGGGAGCGGCTGTTTTCCGGGCCCGCCCGGTTTATGAACGGTCTGTAAAATCCGGCCGCCGTCCCTTGACATGTGACAACCTGTCATGTATGATAGGCGGCGGTCACAAGAGGAGGCGCATCATGCCCACGATCACGTTTTTCAACCTTCCCCCGCCCAAGCGGGAAAAGTTGCTGCGCGCGGCTGTGGCGGAATTCGCCCGGAAGCCCTGCGGCGAGGTGTCCATCAACCGCATCATCCAGGCGGCGGAGATCCCCCGGGGCAGCTTTTACCAGTACTTCGCGGACAAATCGGACCTGTTCCGCCATGTGCTGCGCTGTTATGACCGGCAGCTGGAGGATGCCTTCCGCCTCGGCCTGGAGCGCTGCGGCGGAAAGCCGCTGGATCTGCCCCTGGCCCTCTACGATCTGGTGCTGTCCTACATTCAGGAGCGAAGGGACGAGTTTTCCCTCTTTCTGGGCATCCTGCGGCAGAACGTGGGGATGGACGCGGGGCAGCTGCTGTCCCTGTCGGACATGATGGCACTGGTGCTGACGGCGGCGGACTGGAGCGGGCTGGCTCTGGACGGTGTGGACGAGCGGATGGCCCTGCTGGATCTGCTCATCTCCGCCGCCGGGCAGGCCCTCATGGCCGCCTGCTGCGGCAAGCTGGAGCCCCGGGAGAGCCGCAGGCGTCTGGCTTTGAAGATCGCCCTCATCCGCCGGGGGCTGGAACCCGAGGAACCATTGAAATAGGAGACGTTCTATGCTGAAATTAGACAACATCGTCAAGCTCTACAAGACCGCCGGGGAGGATGTCACCGCCCTGCGGGGGGTGAGCCTCAGCTTCCGGGAAAACGAGTTTGTGGCCATCCTGGGCCACTCCGGCTGCGGCAAGACCACCCTGCTGAACATCATCGGCGGGCTGGACCAGTACACCAGCGGCGATCTGGCCATCAACGGCCGCTCCACCAAGGAGTTCCGGGACCGGGACTGGGACGCCTACCGCAACCACTCCATCGGCTTTGTCTTCCAGAGCTACAACCTCATCCCCCACCAGTCGGTGCTCTCCAATGTGGAGCTGGCGCTGACCCTGTCCGGGGTGAGCAAGGCCGAGCGCCGCCGCCGGGCCGCCGAGGCCCTGAAGAAGGTGGGGCTGGAGAGCCAGATCCACAAGCGGCCCAACCAGCTCTCCGGCGGCCAGATGCAGCGGGTGGCCATCGCCCGGGCCCTGGTCAACGACCCGGATATCCTCCTGGCCGACGAGCCCACCGGTGCCCTGGACAGTGAGACCAGCGTGCAGGTGATGGACCTGCTGGCGGAAATTGCGGGGGAGAAGCTGGTCATCATGGTCACCCATAACCCGGAGCTTGCGGAAAAATACGCCACCCGGACCATCCGCCTTCTGGACGGACGGGTGGTGGACGACTCCGCCCCCTATGACGGCGTCCAGGAGAAGCCGGTCCAGGGGGCGGCGGGAATGAAGAAGCCCTCCATGAGCTTTTTCACCGCCTTCGCCCTGTCCCTCAACAACCTGATGACCAAGAAGGGCCGCACCCTGCTGACCAGCTTCGCCGGGTCCATCGGCATCATTGGCATCGCCCTCATTCTCTCCCTCTCCGCCGGTATCAACACCTACATCGAGCAGGTCCAGGAGGAGACCCTCTCCAGCTACCCCATCACCATCCAGGCGGAGACTACCGACATGTCGGATATGCTCACCACCCTCATGGGGGCTCACGGCGGAGCCGGCGGGGAGTCCCACGGCCGGGACAAGGTCTACTCCTCCACGGTCATGTACGATATGCTCAACTCCATGATCAACGCCGAGACCCAGACCAACAACCTCCGGCCCTTCAAGACCTGGCTGGACCAGGGGGGCGGCGGCATCACGGAGCTGGCCGCGGTGCAGTACGGCTACGACCTCAGCTTTGATATCTACACCGAGGACGAGGACGGTGCCATTGTCAAAAGCGACGTGATGGAGCTGATGCAGACCGCCATGAGCACCATGTACGGCGGGGACTACTCCTCCTACTTCGACACCATGGGCGGCATGTACCAGCAGATGAACGTGTGGGAGGAGCTGCTGCCCGGCGAGGGCGGCGAGGCCGTGGGGGGGCAGGTGAAGAGCCAGTACGACCTGCTCTACGGCGCCTGGCCGGAGAATTATGACGAAGTAATCCTATTTGTAAACGAAAACAACGAAATTTCCGACCTGATGCTCTACTCCCTGGGTCTGATGACCTCCAGCCACATGACCGACAGCCTCAACTCCGCCATGAAGGGGGAGACCCTGGAGGCGGAGCAGCGCAGCTGGAGCTACGAGGAGCTGTGCGATATGACCTTCAAGCTGCTGCTGCCGGCGGAGCGCTACCAGTATGACGAGAAGTCGGGCACCTATACCGACATGTCCGCCACGGACACGGGCATGGATTTCCTCTACAACAGCGGCGAGGTGGGCACCCGGCTGAAGGTGGTGGGCGTGGCCCGGCCCAGCGAGGAGGCCACCACCGGCATGGTCACCGGCGCCATCGGCTACACCAGCGCGCTGACCGCCTGGGCCATTGAGGCCACAGAGGACATGGACATTGTCCAGGAGCAGATGGCGGACAGGGACACAGACATCATCTCCGGCCTGCCCTTCCCCAGGGAGGACGATGTGGAGCTTACGGACCGGCAGAAGGAGGAGGCCATCAGGGAGCACCTGCAAACCCTCTCCGACGGGGAGAAGGCCGCCGCTTACATGGATGTCATGGGCCAGCCATCAGACGAGTACGTAGAGGGCGTGGTTTCCCAGCAGATGGAAAACATGACGCGCCAGTCCATTGAGGAGATGATCATTCAGCAGTACGCCGGGGAGATGGGCGTGGACGCGGACACCGTCTCCGGCTATATCGCGGAGATGGACGACGAAACCCTTTTCGCCCGGATTGAGGAGGCCATCGCCCAGCAGGTGCGGGAGCAGTACGCCCAGGGCGTCCAGGCCCAGCTGGGGGCCATGAGCCAGGAGCAGCTGGCGGTAATGCTGTCAGTTGCCATGGGGAACGACTATATGTCGGTCCGTGCCGAACCCTTTGAGGCATGGCAGTTCAACTACCTCTACGACAGCTATATGCCCCCCACCAGGTCCGATTCCACCTATGAGGAGAACCTGGATCTGCTGGGATATGTGGATCTGGAGAGCCCGGCCACCATCAGCATCTACGCCTCCACCTTCGCCGAGAAGGACCAGATCGCGGATCTGATCGCGGAATACAATGACGGTGTGGACAGCGAGGACGAGATCAACTACACCGACTATGTGGCCCTGCTGATGAGCTCCATCACCGACATTATCAGCGGCATCAGCTATCTGCTCATCGCCTTTGTATCCATCTCCCTGGTGGTCAGCTCCATTATGATCGGCATCATCACCTATATCTCCGTACTGGAGCGGACCAAGGAGATCGGCATCCTCCGGGCCGTGGGCGCGTCCAAGAAGGACGTCAGCCGGGTGTTCAACGCCGAGACCCTCATCGTGGGCCTGGGGGCGGGGCTCATTGGCATTGGCGTGACCCTGCTGCTGATCATCCCCATCAACGCGGTGCTCTACAGCGCCACGGGCATTGCCGGGCTCAAGGCGGCCCTGCCCATCCAGGGGGCGGTGGTGCTGGTGGCCATCAGCGCCCTGCTGACCATCATCGCAGGACTGATTCCCTCCCGGCTGGCCGCCAAGAAGGACCCTGTGGTGGCCCTGCGGACGGAATAAAGCAGATTTCCGCACTGTGGTGTGGAAGACGGAACGATAGAAAGGCCGGGCAGTCCTAATGCGGACTGCCCGGTCCCTCAGTTTTCCATGTGTTTGCCCAGAAAGGCGGCGATGGTCTGGGCCAGCTTGTACTCCGTCTCGCCGGTGACCTGGGGCTCGCCGTCCTCCACGAACAGCACCAGCCCCAGCACGTCCCCCTCGGAGATGATGGGCGCGGCCACGGCGGCGCAGTACTTGTCGCCGGTCTCGGTGACGAAGATCCGCCGCTCGTCCCCGGCGTGCTGGTAGATGCGGCGGTCCTCCATGATCTGCTCCAGCTGGGGGCTGATGCGCTTGCCCAGCAGCTCCCGCTTGCCGCCGCCGGCCACGGCGATGATGGAGTCCCTGTCCGTGACCGCGGTGATGGCGCCGCAGCTCTTGGAGAGCGTCTCGCAGAACTGGGCGGCAAAGTCGTCCAGACCGCCCATCAGGGAATATTTCTTAAAAATCACCTCGCCGTCCCGGCTGGTGTAAATCTCCAGCGGGTCGCCCTCGCTGATAACCTTGACAGTGAAAATTTTGCCTCGGCGGCGGTCGCTTTCCTGGGTAATTTGGATTTCATAGGGGCGGTCGCTGACGGGGGCCATGGCCGCTACGGCCTCCGGCTTTTCCTCCGGGAGGGTTCCGCTGCGCAGGATGCTGTCCACATCGGCTTGGAGCAGAACTTCAATGTGGTCCTCATAGACCCTGATTTTCTCGATGATGAGCTGGAGGTCGTTGCGGTCCAGCTTGGGCTTGACCAGAATGTCGTCAAAGACTTCCATGGCCGTTTTCGCCGCCCGGTTCACCTGAATGATGGTGTTTCGTTTGTCCACCGTCATGGCGATCTGGTTTTGGATGCCCTCCATGCGGCGCAGCAGGTCACCCTCCAGCTCGTCGTAGGTTTCCTCCAGGGTCTCCTCCCGCTCCGGGTGCTTCATGATGTCCCGGATGCGCTGGCGCTTGGTGGCTTTCAGCTCCTCCTGGAGGTCCGCCAGCACCGCTTCCAAATTAGCGGCGCTTTGCTCTGTCTCGGCTACGTCCTCCGCTTCTTTTTCCAGGTCCGCGTTGAGACGGTCCAGCATGGCGGCGGAGTTGTCCTTGACCTTTTGGACATAAATTTTCAGCATCTCGTCCAGCTTGTCCACCCGGATGTGGTGGCTGGTGCAGGCTTTCAGCCCCCGCTTATGGTACTCCCCACAGCGATAGGCATCCTTGATGTCCCGGCGGCTCATGGCAAACATCGGAGACCCGCAGTCGCCGCACTCCAGGAAGCCGGAGTAAACGTTGTCATACTTCTTCTGGCCCCGGTAGTGGGCAGTAGAACGGCTCTCCCGCAGGGCGCGGGCGGTGGCGAAGGTCCGGTAGTCAATGATGGCCTGATGATGCCTCTCCAGGACGATGTGGTCCAGCTCATCCCGGCGCACGTCTTTGCCGTTGATCTTTTTGCGGGTGTACTTGCCTTGGCGGAGTGTGCCAATGTAGAAGTCGTTGTCAATAATTCCCTGCACCGTCACAATGGCCCAGGCGGGCTTCACCGGGCGGCGACTCTCCTCCCCGGCGGCCTCCTTGCGGTCCCGCTCCGCCATGCGGGGGGTGGGGACGCCTTCATCCGTGAGTTGGTTGGCGATCTTCTTGTAGCCCCAGCCGTCGATGTAGAACTGGAAGATACGCCGGACGATTTCCGCCTCCGCGGGGACGATCTCGAATTCCTGGCGCTTGTTGACGATGTAGCCGTAGGGGGCGGCGCAGATCCATTTGCCGTCCTGCTGGCGGCGCTTGATGACGGACTTTACCTTTTTGCTGGTGTCGGTGACGGGCATTTCGTTGATAAGGAACTGGAATTGAATTTTCAGCCAGTCGTCATCGTTGGGGAAGTCGATACCGTCCCCGATGGAGATGATGCGGACACCGGCGTCCCGGAGGTCCTCCAGCTCCACCAGGCCCCGGCTGTTCCGTCGGGAGAAGCGGGAGAAGTCCTTCACAATGAGGATGTCCTTCTGGTGGCCCATCAGCTCCCGCCGCATGGCCTGGTAGCCCTCCCGCTGCTCGAAGGTGTAGCCGGAGCGGTCCCGGTCCTCGTAGAAGGTCAAGGCGCTGTCCGGGAAACGGTGCTTGACGAAGTCCGAGAGGATGGCCTTCTGGTTCTCAATGGAGGTGTTGTCCCGGTCCAGCTCCTCGTCCACCGAGATACGGCAGTACCCGGCAATGTCAAAACGTTCAATCACGGCCTTACGCTCCTTTGTCAAATAGCATCAATTTTTTCTATATTAGCAGATAATATTGTATCACAGCCCGTAAAAAAACGCAACCGGAATTGCCGGACAGATTTGAAACGCCTTGCATGTCTCATCGGGAGGCCTGCCGCTTTCGGGACTTCTCCCGCCAAACGGCCCGCTCGGCGGAGCGGCGGCGGTTATAGCGAAGCAGGGCGCTGGTCTCTTCCACCAGGTCCAGCTGGCCGGAACAGAACACCGCCACGGTATATTTTTCTTCCCCGCACCTGCGGTATACTTCCCGCAGACGCTCTTGTACTTCCTGGCTGGCCTGGTCCTCCCGTGAGAGCCAGATATCTACCAGCCCCAAGTCTTCATGCTTATTGATCTCCAACTGGAGTATCCCGTCCTTTCTCCGTGGGTATTTGGAAGTATTTTCCGCTCTTTTCGTGTTTTTTATGCGCGGAAATATTCAGAAAAAGGGCAGGTGAATCAGCTTGTCTATAGCCGGAGCCTCCTTTCATGACAGTTTGGCCAATTCGATTTCACCAGTATGTCTGTGCACTGATTCCGCATCCAGCTGGTCGATTTCCTGCACAGCCGACAGCATCTCGGCGGCAGCGGACTCCTGTTACTTTAACGGCAGATGCTGGACAGCTTTTAAGATTTTTCATCACTGGTTGATGGACACCCCCTTGTTTCCCAGAGCATTTTGAACGGCAGGCTGTGTTTCTCGCAGATACGGAAGCGGTTGTGTCCGTCCACAATAACAATGCTCTCGTTGACGATGATGGGGGTATAACAACCATTTTCCAGGATATCCCCGCTCTAACGAAGAAAACTGCTCTCCGCCTAATGGCGGGAGCAGTTGTTCCATCTCCGGCAGAACGACAGGGGTCCGCTCAGAGCTGTTGTATTCGGTTTTTGTGTTTTGCAAAGTACCATCTCCTTCAGTTTGATTTATGAGCCTTCGCCGCAAATTGCCGTTCTACCCAATCCGGTTCTTGGCAAGCAACCTTGCTTGGCGCTGCGCCGTATGCTTTTCCTGGCTTGCTCGTTCAAACTGAAGTCATGGTAAACTTCCCCGAAAAGTATCTGATTGGGCGGTCATGTACTTTTAGCCCAGATGCAATAGCACCTGGGGTACAACATAAACCTGTTATTAAAATCCAATCTCTTTCAAGAAAGCCTGTTAGAATAAAACCAAGTAAGACAATAATCCTGAATTTTCTACTGTGAAATATAGTATACCACCGGTAAAGAGATTTGTCAAGTAATTTATCCAGCGTTATCTTGATGCCATGTCGAACGGTGCATTGCTCTAAAATCTCTTTACATGTCACAGATTTACTTGTATAATAGAAGCGAAAAATGTCGAGAAGGCGTGGTGAATGTGATGAGAGTTCGTGGAGCATACATGACAATTAAAGAGTTTTTGTATACGTACAAAAAGGGATTTATCTATACTGATACAGGGAATAGCGAACAAGATGAATGGTGTCTTAAGGCTAATCGGAAACTTATAATACCAGACTATCAACGCGAGTACCGATGGGAGGAAAAACAATTATTAGAACTTTTAGATGATATCAGTAGTGGTAATTGCTATTTAGGGCAAATAGCAATATCTCATAATATTCATGAACCGGAAAAATACTATCTTGTAGATGGGCAACAGCGTATTACGTCTATAATTATACTTTTGACTGTTTTGTGTCGGCAGTTTTCTCGAGTAAATGATACCGATAATCTCAAAAATTTCGAATTGCATTTTAGCGAAAACAGCCCTAGTACCTCGAAAGCAGCGCGTCTTAACTTTGACGCAAATTGCTTTCAAAGGTTTCAACCCTTTATTTCACAGATTTATAATTTGAATACAAACGATGATGGATCCTTTAGATCAAGTGAATTCACCTCTCCCGAAAAGGACACATACAATCAAGCTGAACGGTATATTAATGCATGTTCGGTTTTTAACCAAGCTGTAGGAAAGCAGCTTGATTTAAGAGGTTCTTCCGCCAGAAAGTTAAGCTACGTCAAAGAGATCATTAATAAGATTTTAGGTACCCAAATATCCGTTGTACTTTTTGAGGGAGACAGTTCCTACGAAAGCGAAAAAGTTTTTTTGAACATTAATGAAAAAGGGCTGCGATTGGACAATGAAGATATTCTTAAAGCATACTATTTCCAGTCTATTACTGATAATAACGGTCCAGAAATATTAAAAACATGGACTCAATTGAAGGAAACTTTTTTTTGTTTCCAAGCGAGTCTCCAAAGTAGTAAGATTCCACTAGAAACGTTTGTTAATTACACTTTGCAAACGGAACTCCTAATGAAAGACCGCACTTTGAATTATGCAAAATTTGATGATGATTTAAGGTATAAGGAACAAGACGGGAAAAAACATATTTGTCAATTATTTACTGATACGGACTTGCGCAGGTCTATCGAATGGACGGCAGAGTTTTTTAAAGACATCAGTTTACTTTTAGGAATGGACGCAAATTCACCATTTTATAGAAAGTATTTTGGCTCCCATAATTCAACTACTCGCGAATTATTTAAGTTGCTTTTTAAGTCGGTGTGCTTTTCGGGTATGAAAATCATTTATATTGCTCTCATTAAATTTTGGTGGCTCCGAAAGCATAAAGGGGAGGGAATCACTTTAGAAGATTCTATACAACTATTCTCTTTCTATATATTTAGCAATGTTAGTGGGATTAAAAAGGAAAAGACACTTTTCAGCGATAATTTTATTTCTGCAAGAGATACGGAAGACGCTTATCTTAATCTTTACATCAGTGAAATTCAAATGCTCCGGGAGGCATTTTCCAAAGCAACAACTTTAAAGCAAGACCAAGAAAAATCCGAGTATTTATCGTTTAATATTCAGATATTTTATAACGAATTCCAATTTAGTTCGTCAAAAAGGCAATGGGAGCTTTCTGTATCAAATCAAGATTTTTTATCAAAGTATAGCTCTCATAGGGAAAAGTATATTAAAGACCATTTCTTAATCCAAAATGGAAAGTCTATTGTTTTGTTTGATGGCAGATCATTTCCTGTTAATCGAAACATGAGTTCTTTAAAAAAGCGCGCATACAATTTTATCTACCATGAAGATACATTTGAAAATCACGATTTTGTGACAAGACTCACAAGGATTTTTCCAAACGCAGACGAAGAGATGGCAGACAGTCCAGCATATGGTAAATATGAGAATGACTATTTTCGCTTTATCAAGGAAGAAATGAAACTGTTTTTTAAAGAGGGCAATACCTTGCCAACTTGGAAAGAGTCCATTGAAAAATACAAATCGCGTTTACCGGATGTCTTCCCACAAATTATTTCCCACATTCTAGTGGAACATATTTCCACATGGAATCACCAATTATGCAAATATTTTGAAAGCCAATTTCCGGACGAAATAAAGCACATGGCTCAGAATGAATGATAAGGTACAATAAGTTGCGCAAATAAAAAAGACAAGGTTTGCAGCTCTCTGGTAGAATGAAGTAGCGACACACCATTCAGAGAGGAGAGAGCAAACCATGTCAGAGAAGATTGTACAGCTAAATGAAGAAGTAATCAAGGGTCAACTTAAAGAGCTGGTACGCGGAAGCGTGGAAGAAACGCTGAATGCGCTGCTGGAGCAGGAGGCGGAGAAACTGACTCAGGCAGCCCGGTATGAGCGAAATGAGGCTCGCCAGGGGTACCGCAGTGGTCACTACAGCCGAAACCTTACCACCACCTCCGGCGATGTTACGCTGCATGTGCCCCGCCTAAAGGGAGTCTCGTTTGAAACGGCGATTATAGAGCGGTATCGCCGGCGTGAAAGCAGTGTGGAGGAAGCTCTTATCGAAATGTACCTGGCTGGCGTCTCGGTGCGCAGGGTAGAGGATATCACCGAGGCACTGTGGGGAAGCAAAGTGTCCCCAGCGACCATCAGCGAGCTGAACAAAAAAGCGTATGTCCACATTGAAGATTGGCGCAGCCGGCCTTTACAAGGCGGACGCTATCCGTATGTCTATGTGGATGGGATCTATCTGCGGCGAAACTGGGGCGGAGAGTATGAGAATGTAGCCGTTCTGGTG
>CAJUQS010000016.1 GCA_910588365.1 uncultured Oscillospiraceae bacterium | reverse complement strand
CGGCCCCACACCCCGCGGTACCTTTTTGTGCGGACAAAAAGGTACCAAAAAGCCGCTCAAGGACTCCGTCCTTGAGAATCCTGAATTTGTTGTTTATTTGCCCTTTGTTGTAGCTGGGCTGACTCTACCGATGGTGCTTACCCTTCGTCTGCCGCCCTTCAGCGTCTATCCACGGGTTCTAACGAGGGCCCCTGCTGTGGCACATCGGTGCGGTGTGGATTTGCGTTGCAGCAATTCGGAGGGATCCCCCTTGCAGGCTCTATCCCTTTAAGAGGCCGGCCCACGGGGGTTCGGGGGCGGGGAGCCCCCGCAAGGGACCGAAAAGAAACAGCCACCCCTTGCCGCCGGAGGCGGCAAAGAAAGAGGAAAACGGTGAATTATACGATTGTTCCGATGAACACATCCCACATCCCACAGGTGGAGGAAATTGAACGCGCCTGCTTCCCGGACCCCTGGTCAAAAAAGCTGCTGGAGGATCTGCTGGCGGAGGAACACGCTCTCACGCTGGCGGCTGTGGCCGGGGATGGCGCCGTCCTGGGCTATGTCAGCCTCAGCTGGGTGCTGGACGAGGGCTATATCAACAACGTGGCCGTCCGGCCGGACTGCCGCCGTATGGGGATTGCCACAGCCCTGCTGGAGGCCCTCCGGAGGCAGGGGCTGGAGAAGGGCCTGTCCTTCCTCACCCTGGAGGTCCGGGAGAGCAACCGGGGGGCGAGGGCCCTCTACGCCGGACTGGGCTTCGCCGAGGCCGGACAGCGGCGGGGCTACTACCTCCATCCCAAGGAGGACGCGATTATCATGACATTGGAGTTTACGACATGAAGCTGAGAGAAATGACCCAGGCGGAACTGGAAAAAGCCTATGAGACGGATCTGAAGGAGGCGTTTCCCCCGGCGGAGCTGAAGCCCCTCCGGGCCATCGAGCGGATGCGGCAGGCGGGCATCTATGACCCGCTGGCCCTTTTTGACGAGGACGGGGAGGCGCTGGGCTATATCCTGCTGTGGAAGCACGAGGACGGGCGCTATATCCTCATTGACTACCTCTGCGTCCCCGCCGGGCGGCGCTGCGGCGGCACCGGCGGAAAGCTGCTGGAGCTGGCCCGGGCCCGCTATCCGGCGGACACGGTCTTCATCGGGGAGTCCGAGGCACCCACGGGGGACCCGGCGGCGGACGGGATGATTCTGCGCCGCCTGGGGTTCTACCGGCGCAGCGGGGCGGCGGTCCTCGGCTACGACAGCGCCCTGTTCGGCGTCCACTACAAGACCATCTGCTGGGCCGCTCCCCTGCCGGAGGAGGCGGAGATCCTGAAAAAGCACCAGGAGATCTACCTCCGCCAGTTCGGGCGGGAGAAGTACAGCCAGTATATCCAGATTCCCCTGCTGCCCGGGGAGAGGCCCCGGCCGCTGATCGACTGGGCGGAGGACTGACCATGAAAGAGATCCTGCTGGGCACCTCCAACCCCTCCAAGGCGGACTTCTTCGCCCGCCAGCTGGAGGGGTACGACGTGTCCTTCCTGCTGCCGGGGGGAGGTCAGCGGCTTTATGGATACTGGGCCGGTGAATGACCTGTACGCCTTCCGCATGGTGGACACGCCCCACCCGGTCCGCACGCCGGGCTGGCCTTCTATGCGGAGAAGCTGGGACTGGAAAAGCGGACCGCTCCACGGAGCGTGGATTGACCTGCCGCCCGGTTTCCGGTAGTATGGGGAGGACGGGCTCTCGGGCCCGGCCACATCAAACCAAAAGGAGGCGGCAGGTCATGGACTGCGGAAAAGTCGGGGCGCTGATTGCGCGGCTGCGGAAGGAGCGGGCTCTGACCCAGCGGGAGCTGGCGGACCGGCTGGGGGTCACGGCCAAGGCGGTGAGCAAGTGGGAGACGGGCATGGGATGCCCGGACGTGTCCCTGCTGGGCGTGCTGGCGGAGGAGCTGGGCGCGGATCTGGCGGCGCTGCTGTCCGGCCAACTGCCTCCCGTTGAGGAATCGGGAGGAAACATGAAAAAAGCAACATACTGCGTCTGCCCCAATTGCGGCGGCATCACGCTGACCACCGGCGAGGCGGAGCTGAGCTGCTGCGGCAGAAGGCTCGCCCCCCTGACGCCCCAAAAGGCGGAGGGGGAGCACAGCCTCCGCGTGGAAAAGGTGGAGGACGAGTGGTACCTCACCGCGGACCACCCCATGGCCAAGGACCACCACATCGCCTTCGCGGCCCTGGCCGCCGGGGACCGGGTCCAGCTGGTCCGGCAGTACCCGGAGTGGGACTTCCAGGTCCGCTTCCCGGCGCGGGGCCACGGGAGGCTGCTGTGGTACTGCACCCGCCATGGCCTGTTCTATCAAAACATCTGAGAACCTGGAGGGATCTTCCTATGAGCTCTGTTATGGTACTCGCCTCGGATGTTCCCCTGGAGGCGTTCGTCTCTCCTTCGGAGAAGCCCGTGGTCCTCTCAGAGGACACGGGAGGGACCACCGTCAGTATCCGCTTTGAGGACGACTTCGCCGTCTGGCCCTCGGAGGGGTACCTGGAGATCCCCACCAAAAAGGAATACTTCGCCGATTTGGCCATCTATAACCCGGACTGCGGTGGCAAGGTGGCCGGATATCTGAAAAATCTTCTCAAAACGGCCCCGGAGCTTGAGCTCTGGCACGTCTGGCTGGACGGAGACATGGACCACCGGGTGCGCAAAGCGGAGATCAAAGCCGATGAGCTCACCGCGGAGGACATCCGGGAGCTGAACGCGCTGGAGACCTGGCGGGAGCCTGTCATCTATTATTGTTATCAAATCACCCAGTGAAGTTCTTTTTGATTCTTTTTCTTTCAAGAAAAAGAATGATTACCAAGGGAAGGCATGACAAATATGAACATTTTAGCCTTTGAATCCTCCTGCGACGAGACGGCGGTATCCGTGGTGCGGGACGGGCGGCAGGTCCTCAGCGACGCCATTCTCTCCCAGGCGGACATGCACGCTTTGTATGGCGGCGTGGTGCCGGAGATCGCCTCCCGCAAGCACGTGGAGGCCATCGCCGGTCTGACGGACCAGGCCCTTGCTGACGCGGGCGTGACAAAAGCCGGCATCGACGCCGTGGCGGTGACCTGCGGCCCCGGGCTCATCGGGGCCCTGCTGGTGGGGGTGAACTTCGCCAAGAGCGTGGCCTGCGCCCTGGGCAAGCCCCTCATCCCCGTCCACCACCTCCGGGGCCACATCGCGGCCAACTACCTGGCCTTCCCGGAGCTGGAGCCCCCCTTCCTCGCCCTGTGCATCTCCGGGGGTAACTCCATGATTGTGGACGTGCGGGGGTATACGGATATGTCCATCCTGGGGGCCACCCGGGACGACGCGGCGGGGGAGTGTTTTGACAAGATCGCCCGGGTGCTGGGCCTGCCCTACCCCGGCGGAAAGCCCATGGAGGAGCTGGCCCAGGGGGGCGACGACGCCAAATACCCCCTGCCCCGGGCGAAGGTGGCGGGCAACGATCTGGACATGTCCTTCTCCGGACTGAAGACGGCGGCGGTGAACCTGGTCCACAACGCCCAGCAGAAGGGGGAGGCGCTGGACCGGCCCAGCCTCGCGGCGTCGGTGGCCGCGGCCATCAGCGAGGAGCTGGTGCCCCGGGCCATTGAGGCCGCCAAGCGCTGCGGACACCACACTCTGGCGGCCGCCGGCGGCGTGGCCGCCAACAGGAGGGTGCGCGCGGACCTGGAGCGGGCCTGCCGGGAAAACGGACTGCGGCTGTTCCTGCCGCCGCTGAAGCTGTGCGGAGACAACGGCGCCATGATCGGAAGCCAGGCGTACTACGAGTTCCTGGCCGGCGCACGGGCGGACGCAAGCCTGAATGCCTATGCGAATCTGGAGATCTAGCGTCACTTTTTCTTTCAAAAGAAAAAGTAACCAAAAAGAAAATTTGGCGCAAAACTCCGTTTTGTTTATGTTTGGATACAGCGGGGCCCGGATGTAGCAACATCCGGGCCCACACTTTTTTGCAGATTTGCCGCGTCCAACGGTTGTGAATACAGGTTCTAAATAATTTCCAACAGACGGCGGCGGAGCGGGAGTTGGCCCCGCTCCGGGCCGCTGCCGGAAACATAAAAGACGGCGTCGAGCTTTTCGTCTCAACACCGCCTTGAAAAAATCAATGCGAACACACGGCTATTTTCCAAAAACCGGACTTGCAATGCGGCCGGAAAATGGATATAATAACCCCGTGGTGCAACTTCTGTTGCTGTGCTGAGTGGTCTGTTCACTCGTACAGGGCCGTAGGGTGTTGGCGCACCCTGCGGCCTGCCCGCAATTTATGTTTCCATCTCCTATTTTATCCCATGACCACGGGAATTGCAAGAGTTTTTTCGGATAAATGCGCCCCAAACCTGTGCTCAGAACCCCCGCCGGACTTTTCCACAAGTCCGGCGGGGGTTGTTAATACTGCCAGATAAGCAAAACGAAGTTTTGCGTATAAAGTTCTTTTTGATACTTTTTGTCCTGCCGGACAGGCAATACGGGACTTTGGTGCGGCGATAGACCGGCATTGCGGCCCGGTAACCAACAGTAAAGTTCTTTTTGATACTTTTTCTTTCAAGAAAAAGTATGAATACCAAAGATCAGTGGGTAGTGCCCATGGCCTCCTTGACATCGCCGCCCTGGTTGGTGACGATGGCCTCGATGGCGTACTCCAGCGCCTTGGCGATGGTTTCCAGGGAGGCGCTGGCCATGGTGACGGCCTTGTCCACCACCTGTCCGGTGGCGAAGGGGACGTGGATGAAGCCGGCGCGGATATGGGGATACTTGGTGGCCGCCAGGTGCAGCACGTTGTACATCACGCAGTTGCACACATAGGTGCCCGCCGTGTAGGAGATATGGCAAGGGATGCCGTGGTCGCGCACGTTCTTGACCATGGCCTTGATGGGCAGGGTGGTGAAGTAGGCGGCGGGTCCGTCGGGCTGGAGGGGCTGATCCATGGGCTGCTCCCCGGCGTTGTCGGGGATGCGGGCCTCCGCAAGATTGATGCCGACGCGCTCAATGGTCACGCAGGCCCGGCCGCCGGCCTGACCGATGTTGAGCACCACGTCCGGGTTGTGGGTCTGGATGCCGGCCTCCACCGCCGGGCCGCTCTTGGAGAACACGGTGGGGATCTCCAGCTTGACGATCTCCGCCCCCGCGATGGTGTCCGGCAGGAGCTTCACCGCCTCGTAAGCGGGGTTCACGCTCTCGCCGCCAAAGGGATCAAAGCCTGTTACCAAAATTTTCATGTCACGTCATCCTTTCATTTTTTCGGAAGCCTGCTTTCAAACAGGCTCTAATGGAAAAATCAACTCAATGGAGGGGAGCCGAATGCCGCTGCGCTGATCATAGAGCTCCATGGACTCTACGTCGCCCCTCAGCCGGTAGCCGGAGGCGGGGAGCCAGGTCTCCATGAAGTAGCACCTGGCTCGCGCCGCGGAGAGGGCCAGATCGTTGGGCGTCTTGAACTTCACGTGGATTTCCGCGTACGCCCCCGGCTCCAGCCCGACCACGGTGAACGCCCCGTCCTGATCGGCCCCGTCCACCAGATCCCCCACAAAGTAGGAGAAACGCCCCTGGGCGTCCGGGTTGCGGAAGACCACCAGCGTACCGCTGGGGTTGGAGCGGCCGGCCAACTTCTCCCGCAGGCCGTAAAACCGCTGCTGAAGCTTCTGTACGTCGGATTTGTAGGTCTTCTTCTCCGTCATGGTCTGAAGACCGGCCGCGAAGCGGCTCTCCTCGTAGGAGACGACCTCCACGGCAATCCGCTTTTTTTTGAACAGAGAAAACATGGAAGATCTCCTTAAACCACCGGCTGGCCGTCCTTCATGATCAAAACGTCCCCGGCGTAGATGGTGGGGTACTTGAACACCAGATCAAAGTGGCCCGCCGCGTCGTGGACGCCGCCCAGAGCCAGGTTCCGCCCCATGCCGATGTGGAAGGTGGTGAAAGCGGACTCATCCTCAATGTAACAGTTTCCCACGCACCGGGAGATCTTATTGAGCCCGATCCCCAGCTCCCCGGCCACATAGATGCCCGGATCCCCGAAGGAGTCCATATAGCGGCGCAGATCCTCCCCGGCCGGTCCGGCGATCTCCACCAGACGGCCCCCGCGGAAGGTGAGGGGGATGGGGGCGGCGGGGAGGCCCAGGTAGCCCAGGGAGCCGTCCACCACGGCCTGTCCGCTGGTGACGTGCTCCTCAATGCCGATGTAGATCTCAAAGCTGGAGGAGCCCACCTTGCCCGGCTGGTCGGCCAGACCGTTGAACAGCCCCGGCTCCCGCCCCCGCTTGCCGAAGGTGAGATCCGTCCCCAGAGCGGTGGTCACCCGCACCTCGCCGGCCCGGCGCAGGGCCTCCAGCATCCCCCGGCCGGCCCGCTCCGCCTCCTCCGGGTCCATGTCCATGAACGAGAAGGTCAGCGCCGGCTGGCCGCTGCTGCTGGACAGGGGCAGGGAGAGGAAGCGCCCCCCCTTGGCCAGGACCTCCTGGGTGATGCGGTTGGTCACCAGGGAGAAGTTGGTGGCGCCGATGATCACGTCGTTGCGCAGGACGAAGTCCGACATGGAGCGGAAGATGGAGCCGGGATGGGAGGCCCGCTCCTGGATGGTCAGCAGGGCCACCGAGGCGCCGCAGCGGTCCGCCGCCGACCACAGGGCCATGCTCTCCTGCACGTGGTGCTCATCGGAGATGATCAGAACCTTTTCGCCGGGCCGCACCCGGCACCAGCGGCTGATGACGGTATGGGCGCCCGCTTCCAGTGATAAACCCATACTGGGTCACAACCTTTCAATCGAAATGTCAGAGAGAGAACCTGTATTCATAACCGGGCAGGGCTCAGCGCTTGTGAATACAGGTTCTGAAGGACAGGCAGGGGGCCGCGCTCCGCGGTCCCCTGCCTGCTGCCCAATCAGAAGTTAACAGCGATGAACATGTAGATCAGCTGGAAAGCCAGCATACAGGCAGAGGGGATGGCCTGCATCTTGATGATGGAGTACTTGTCCTTGACCTCCAGGTACACGCCGGGGACGATGTTGAAGTTGGCGGCCATGGGGGTCAGCAGGGTGCCGCAGTAGCCGCAGGTCATGGCCAGAGTGACCATGTACAGCGGGTTGCCGCCCAGGCTGATGACGAAGGGGACGCCCACGCCCACGGTCATGACCGTGATGGCGGCGAAAGCGTTGCCCATGATGATGGTGAAGAGCATCATGCCCAGGGCGTAGGCCACGATGCCGATGTACACGTTGCCGGCGGGGATGATCTTGCCGAACAGCTCGGAGAACGCGTCACCGACGCCGGCCTTGGTAAACACCGCGCCCAGGCAGGAGAGCAGCAAGGGCATGATATACACCGCGCTGGTCATGTCCAGGAAGCGGCGGCCCTCCTCCAGGAAGACCATGGGCTTGTTCTCCTTGTTCCAGAGCACCAGGATGATGACGCCGAAGATGGTGGCGAAGAGGGAGCCGATGAGGGAGCTCCAGCCGGGCAGGAAGATGGAGATCAGGATGGTGAACACGCCCGCGCCAAAGGCGGGAATGAAGATCTTCATGCCGATCTTCTTGAAGTTGCGCAGCTGCTCCTCCTTGGGAGCGGCCTCCAGGTTGCCCCGGCGGACCAGCTTCAAGCCGGCGGGCACGCAGATGATGGCCACGATGATGCCGCTGACGATGGGGGGCAGCCACTGGCCGAAGGCCACCACGACGCCCAGCAGGGACCAGAACAGGCCCGTGGGCAGATAGTACTTGTTGTCCTTCTTCATCCAGGCCCGGATGCCGCAGTAGATGCAGAACACGCCGGAGAGGATGTACATGATCTGAACCAGCTTGGCGGAGACGGTGACCTCCGCGTCCATAAAGTATGCGAACATAAATACGTCCTCCTTTCCTTACTTCTGGGTCTTCATGACCGCACCGTAGCACTTCTTGCTCATGCGGGTGTCCACAACGATGGTGTAGACCGCGGCCATCAGCATGGCGAAGGCGGCCACGGGGATCTGCACCCGGACGATCTGCATCACGTCCACCTCATAGCCGATGTTGGCCAGCGTGGACTGGATGAGCAGCACCGACGCGTTGGCGGCGAAGCAGCACTGGCCGAAGAAGTTGCCCACGTTGTAGTGCATACCGTACAGGGCCTTCATGCACTCCTCGTGCTCCTCGGCCACAGCCCGGCCGTTGGACTCCACGATACCCACGGTCATGGGCATCAGGATGGGGCGCACGTAGGCGGGGACGCTGCCGATGGGGATCTTGAAGATGATGAAGAACTCGTGGGCAATGCCCCACACGGCCATGAGCATGCCGGTGGACAGGCCCTGCAGCTTGCGGATGAGCTCCGCGCCGGCCTCCTTCAGGCCGTTGCGCTCCAGGGTGCCGGTGAGGACCATCAGGATGATGGTGATCAGCTGGGTACGGTTTGCCACGAAGGTGCTGCCGACCGTTTCCAGCAGCTCCACCGGGGGGATCTGGCCGCAGACCGCCGTGACGATTGCGGAGACGAAGATGATTGCGATGGGCTCCAGCTTGAGCGCGAAGCCGATGACCACAACCAGGACGCCAAGTAAGCTTAACATAAGATTCACTCCACTCCTTCTCTTTTTGTTCTGCCTGGAGGGAATTTTTACCTCCCGGCGATACCCGTATATTTTATCGGAAGATTGATTTTGTGTCAATTGGAGACAATGCGAAAAATGTCGAAAAGATTTTTGTATAAAATAGAGAAAATCAAAAAAATTTCACATGTTTTGCGGGAGTGGAAAAGGGGCCCTCAGTCGGCTGGACGCTGTGTCCATAATATTTGGGGAAAAGAAGTCTTTCCTGCACGAAACGTCATGGACATTCCCGCTTCAAGGTGCTATACTGATTTTGTCACATGGCACAAGCCCAGCTGGAATGGAAAGGGAGGATGATATGAATACAACGAGAGAAACGCGATGGACCCGGCTGCTGGCCGCCGTTCTGGCGGTGTGTCTGGTGCTGCCTCTGATCGGATGCAAGGCCGGGGGAGAGGTCCCGCCAGCCCCTGATCAGGCGGTCCTGGAGCCCCAGCCAGTCACGGAGACGGAGCGGCTGAAACGGCTGTGCAAGGTCTGGGGGTACGTGAAGTACACCCATCCGGTGTTCCTGCTGGGTGAGCGGGACTGGGATGAGGAGCTGCTGGAGCTGATCCCCCAGGTCCGGGAGCTGGAGACGGACCAGGAGGTCAATGAGCTGCTCCACGAGTGGTTTGTAAGCCTGGGTGAGATTGACTACGGCACCACCAAGCCGGTGGCCCTGTGGGCGGAGGCGTCGAAGGAGGACCGGCTGGTGATTACGGACACCTCCTGGACCCGTGACGCGGCCTGTCTGGGGGAGGATCTGGCCGGGGACCTGGGCCAGCTGGGGGAGATCCCCGATGTCAGGCGGACAGCCGCGCCGGTCAGATTTGACAGGAATTCCCTTTTCCAGGTGACCTACCCGATCTTTTCAAAGGAGCAGAGCTATCCCGATATGGACTACAGCGACAGCGGATACCGCCTGCTGGGGCTGTTTCGCATGTGGAACGCCCTGGAGTACTATTTCCCCTACCACGACCTCCTGGAGCGGGACTGGGACGACTGTCTGGACGAGCTCATCCCCGCCATGTTGGAGGGAGATGACCAACCGAGTTATGGAGTCACCCTGATGGCACTGTCCGCCGGGCTCCACGACAACCACGCAGCCATTGCCACCGGCCACCAGCTGGAGATGGCCCTCTACGGGCTGGCCGCGGCCAGCTCCGGCTCCGCCGGCCCGATCCCCGTGACGGAGGCGGAGGGGAAGCTGGTGGTCTCCGGCACAGCGGAGGACTGCCCGCTGGAGCCGGGGGATGTGATCCTGCGTGTGAACGGCGCGGACGTGGAGGAAGTCGCCCAGCAGATGAAGCCCTATTTGCCCTGCGCCAGAGACGAGATGTTCCTCAGCAGGTATGCAGACTATATCCTGGCTATGATGTGGGGAGGCCAGGAGGCGGAGGTGACCGTCCTGCGGGACGGGAGGGAGGAGACCTTCGTCTGCGGGATCGTCTCCGGCGGCAGCGCCCTGGAGCCCTATCTGCTCCTGGAGGGGAACATCGGCCTCATCAACCCGGAGGCGATCCGCGACGAGCACTATGGGCCCGCAATGGAGCTGTTCCGCGAGACGGACGGGCTGGTCATCGACCTGCGCCAATACAATTTTTATGCCCTGGACGGCCTTTCATCCTACTTCACCACGGAGCACGCCCCGGTGTTCCTCAACGCCTCGCCCTCCGGGGCGGTGCCCGGTACCTATGTGAAGACGGTTAAAAGCGACGGATACCGGCCCGAGGACGCCCAGCGGGGAGTCTACCACTATGATAAGCCAGTGGTGGTCCTGGTCAACGAGCATACCCAGAGCGCCGGTGAGTCCGCCGCCTGGACCATTGGGAAGGGGGAGAAGGTGGTCCTCATGGGCCAGAATACCAGCGGGGCCTTCAGCCGCGTGGCCTGGCTGCCCCTCCCCGGAAATCTGGAGGTCCAGTTTACCGCCGCCCGGGCCGAGCTGGACGATGGCAGTCAGCTCCAGCGGGTGGGCATCACCCCGGATATCCCCGTCTCCCGCACCATCCAGGGCATCAAGGAGGGCCGGGACGAGCTGATGGAGGCGGCCATCGCCTACATCCGGACCGGAAAATAGAGGCGGACGGTCCAAAACGGAAATTTTCGACAAAGGTTCCCCAAAAGCGGCAAAACCTCCTATTTACAAATGGGGACAACCGTTGTATTATACTTTATGGAAGCTTTCCAATATCCCACCCGCCTGGGCCGCTGTCAAAGACAGCGGCTCCTTTTTGTCTGTCCGTCCTTTTCCGCGCTGTATCGCCGCCCGCCGCCTGCTGCATATCCTGGTAGTATAAAGGCGCCGGGCCTGCCGGTCAAACAGACCGCCCGCAAAAAGGGCCGCCCCGGGGGCGGCGTGCTCCCGGGGCGGCTGATATCTTTTGCGGATGTCTTACTTATTCGATCCCGTCGGTCTCCAGCAGGCCGTAGCCGCCGTTCTTGCGGCGGTAGACGATGCTGATGACGTTGTCGGTGTTGCGGTAAACAAAGAAGTCGTGATCCAGCAGGTTCATCTGCAAAATCGCCTCATCCGCGCTCATGGGCTTGACGGCGACGCGCTTGGTGCGCACGACCTGGAACTCGGCCTCCTCGCTGACATCGAACTCGGCGGGGACGCTGGGGACCAGGGCCTCCTGGCGCAGGCGCTTGGAAAGACGGGTCTTGTTCTTGCGGATCTGGCGGTCAATGGTGGAGCAGGCCGCGTCGATAGCGCCCCGCATATCGCCGTCCCGGGACTCCTCCTGGGCGCGGAAGAGGGTGCTGCCGCTGACGATGGTGACTTCCACCACGCAGCGGTGGCTCTTCTCCACCGAGAAGGTCACAAGTGCGTCGGCGTCCTCGCGGAAGTAGCGGTCCAGCTTGGAGATCTTCTTCTCGGCATACTCCTTGATGGAGTCATTGAGGGACACCTTTTTGCAGGTGAATGTGAACTTCATAAAATCGCTCCTTTCAATGCTTCTCCTTAGGGGATGGGTGTATTATACCATTTTTCCCCCCGCTTGTACAGTCTCATTTTTGCAAATTTGCCAAAAAAGTACAGGACCCCGGCGGAAAACCGCGGCCGCCGCCGGGGGGGCACGATTTTTGGCGCGAGCGTCAAAGAAACTATTGAAAATCCCGGCGGGGATGTGATATACTGTACCAGTGAGTTTGTTTGAGATTCAGCTGTGTCAAATTTTTAGGAAAGAAAGAGGAGGATGACCATGCGCAAAGGCATCAATAAGATGGTGGGAATCCGGGTAGCGCTGGCACTGGCTTCCGTGCTTTTGTTCAGTATCGCAATGACGATCAATATCATGCGTATCCAGGATACCGAAGAGGCCGCCGCCGAGACGGCCTCCATGCTCAACCAGATTCAGACCGCCGAGGCGGCCCACTACCGGTGGTCCGCCAACCTCAGCAACGCCCTCTATGCCGGCACGGAGTTCACCGGCAGCAAGGACCCCACGACCTGCGCTCTGGGCCAGTGGCTATACAACGAGGCGGGGATGGAGGACGAGGCGGTCCAGTCCCTGCGCAGCAAGATCGAGCCCCTGCACAAGGAGCTCCATGAGTCCGCGGCCGAGGCCCTGGGGCTGATCGAGAGCAGCGGCCGGACCAGCGCCCAGGAGTTCTACCAGAAGACCATTCTCTCCAACCTGTCCACCCTGGTGGGCCTGCTGGACGAGGTGGTGGAGCGGGGCACCGATCTGAGCGCGGAGACCACCCAGAGGATGCGGCAGACGGTGGCGATGATGCACGCGACCTCCATCATCGGCCTGAGCCTCTCCCTGATCTGCCTGATTTCCCTGGTGCTCTATGTGCTGCGCCAGGTGGTCCGGCCCATGCTGCTTATCACCCAAAAGGCTCAGCCCCTCCAGGAGGGCCGTCTGGAGCTGGATCTCCACTACGAGGCCAACAACGAGCTGGGCGATCTGGCGCGGACCCTGGATCAGTCCCTGGGACATATCCACGACTACGTGGAGGACATCAACCGCATTATGGGCGAGTTCTCCGCCGGCAACTTCAATGTGGAGACCTCCACGGATTACATCGGCGATTTCCGCTCCATTGAGGAATCCATCAGCAGCTTCACCGCCACCATCTCCTCCGCCTTCGGCATGATCAACCAGGCCGAGCGCCGGGTGTCCAGCAACGCCGAGCAGCTCTCCAGCGGCGCCCAGGCGCTGGCTCAGGGCGCTACCGAGCAGGCCAGCGCGGTGGAGGAGCTGTACGCCACCCTGGACGATCTGCGCAAGGCGGCGGAGGACAACGTCAAGGGCGCCGCCCGCGCCCAGGAGAACGCCCGCCTCACCGGCGAGCAGGTCAGCCTCTCCAGCGCGCAGATGGAGCGGATGGTGACGGCCATGGACGATATCACACGGGCCTCCGGCGAGATCGAGAAGATCATCGCCACCATCTCCGACATCGCTTTCCAGACCAACATCCTGGCGCTGAACGCCGCCGTGGAGGCCGCCCGGGCGGGTACTGCCGGCAAGGGCTTCTCCGTGGTGGCAAACGAGGTCCGCTCCCTGGCCGGCCGGTCCGACGAGGCCGCCGCCGCTACCAAGAAGCTCATTGAGAACTCCGTCCACGCCGCCGAGCAGGGCGTTCAGATCGTGGGCGAGGTTTCCCAGACCCTGCGCAGGGCCCAGGAGCTGGTCACCCAGTCCAACAGCGAGATCGGGGAGATCGCCGAGGCGGTCCAGGGCGAGGCCATCGCCATCGCCCAGGTCACCGAGGGTATCGGACAGATCTCCTCCGTGGTCCAGACCAACTCCGCCAGCAGCGAGGAGTCCGCGGCCGTCAGCTCGGAGCTGTTCGAGCAGGTCAACCTGCTCAAGGAGCAGACCGGCCGCTTCCGCCTGAAGGCGTAGGCATACATACTTTTCTTGAAAGAAAAGTATCAAAAGAACTTTGGCGCAAAGCTGTCGCTTTGCTTAGGGCTTCGCCGTGCGCAGCCGCCAGATGAAGCAAAATAACCAGCCGCCCCGGACAATTCCGGGGCGGCTTTGTTTTTATTTCTGATTCATGTCTGCCTGGAGACGCGGCATAGCCACAAAGCAAAGCGGCAGCTTTGCGCAAAAAGTGTTTCTTTTTGATTCTTTTTCTTTATCCATAAAGAAAAAGAATGTATGCCTTAAACCAGCTTCCGCACCACCTTGGCGCAGCGGGCGCAGAGAGTGGGGTGTTCGCTGTCGCTGCCAACAGAGGGCAGGACCTTCCAACACCGCTCACACTTGGCGCCCTGGGCGGGCTCCACCTGGACCTCCAGGTTCTCGCCGCCCTTCTCCAGAGCGACCTGGGAGACAATGAACACATCGGCCATGCTGTCCTCATCCATCTCCGGGAGGAGGAAGCTGTCCGGGTCAGCAGCCCGCAGCGTCACCCTGGCCTCCAGGCTCTTGCCGATCTTCTTCTCGTTCCGAGCGGATTCCAAGGCGGCATTCACGGCATTGCGGACCTTGATGATCTCCTCCCAGCGTGCCATGGCGGCATCCTCCAGGGCGTAGTCCGCAAAGGGCTTGTTCATCTCGTTGAGCAGCACGTTCCGGCCGTCGTCGCCGGCGCGGTGGGGCATGGCCTGCCAGATCTCGTCGCAGGTGAAGGCCAGAATGGGGGCGAAGATCTTGGTGATGGTGTCCAGAATGAGATACAGGGCCGTCTGGGCGCTGCGGCGGGGCAGGCCGTCGGTCTCCTCGCAGTAGAGCCGGTCCTTGATGATGTCCAGATAGAAGCTGGAGAGCTCCACCACGCAGAAGTCGTTGACCGCGTGGCTGACCACGTGGAACTCGTAATTCTGATAGGCGGCCTCGCAGCGGGTGATGAGGGCGTTGAGCTTAGTCACCGCCCAGCGGTCCAGCTCCAGCATCTCAGCGGGGCTCACCAGCCTGTCCGCGTCAAAGCCGTCCAGGTTGCCCAGGCAGTACCGGGCGGTGTTGCGGAACTTCAGGTAGTTCTGGCTGAGCTGTTTGAAAATATTGTCCGAGCATCTGACATCCGCGTGGTAGTCGGCAGAGCCGGCCCACAGCCGGATCATGTCCGCGCCGTACTTCTTGAAGATGTCGGCGGGGTCCACGCCGTTGCCCAAGCTTTTGTGCATGGCCTTGCCCTCGCCGTCCACGGTCCAGCCGTGGGTGACGCACTCCTGGAAGGGCGCGCCCTGTCCCAGGGCCCCCACGGCGGTCAGCAGGCTGGACTGGAACCACCCGCGGTACTGGTCCAGGCCCTCCATGTAAACGGTGGCGGGCCAGAAGCCCTGGTCCTTCTGCATGGAGGCGAAGTGGGTGGAGCCGGAGTCGAACCAGCCGTCCAGGGTGTCCTCCTCCTTGGTGAAGTGCGTCCCGCCGCAGTGGGGGCACTTGTAGCCGGCGGGCAGGATGTCGGACGCGTCCTTCTCATACCAGGCGTTGGAGCCCTCGGCGGCAAAGAGGCCGGACACCGCGCCGATGGTGGCGTCGTCACATACGCTCCCGCCGCAGTCCCCGCAGTAGAACACGGGGATGGGCAGGCCCCAGCGGCGCTGGCGGGAGATGCACCAGTCGGAGCGCTCCTGAATCATGGAGATCATCCGCTCCCTGCCCCAGCCGGGGATCCAGCGCACGTTCTCGGTGGCGGCCACGGCGGCGTCCTTGAAGGCGTCCACGGAGCAGAACCACTGGGGGGTGGCGCGGAAGATGATGGGGTGCTTGCACCGCCAGCAGTGGGGGTAGGAGTGGGTGATGTCCTCGCTGGCAAAGAGGGCGCCGCTCTCCTTCATGTCCGCGAGAATCACGGGGTTGGACTCATCGGTGGTCATGCCGGCGTACTTG
>CAJUQS010000015.1 GCA_910588365.1 uncultured Oscillospiraceae bacterium | reverse complement strand
GATGCCGGATGGACGAGGATTTTTCTCGTCAGACAAGGAGATTTTCCGCAGCAATCCTGACGGATTGCAAGGGAAAGCGACGCAGTATGGCGGGAAAAAGACTGGCCAGACAGCGTTCAACGGTTGTGAATACAGGTTCTCAGTTTCAATGGAAGGGTGAAAAAATGCGCATCTGATCTGATTTTCGTGTTACGGGAATAACTTCCGGAGACGCCGCCGCGGGCGGGCGTCCGGTTCCTGTTGCCGAAAGTCAGAGAGCGCGGGCTGTCAGGCAGCCCGCCCGGGGCGCGTCCGCCTTTCGGCAGGTATGCACGTCCTCTCTGCTGCTTTCGGCATGTCCGGAAGCAGTTTTTTTGTCTATAGACAGCGGAAGGGAGGACATCTCTATGCTTCAAATCAAACATCTTACCCTGATCCACCGGAAGGACCTGCGCCCTCTGGTGGAGGATTTCTCCTTTGTCCTCAACGAGGGGGACAAGGCGGTGATCATCGGCGAGGAGGGCAACGGCAAGTCCACGCTCCTGAAGTGGATCTGCGATCCGGACCTGATTGAGCCCTACTGCCAGTGGAGCGGGGAGACGGCGGGGAATCCGGGCCCCACGGGCTATCTGGCTCAGGAGCTGACGGAGGAGGAGAAGGCCGGGAGCGTCTACGAGTTCTGTGCCGCCTCTCCCGCCTTCTATGAGCTGACCCCCGGGGAGCTGGGGGAGATCGCCCGCCAGCTCCGCTTCCCGGCGGACGAGTTCTACAGCGACCGGCCTGTCGCCAGCCTCTCCGGCGGTGAGCGGATCAAGCTCCAGCTGGGCCGCCTCCTGTTTGCCCGGCCGGCCGTGCTGCTGCTGGACGAGCCCTCCAGCGATGTGGATCTGGAGACACTGGAGTGGCTGGAGGATTTCATCGGCGGATATCGGGGGATCGTCCTCTATATCTCCCACGATGAGGCCCTGATTGAGAACACCGCCACCCTGGTGATCCATATCGAGCACCCAAGGGAGGGGAAGCCGCCCCGGTGTACCGCCCGCCGCCTGGACTACCGGAACTATATCCAGCGGTGGGAGGACGCCATTGAGGACCAGACCCGGCAGGCCCGGAAGGAGCGGGAGGAGCAGGAGAAGCGGCTGGAGAAATACCGCCGCATCCAGCAGAGCGTGGAGCACGCCCAGAACGTGATCACCCGCCAGAACCCGTCCAAGGGGCGTATGCTGAAAAAGAAGATGCACGCGGTCCAGTCCATGGGCCGGCGGTTCCAGCGGGAGGCGGAGGACATGACCCAGCTTCCGGAGGTGGAGATGGCACTGTTCCTCCGCTTCCCGGAGGAGGTCCGGCTGCCCGCCGGGAAGACGGTGCTGGATCTGTGTCTGCCGGATCTGCGGGCCGGGGATCGGCTTCTGGCGGAAAACATCCGCCTGCATGTCATGGGCGGGGAGAAGGTTGGCATTCTGGGCCCCAACGGTGCCGGGAAGACCACCCTCCTGCGCCGCATCCGGGAGGAGCTGCTGTCCCGCCGGGATATCCATGCCGCCTACATGTCCCAGGATTACACCGAAACCCTGCCCCCGGAGCTGACGCCCATCCAGTTCCTGGCACCCCAGGGGGACGCCGCCTCGGAGACCCGGGCCCGGACCTATCTGGGCAGCATCCGCTACGCCCGCGCGGAGATGGAGCACCCCATCCGGGAGCTCTCCGGTGGGCAGAAGGCCAAGCTGCTGCTGACGAAGATGGTCCTGGACGGGGTAAACGTGCTGATTCTCGACGAGCCCACCCGGAATTTCTCCCCCATATCCGGGCCTAGGGTCCGGGAGGCCCTGGCAGACTATGGGGGAACGGTCATCGCCGTGTCCCACGACCGGAAATTTCTGACCCAGGTCTGCGGCAGTCTGTACAGGTTGACAGGGGAGGGCCTTCTCCCAGTGGACCAGGACGCCCTGCTTGGGGAAGGGGAAGACTGAATAAAGAGAGGCGGCGCGTTTGTGCGCCGCCTCTGTTGACACATTCCCTCCCGGCGACAAAACCTCCATTTTTCCTCCTGTATAATCTCACGGCCCCCGGGAAAACTGCCCTTGTAAGTTTTCGCCAGGGGGGATGCAGACGTGCAGGGCAAAGTGGAGATCTGCGGAGTAAATACCTCAAAACTGAAGGTGCTGCGCAACGAGGAAACCATGGAGCTGCTGCGCCGGACCAAGGAGGGGGACAAGCAGGCCAGGGAGGAACTCATCAGCGGCAACCTGCGCCTGGTGCTGTCAGTGATTCAGAAGTTCTCGGGGCGCGGGGAGAACGCGGACGACCTGTTCCAGGTGGGCTGCGTGGGCCTCATCAAGGCAATTGACAACTTTGACATCAACCAGCCCGTCCGTTTTTCAACCTACGGGGTGCCGATGATCATTGGGGAGATCCGCCGATATCTGCGGGATAACAGCGCCATCCGCGTCAGCCGCAGTATGCGGGACACCGCCTACAAGGTGATGCAGGCCCGGGAGCGGCTGATGGCGCAGTCCCAGCGGGAGCCCACCGTGGAACAGCTGGCCGCGGAGCTGGGGATTCCCCGGGAGGACGTGGTCTTCGCCATGGACGCCATTGTGGACCCGGTGAGCCTCTTCGAGCCGGTCTACTCCGACGGCGGTGACACGGTCTGCGTCATGGACCAGGTGAAGGACGTGAAGAACACCGACGAGCACTGGCTGGAGCACATCGCGCTCAAGGACGCGCTGGAGCGGCTGGGGGAGCGGGAGCGGCACATCCTGGCGCTCCGCTTCTACGAGGGGAAGACCCAGATGGAGGTCTCCGCCGAGGTGGGCATCTCACAGGCCCAGGTCAGCCGGCTGGAGAAAAACGCGCTGAAAACCATTAAGAAAAATATTTAGCGGTATAGGACAGTCTCCTCCAGACATACCCTCTTTTTGAGAGGGGGATGGAAGCCATGCAATGCAGAATGGTAGAGCTCCGATACAAGGAAGTCATCAACATCTGCGATGGGTGCCGCCTGGGATTTGTGGGGGACGTGGAGGTCCTGCTGCCGGAGGGCAGGGTCGTGGCGCTGATTGTGCCGGGGCCCTGCCGGTTTTTCGGATTGTTCGGCAGGGGAGAGGAGTTCTACATCCCCTGGGAATGTATCAAGCAGATCGGGGATGACATCATCCTGATCGACAAGCCCGCCGAGCGCCGGGCGCCCTACCAGGAAAAGCGCCGCCGGCGCAGATCCTTCTTCTGAAATGAGACGTGTACGCCGCCAAGCCAGGAATCTGTAACTGGCTTGGCGGCGTACCTGCGTTTTTCAGTTTGCTCCCGGCCTGAAAACGGGATTAATGGCGCAGGCGGAACGTCCTGACCAGCTGCTTGAGCACACCGGCCTGGTTGCTCAGCTCCTCGCTGGTAGCCGCACTCTCCTCGGCGGCGGCGGAATTGGTCTGCACCACGCTGGAGATCTGATTGACCTGCGTCTGAATCTGGCCGGCCGCATCCGCCTGGATCTGGGTATCTGCGGCAATCCCGTTGATGGTTCCCACGATTCCGTTTGCCCGCTCCACCACGCCGGAGAGCTGCTCCGCGGTGATATTGGCGATCTGGGTTCCCTGGCTCACCGCGGCGGCAGATCGCTCAATCAGGGAGGTGGTGGAGCGGGATGCCTCCGCGCTTTTGCTGGCCAGGTTGCGGACCTCGTCGGCGACCACGGAAAAGCCCTTGCCCGCCTCACCGGCCCGCACCGCTTCCACTGCCGCGTTCAGCGCAAGGATATTGGTCTGGAAAGCGATGTCCTCAATGGTCTTGATGATCTTCCCAATCGCGTCGGAGCTGTCGTTGATCTCACCCATCGCGGTGATCATCTCCTGCATCTTCTGGTTGCTTTCGGCAAGCTGGAGGCCCATCTCTCCCACCTGCTCCCGCGCGTGCTGGGCGTTTTCGGCAGTCTGCTGGATGCGTTCGGAAACCTCACGCATGGTCTCCTCCAGTCCCTCCACAGCCCCGCTCTGCTCCATCGCGCCCTGATTGAGCGCCTGAGAGGCGGTGGACATCTGATCCGCCCCATTGGCCACATGCTCGGAGCTGGCGACGATCTGTCCGATGGTACTGTTGAGCTTCTGGATAATATCGTTGACAGAGGTGCGGATGGAGGCGAAGTCCCCTATGTATTCCTGGGTAATCTGGGGGGTCAGATCGCCGTCGGCAACGGACTCCAGTACGCTGGAAATCTCACCGATGTAATTTCTCAGACGGCTGATGGTCCCGTCAAAGCTTTGCGCCAGAAGACCGATCTCATCATCAGAGTGAATGTCCACCGTCATCGTCTCGTGCTGGTTCAAGCCCAGATCTCCCTGCTCCAGAGTTTGCGCCAGTATGGTCAGGCGGAAAAGCGGACGGGAGACGGCCCTCTTGATATAGGCGCCAACTGCCACGATCCCCAGGATAATGAGAGCAACACCGGCCAGGAAGGACAGAACAACTGTCAAATTGATCTGGCTGGTAGCCTCTGTCATGGAGAGTCCGGCGAAGATCAGCCCATCGACCTGGCCGTTAGCATCCCGGGTAGGCACATAGGAGCACAGGTGCGTCTCCCCCAAGATTTTGGCCTGCCCGACATAGGGCTGGCCCTGCTCCAGCACGATCTTGGCCACGTCGCTGGAAAGCCGGGTGCCCACAGCGCGCTTGCCGTCCTGCTGAATCGTGGTATAGGCCCGCTCATCCCCGTGGAAGATGGTGAACTCATAACCCATCTGCTGTTTGAGTTCATCCAGAAGCGCCGTTTTGTCCTCCGGGCCGTCATAGGAAGACAGCTCATAGGCCAGCATGTTGGTACCGCTTGTACACTGGCTCTGCATCATAGACATTGTAAGGCGGTAAAACATCAGAACACACAGCGCCACCACAATCGTGATGCTTATCCCCAGCATTGCCGCTACCAGATTCCCTACCTTGCGGCCAATGCGCCTCGTTTTTTGGCCTCCTCTGCCGGACTGCGCACGGTTCGCTCCCATATCTCGTCACTCCTATTTCATTTTCCAATTATAGGGCTTGTTTGAAAAATGGCAACACGCCCAAAGGGCGGCCCTTTTGCCGCCATACATTGCCGGTTTTCCTTGCAATCCACCCAGGATTCCTGCGTCAAACCGACTTCATCTGGCAGCAAAATTTCTCGCCCTTGGTCATATTTCCATTTTTCAAACAGCGCCTAATCTCATATGGGCGGGCACCCATATCGTCCAATATTTTAAAAAATTCCAACCCAAAATACAAGCTGTGTTTTTTCATAAAAACAGTGGGTGCTATCCACTGGCATGTTGGTTGATTTGTGCAAATACGCCGCAGCTTTTCGGGCTCTGCGTAAAACACGCGGGCTGTCTCCCATCCCGCACTGCGGTACAGGGAAACAGCCCGCCATATTTCCGAACAACGGCTCAGTAGCGCAGCCGCTCTGCGGTCCAGCCGCGGATGAGCCGGCTGTAGAAGCCGCACTGCTCCCTGGCCAGTTCCACATCCAGGTTGATGTAATTCCCGCACTCCTCGGGACTTTTGCCAGGCATGGGGCCTTCAAAAGCCGCCCCGGCGGCAAACGTCTCCTTCACCAGCTCCACCGCTTCCTCGTCGCCGAGCCGGCGGCTGTCAAAGAGCAGGTAGAATCCGGTCTGGCAGCCCATGGGGCCAAAGTAGATGATGGCGTCCTTGGCCCGCCCGTTGCGCAGCAGGGTGGCGATGACGTGCTCGATTGAGTGCATCTCCGCATTGGTCAGCAGATCGCCGGTGTTGGGCTTTTTGAAGCGCAGATCAAATGTAGTCACCTCGCCGTCGCGGCGGGAGAGGTAGAGGCCTGGGACCAGCTTGTTGTGGTCCACCTGAAAGCTCGCAATACGTTCCATTGTTTTCTCCTTCACAGTCAGGGCTTGTTTGGTCAATTTTCCATTTTTCAGACAGACATCAAAACGCGGCTACGTCTGCTGGACGGTCCGGACATTCAGCCACCTGCCCCGCAGCAGCCGGACCAGGAACAGCAGGCCGCTGAAGCACAGCTCGCCGCACATGGCCAGCCACACCCCCGGCAGGCCCAGACGGGGCGCCAGGAACATGGCCGCCGTGATGCGCACCCCCCACATGCTCACCAGATTCATGATGCAGGGAATCAGGGTGTCCCCCGCGCCCCGCAGGGCGCCCGTGGCCACGATGGACACGGCGAACAGGGGCTCGGCGAAGGCCTCAATGCGCAGCACATAGGCCCCCAGCTCCCGGATAGCCGGGTCCGGCGTCAGCAGGGAGAACATCCAGTCCGCGGCCAGGAACATCAGAATCCCTGTGCTGGTCATGATCACCACGCCCAGCGCCACGCTCAGGCGGGCAAACCGCTTCGCCAGATCCTTCCGCCCCGCGCCCACGCTCTGGCCCACCAACGTGGTGGCAGCGGAGGCGATGCCGTATCCGGGCATATAGCAGAAGCTCTCCGCCGTCACGGCCAGGGAGTTGGAGGCCACGGCCACCGTCCCCAGAGGCGCCACAATGCGGGTGCTGGCAATCTGGGCCCCGCACATGATCAGGCGCTCCAGCGCCATGGGCAGAGACAGCCGGGCGGCGGTACGTAGGCAGCGCCGCTCCAGCCGCCAGGGGACCCCCTTCACCAGACGCAGCACCGGAGAGCGGAAGCAGAGGCAGTAGAGCATCAGAGCCGCCGTGATAACCTCCGCTGTAGCGGTGCCCAGGGCCGCCCCCGCGACGCCCAGCCCGGCGCCCGGCAGGGAAAGGGTCAGTCCCAGCAGGGAAAACGGCCGGGAGGGGAAGATAAAGAGGGTGTTGAACACCACATCCAGGGCGCACATGAGGATATTGAGCATACTGGGGGTGCGCATGTCCCCGCTGCACTGGAGCATGCTGCCCGCCGCCTGCCGGAACAGGACCGCCGGCAGGGCGCAGGCGTAGATAAAGAAGTAGCGGGAGGAGTCCGGGCAGACATCCGGTGCGCCCCCCAGCCAGACGGGCAGACCGCCGCTGATGCCGATGCCCACACAGGCGAACACCACACTGAACAGCAGGGACACCATCAGCCCCTGGCGCAGGACGCTCTGGACCTCGTCCCGCCTTCCGCCGCCGATGAGCTGGGCAATCTGGACGGAAAAGCCGGTGATCAGCGCCACGCACATTCCGCCGAAAAGCCAGGTGGTGCTGGAAACCAGGCCGATGGCGGCGGTGGCCCGGGCGCCCAGCGAGCCCACCATGGCCGAGTCTATGTACTGCATGGCAATGGAGCTGACCTCCGCCAATATGGCCGGCACGCTCAGGCGCATCACCAGTCCCATCTGCTGCCAGAGCGTGGTAGAGGCATCGGGACTCAGCCATTGGCTCCAATCGATTTCTTTTGACATTCCTTCACCCTCCCGCCTGTATTCCGCGCGGCACGGCGGCGGACCTTTCTGCTCTGATTATATCAGCAGTTTCCGCCCCTGGCAAGTGGCAGTTTTCATTTCCGTCCGCCAATCACGGACAATTCCGGCAGCGGACCGCCCGTCCGAGCAGGTGGGCCCCGCCTCCAAGATTTCTCATGGGAAGGATTGCTTTTTTGTCCGGTTTCCGCTACAATAGGAGGCGATATCGAACTCCTGTCCTCTGGACAACTATTAAAAAGCGAGGTACATCAAATGAACCAAAAGGAACTGGGGGAGCTGCGCCGCCGCTTCCGCCCGGAAAAAAGCGCCATCAGCCGTATCTACGGCTGCTATGTCAACAGCAATAAGGAGGTCATCTCCTATCTGGACGAGTCGCTGGGCCGGATGCCCCAGGAGGAGTCGGAGAAGTATCTGGGCCTGCTGAAGAAGTCCCTGTCCGGTACGCTGGGCCGGAACCTGATGGACATTGTCTTCTCCACAGAGCAGGTCATGGACAGCGACGAGCACCGCCTGCTCTCCGCCCTGCGGGAGTCCGGGCTGAAGGACGGAGATGTCCGTGAGGAGTTCTACCGGAAGGTCATTGACGCGCTGGACATGGGGGAGAGCAATTACCTCATCCTCCTGGCCCATGACGCCTACGACGTGCCCTATCGCGGCAAGGACGGGGCGGATCAGGCCGACGCGGCCGACGCCGTCTTCCAGTATATCCTCTGCTGCGTCTGCCCGGTAAAGGATGGCAAGCCGGAGCTGGGATATTTCCCGGGTGAAAACGAATTCCACAGCTGCACCGCGGGTCAGGTGGTTTCCGCGCCGGAGCTGGGCTTTCTCTTCCCGGCCTTTGACGACCGGACGGCCAACATCTATAATGCGCTGTTCTACTCCCGTAATGCCGGGGAGATTCATCATGAGTTCATCGACGCGATCTTCCACACGGAGGCACCCATGTCCGCCGCCGAGCAGAAGGAGGCGTTCGAGTCCGCCCTCTGCGGCGGGCTGGAGGACGCTTGCAGCCTGGAGGTGGTCCAGGCGGTCCATGAGCAGCTCACCGAGCGGATTGACGAGCACAAGGAGAGCGGGAGCGCAGAGCCCCTGGCACTCACCGCCAGGGACGTGGGCGGCATCCTGCGCCGCTGCGGCGTGGAGGAGGAGCGTGTGGAGTCCTTCCAGGCCCAGTGCGGCCAGTCCTTTGGCGAGAGCGCGGCTCTGAACCCGGCCAATCTCATTGACAGCAAGAAATTCGAGATTCGGACCAGCCAGGTCCTCATCTCCGTGGACCCAGCCTACAGCTACGTGGTGGAGAGCCGCGTCATAGATGGGAAGCGCTATCTCCTCATCCCGGCAGGGGAGGAGGTGGAGGTCAACGGCCTGGCTGTTGGCCTGACCGGGGAGGACACGCCGTAATCTGCCGCAGCGCCTGATACCGCGCGGGAAAAAGCGGGTGTGAAAACAGGTCAGAGACGAAATGGGCCGGAGATGTCCGCGTAAGGAAGTCTGCCCGCTTTCACAGGGGACCGCTGGAACGCTCCTTGTTACAAAATTAACTTTTTTCTACTTTTCTGTTGCAATCCCAGAAAAATGTGGTAAAATATACCCAACTTCACCGTAAGGAGGAAATTTAGTCATGCCCCTCGTAACTACTACTGAAATGTTCAAAAAGGCCTACAACGGCGGCTATGCCATTGGCGCGTTCAACGTCAATAACATGGAGATTGTCCAGGGCATCACCGAGGCCGCCAAGGAGGTCAACGCTCCGCTGATTCTCCAGGTGTCCAAGGGCGCCCGGGCTTACGCGAACCATACCTATCTGGTCAAGCTGGTGGAGTCCGCCATCATTGAGACGGGCCTGCCCATCTGCCTGCACCTGGACCACGGCGACAGCTTCGAGACCTGCAAGAGCTGCATCGACGGCGGCTTCACCTCCGTCATGATCGACGCCTCCAGCAAGCCCTTTGCCGAGAACATCGAGATCACCCGGAAGGTTGTGGAGTACGCCCATGACCACGGCGTGGTGGTCGAGGCCGAGCTGGGCAGCCTGGCCGGCGTGGAGGACGAGGTTCAGGTTTCCGCCGAGGATTCCTCCTACACCCGTCCTGAGGAAGTGGAGGAGTTCGTCAACAAGACCGGCTGCGACTCCCTGGCCATTGCCATCGGCACCAGCCACGGCGCCTACAAGTTCACCGCCGCTCAGTGCACCCGCAATGAGAAGGGCGAGCTGGTTCCCCCGCCCCTGCGCTTCGATATCCTTGATGAAGTGGTCAAGCGCCTGCCCGGCTTCCCCATCGTCCTCCACGGCTCCTCCTCCGTGCCCCAGGAGTTCGTAAAGATGGTCAACGCCAACGGCGGCAAGATGCCCGACGCCGTGGGCATCCCCGAGGAGCAGCTCCGTCAGGCCGCCCGCAGCGCCGTGTGCAAGATCAACATTGACTCCGACCTGCGTCTGGCCATGACCGGTACCATCCGTCAGTTCTTCACCGAGCATCCCGACAAGTTCGATCCCCGCGAGTACCTCAAGCCTGCCCGCGCCGCCATCAAGGAGCTGGTCAAGCACAAGCTGATCAACGTCCTGGGCTGCGACGGAAAGGCGTAACAGGCGGCTCCCGGTTCAGAAATCAATTGATTCATGCAGAGCTGCCCGGAAGGGCGGCTCTGCCCTTGTCTGGAGGAGAGTGGGAAATGCGAAGAAAGATTATGGAGGCGCTGGGAGGCGCCCGGGCTTATGGAAAGGTCTTTTTGAAGATGACGGCCCTCTCCGCCCTGATGGGGGTGGCCTGCGGCGGTCTGGGCGGCGTGTTCCACCATGCGGTGGAGGTATCCGGGTACCTCTTCCGGGAGCACGGCTGGCTGCTGTACCTGCTGCCCCTGGCGGGCCTCGCCATCGTCTGGCTCTACCGCGCCGCCGGCATCCGCCAGGACAGGGGCGCCAATCTGGTGATCTCGTCGCTTCGGACCGGGGAGGAGGTGCCGCCCCGTATCGCGCCCCTCATTTTCATCGGTACCTCGCTGACGCAACTGTGCGGCGGATCCGCCGGAAGGGAGGGGGCCGCCCTCCAGATTGGCGCGGCCGCGGCGTCCTGCGTGACCGGAATCTTCCGCCTGGACAAGGGGGATGCGAAGCTGACGGCCATGTGCGGGACCTCCGGCCTGTTCAGTGCGGTGTTCGGCACCCCCATCACCGCGACGCTGTTCAGCCTGGAGGTATCAGCGGTGGGGACCCTGCACTGCTCCGCCCTCTATCCCTGCCTGGTATCCAGCGTCACCGCCTGGGAGGTCAGCCGGCTTCTGGGCTCTGCGGCGGAGGAGATGCCTCCGCTGGTCATGCCCATCCCGGATCCGGCCACCATTTTCCGGGCAGTGGTGCTCTCCCTGCTGTGTGCTTTGGTGTCCATCCTGTTTTTGAAGACTCTGCACCTGACAGAGGACCTCTACCGGCGCTGTCTGCCCAATCCCTATCTGCGGGCTGCGGTTGGAGGGGCTCTGGTGATAGCGGTGACCACCCTGCTGGGGACTCGTGAGTACAACGGGGCGGGCATGGCCGTCGCCACCGCCGCCATCGGGGAGCAGGCGGCCCCCTGGACCTTTCTGTGTAAGATCCTGCTCACAGCCCTCACCATCGGCGCGGGCTACAAGGGGGGAGAGATTGTCCCGTCCTTTGCTATCGGCGCCGCCTTTGGCTGTGCTGTGGGGCCTCTGCTGGGGCTGGACCCGGGACTGGCTGGGGCCATGGGGCTGATTGCGCTGTTTTGCAGTGTGGTCAACTGTCCGGTTTCCTCCATTCTGCTGTCGGTGGAGCTGTTTGGAGGGGGCAGGCTGTGGCTGTTCGCCATTGTCTGCGGCGTCAGCTACCTCATGAGCGGCGGCTTCTCGCTCTATGCGGCCCAGGAGCTGGTTTTCTCCAAGCTGGAGGATGGGGAGGAGTAGGGAGATTTGCATATGTCGTCTGACTGGGACCGGGCATCTGCCCGGTCCCAGTTTTTTTGAAATATTCAGAAAGGATTTGCAGGTTCCCTCTTGACAAACTGCCGGCAGTGTGTATAATACTATATATGAACAATTGCTCATATATTCATTTGTTCAACTATTTATGAAGCAGGGGAGGCTTGAGCATGGAGAGAGAACCCATCGATGTCTGTGAGGTCAGCGTTATCCACGAGGATGTACTCTCGCGGGTCAGGGCAAGGATGCCGGACGAGGAGCCGGTCTGTGAGGTGGCGGAGCTGTTCAAGGTCTTTGGCGATACCACCCGGGCCCGTATCATCTGTGCGTTGAACCTGGAGGAGATGTGCGTGTGCGATCTGGCGGCACTGCTGAGCATGAGCCAAAGCGCCATCAGCCACCAGCTGCGGCTTTTGAAGGTATCCCGGATTGTCAAGAGCCGCAAGCAGGGGAGGGTGGTCTACTACTCTTTGGACGATGCCCACATCGGACAGATTTTTGCCATGGCCTTTGACCATGTGATGGAAGAAATGGAGGGATAAGAATGGAGACAGAACAAAAGACCGCCCAGTGCGGCTGCGGGCACGATCACCACGATCATCACCATGATCACGAGCATGAACATCAGTGCCATGGCGGGTGCGCCTGCGGACATGATCACCATCATGACCACGGCCACGAGGGCGGGTGCAGCTGCGGACACGACCACAACCACGAGCAGGACCCGGGGGAGGCCAGGAAGGAGCTGATCACCCTGGGTGCCGGGGCTGTGCTGCTGGTTTCCGGACTGCTGCTGCGAGGCTTCTATACGGCGGCCCCCATGTGGGGTACCATCGTCCTCTACGCGGCATTTTTGGTGGCCGCGGCGGAGATCATACTCCAGGCGGTCAACAACATCCGCCGCGGCGAGATCTTCGGCGAGAGTTTTCTCATGGCCATTGCCGGCATCGGCGCGGTGATTATCGGGGAGATTCCCGAGGGCGTCATGGTGTTCCTGCTGTACCGGCTGGGGGAGTATTTGCAGACCAAGGCCGTCTCCTCCTCCCGCAAGTCCATCTCCGCTCTGCTGGACGTCCGTCCGGATCACGCCAATCTGCTGGAGAACGGGTCCAGCAGGGAGGTGGAGGCTGAGACGGTCCAGGTGGGCCAGACCATCCTGGTCCGGCCGGGGGAGAAGGTTCCCCTGGACGGAGTGGTTCTGTCAGGCAGCTCCCAGCTGGATACCGCCGCCCTTACCGGCGAGTCCGTGCCCCGGGACACCGCCCCGGGACAGAACGTCATGGCCGGGTGCATCAATCTCAGCGGAGCACTGGAGATCCGGGTGGAGAAGTCCTTCGGAGAGTCCACGGCCAGTAAGATCCTGGAGCTGGTGGAGCACGCCTCGGAGAAGAAGGCCGCCAGCGAGAAGTTCATCACCCGCTTTGCCCGGGTCTATACCCCCGTCGTCTGTCTGGCCGCGGTGGTGGTGGCGGTCTTGCCGCCCCTGGCCGGATGGATGGGCTGGGATCGGTCCGTTTACAGCGCCCTTTGTTTCCTGGTCATTTCCTGTCCCTGCGCGCTGGTGATCTCCGTGCCGCTGAGCTTCTTTGCCGGTATCGGCCGGGCCTCACGGGAGGGTGTGCTGGTGAAGGGGGGGAGCCACCTGGAGACCCTGGCACAGGCCCAGATTGTGGCCTTCGACAAGACCGGAACCCTGACGGAGGGACGCTTCTCCGTCTCCGACTGTCTGCTGGCCGAGGGCGTTTCCCGGGAAAAGCTGCTGGAGCTGGCCGCTCTGGCGGAGTGCCGCTCTACCCATCCCATTGCTCAGTCCATCCTGAGCGCATGGGGCAGCGCTGTTGACGGGGAACTGCTGGAGGACTGTCAGGAGGTTCCCGGACACGGCGTGTCTGTGACGGTAAACGGTTGTTGCATAATTGCTGGAAAGCGTAACTACTTGACAGAAAATGGCGTAAAATTGCCGCCGGAACCGGCCTCAGCGGCAACGGTGGTGTACGTGGCCGCCGATGGAATCTACCAGGGGGCGGTGCTGCTGCGGGACGCGCCGAAGAAGGATTCCAAGGCCGCTATCGACGCCCTTCGCTCCCTGGGCATCTGCCGGACCGCCATGCTGTCCGGCGACAGCAAGCAGGTGGTTGAGGAGATTGCCCGGGAAATCGGCCTGGATCAGGCTGACGGTGAACTGCTCCCCCAGGAAAAATTGGAGCTGCTGGAGAAGCTTCGGACCCTGATAACCGGTAATGGAAAACTACTTTACATGGGCGATGGAATCAATGATACACCGGTTTTAGCCGCGGCAGACATCGGCGTGGCCATGGGGGGTCTGGGAGCGGACGCCGCCATTGAGACGGCGGACGTGGTTATCATGGGCGATGAGCCCAGCAAGCTGGCCGCCGGAATCCGCATTGCCCGGCACACCAACCGGATTGCCGCGGAGAACATCATCTTCGCCATCGCGGTGAAGGTTCTGGTGATGCTCCTGTCTGTTGTCGGACGGGTGGAGCTTTGGGCCGGGGTATTTGCCGATGTTGGCGTGTGCATGCTGTGCGTACTCAATACCCTGCGGATCAACAGAAGATAAGCGGCAGGCTCACGGGAGCCCCGGAGGAGATCCCCTCTCCTTCGGGGCTTTTCTCTCTGAAAAATAATTCTATATTTTGGAGAAGAACGGTTTTCTTCTCTCGGGCGCTGTGCTATAATGGAGGATAAGACACGTCCCGATTTGGATATAGATCTGCGGGACTTGGAATATGGGATGGGGTTTTCAAAATGGAACAAAAGGTGAGCACGGAAAATAGGGTGGACACCGGATATCTGGTGGTAGAACGGCCTCCTGAGGCGCCGGGCCGGATTGTATTCGCCGATGGCGGCGCTTGCGCACTGGCGGGGATTGGGTTGGAGGATCTGCTTGCTGCGGATCCGGCGGGGGTTCTGATGGGGCTGGCGTACAGAGAGATTCCCCTCAACGGCGGAGACCATACGCTCCTGCTGCTCCGCTCCCCGGAGGAGGAGGACCTGGAGCAGGCCAACTCCCGGCTACGGGAGGAGCTGGAGGCCGCGGAGGCGGCGAACCGGGCAAAGAGCAGCTTTCTGTCCAATATGTCCCATGATATCCGTACACCTATGAACGCGATTCTGGGTATGACGGCCATTGCCCAGGCCCACATTGACGAGAAGTCCCGGGTGCAGGATTCCCTCTGCAAAATTCAGACTGCCTCCAACCACCTCATGAGTCTGGTCAACGACGTGCTGGACATGTCCCGGATTGACAGCGGCCGGATGACGATCAACAGTGAGCTGTTCTCTCTGGCGGATCTGGTCCACGATATCGCCGTAATCCTGCGGCCCCAGGCGGCCCAGAAGCAGCAGAGGCTTCAGATTGAGATCGGGCAGATTCATGAGGAGAGCCTTATCGGAGATCCCCTCCGTCTGCGGCAGATTCTTGTGAATATTATTGGAAACGCGGTGAAATATACCCAGGCCGGCGGTGAGATCCAGGTGGAGATCGCCCAGCGGCTGGAGGACGGCGATGGGAGGGGCGGCCGCGTGTGGGTGGACTTCGTCTGCCGGGACAACGGCATCGGCATGAGCCCCGACTTCCTGGAGCGGATCTTCCAGCCCTTCGAGCGGGTGAAAAGCGCCAAGGTCAACCGGATTGAGGGTACCGGCCTGGGGATGGCCATTGTCAAGAGCCTGGTTGACCGCATGGGCGGTAGCATCCAGGTGGAGAGCAGGGAGGGGGTGGGGAGCTGCTTCCGTCTGGAGCTCCCCATGAATGCCGCGCCTCAGGAACGCAGAAGCCTGGGTCTGCCCCAGGGACAGCCGGTGCTGCTGGTGGAGTGCCAGGAGGTCCGGGCGGCCCAGATGGCGGACTACCTCCGCTCAAGCGGACTGGAGCCGGTGTGCCTGACCACGGCCCTGAGCGCGGTCACGTGGCTGACAGAGGCCCAGTATGAGGACCGGATGCCCTGCGCTCTGGTGCTGGGGCAGGAGCTGGCGGATATGTCGGTACTGGAGCTGGCCGCCCACGCCCGCCAGCTGGCCGGGCCGTCCTTTCCCATCCTCCTGGTTTCCGAGGCGGACTGGGCGCAGATAGAGTACCGTGCGGTCCGGGCCGGAGTGGACGCCTTTGTGCCGTGTCCGCTGTTTAAAAGCCGCCTGCTGGAGACCCTCTCAAAGCTGATCTGCGGCGCCCAGGGCGATCGGGCAGGCGAGAGCGGCCAGACGGACTACAGCGGTTTCCGGGTACTGCTGGTGGAGGACAACGAGCTCAACCAGGAAATCGCCGTGGAGCTTCTGTCCATGACCGGCGTGCAGGTGGAGACGGCGGACAACGGCCTCCATGCGCTGGATATTTTCCGCGCCTCGCCGGAGTGCTACTTCGATCTGATTTTTATGGATATCCAGATGCCCGTTATGGACGGGTATGAGGCGGCGCGGCAGATCCGCCGCTTAGAGCGCGGGGACGCGAGGAGCGTTTACATCGTCGCCATGACCGCCAACGCCTTTGTGGAGGACATCCGCCGCTCCCGGGATGCCGGCATGGACGGCCACGTCTCAAAGCCGGTGGACCTGGAACACCTGCAGGAGGTGCTGCGCACGCGGCTGCAGCGGCGGGAGTCCCCGGTGGAGTGAGCGGCGGGGGAGAGGCAGTATGCGGACTTATCAGGAAGAATATATCGCAAATACCCAGGAGGCCGCCGCCCTCACTCCGCGCAGAAAGCCGGAGGAGGACTCCTTTGAAGCCTATGCGGCGCGGCTTCTTCGGGACAAGGCGCGGAAGGAAGAGCTGACAGAGCGGAACATGGAGCTGCTGCGGAGCGGGCTGATGCCCATGCTGGACCGCCTGCTGGAGGCGGGGGAGACGGAGCTGGAGGAGCTGCGTGAGTTCGCCGGCAAGCTGCTGCGCGTGGGCACGGAGCTGGACGCGGGACTCTTCTGCCAGATTCACCAGGCCCTTCTCAGCCTGGCCAGGCAGAAGGAGGACCGGCCCGCCATTATCCAGGAGCTGTACTGGCTGGGTATCGGGCGGCACTCCGTGTGCAACAACAAGCTGGTGGGCCTGGACATTGCGGACATGGAGCCCTACATGGCGCAGATGCGGCTATACTTTGCCGAGGCGGCGGCCTACCTGAAATATTTTGAAGAGATCAACGACTCAGAGGCCAGGGCGTACATCCTGCGCTCCACCGCCAACCGATCCATGGGCCGGTTCCGGCGCGTAGGGGACCGGACCAGGCTCATCAAACGGGCCCTGGAGGTTTTCCAGGACAGCACCTACCGGGACATTGCCCCGGAGCTCCCCTGGAACGCCTACATCCGGGCAACCCACGATCTGATGGCCGCCAGCATCTCCTACAGCAGGGAGCACGCCATGGGTCCCCAGGATGTGGCGGATATCATGGAGTCGGTCCAGCTGGTATACAACCGGCAGGTCCAGGCGGCAAGGGAGCGGGGGGAGCGCCTGCCGCCCCGCCACGCATTCCACTACCACGCCATTGAGTACTACTGCGGAATCGAGGATCTGAACCGGCTGCTGACGAGGATGGAGCGGCTGATGGACGAGGCGGACCCCTGGGACTTCTCCCCGGAGGGGATGTACAGCATGATCTCCCTGCCGGCTTTTTACGGCAACTACCTCCAGGAGTACCCTGAGCTGGCGGGGGAGCGGGAGATGTACGCTGCCGGCTTGTACCGGCGGGTACTCAAATACATGGAGGACTTTCCGGAGGAGAAGGAGAGCGAGGCGTTGTTCCTCTACCTGCGCCAGCTGGCCTATACCTTTGTGGAGACGGAACACAGCATCCCCTATGCGGATCTGCTGGAGAAGGTTCTGATCCGCTTCGCCCCGGATGTATACGTTCACTCCCGAATCGTGGGGGAGGCGGCCAAGGAGCTGTCCAGGCTCATCCTGGAGGAGGAGCCCGGATATTTTGACGACATGGAGGATATCCGCGCCATCGCGGATCCGGCGGAGAAGCGGCAGGCGATCTTGGACTTCGCCGAGGGCTGCGGCACCTTCCATGACGCCGGGAAGCTCAACTTCCTGGATCTCTACTCCCGCACCATCCGCCAGTGGCTGGAGGAGGAGTACGAGCTGGCCCGTCTGCACCCGTCCGGCGGCTGGAACCTGCTCTCATCCCGGTCCTCCACCAGCCGGTATGCCGCGGCGGCCCTGGGGCATCATGCGTGGTACGACGGCTCGCAGCAGGGGTACCCGGCCTCCTACAGGCGTCTGGACCACCCGGAGCGGCAGATGGTGGACATCATCGGGCTGGTGGACTGGCTCACGGATATGACGGATACGGCGCGCCTCCACAAGGGCATCGGGAAAACCTTCCGCGAGGCGGTGGAGGCCGCCATCTCCCTGGAGGGACGGCGCTTTTCACCTCTGCTGACGGCCCGCCTGCGGGATAAACGCGTGATGGAGCGCATCCGGCAGGCGCTTCAGGACGGCCGCATGGCGGCTTACCGGCGGATGTTCGACGAGTCGGGAGGCAGGACGCCGGCGGGCTGAAGACGTAATTTTCTTCCGCGATTTCCCCGGAAACAGCATCACCCCCTCCGCATATACTGTGCGGAAGGGGTGATTTTTTTGGAAAAAAAAGAGCTCAGGATGGTTCCCTACGACCGTGCGGCGGCGGTGCGGTACGCCCGGCGGTGGGCCTACGGCAGAAATCCTGCCTTCTATGACTATGAAAAGATCGGCGGTGACTGCACAAACTTTGCCTCCCAATGCGTCTATGCCGGCAGCGGCGTGATGAATTATACCAGGGATCTGGGCTGGTACTACATCGATGCCAACAACAAGGCGCCAGCCTGGACAGGCGTGGAGTACTTCTACAATTTCATGACCCGGCGGGAGGAGAGTGCGGGCCCTGTGGCGGAGGTGTCCTCCATCAGCGGCATGCTCCCCGGGGACGTCATCCAGCTCTCCTTTGACGGGGAGGGCTGGAATCACTCCCCGGTGGTGGTGCGCCTGCTGCGCCAGCCCGCCCTGCGGCCGGCCGACATCCTGATTGCCGCCCACAGCTACGACGCGGACAACCGGCCTTTGAGCACCTATGACTACAGGGCGATCCGGTTTCTGCACTTTACCGGCGTGCGGAGGTAGGGGGGAGCTACTTTTCCGGCGGCTTGACGCGCCCCAGGGGATTGGCCCGGGCGGCGACCCGCAGGGCCTCGTTGTCAATATGGGTGTAGATTTCCGTGGTATTCAGGTGCTCGTGTCCCAAAACCTCTTGAACGGCTTTGACATCCACGCCGTTTTGAAGCATCAGGGTGGCCGCGGTATGGCGCAGCTTGTGGGAGGAGTACTGGGCGCTGTCCAGCCCGGCGTGGGCGAGGTGCTTCTTCACCAGGGCGTGGACGGTGGAACGGCTGATGCGCTGGTTGCGGGAGGAGAGAAACATGGCGTTTTGATCGCGGCCCGTGATGGGCCGCCGCACCGCCAGGTAGCGGTCTAAAGCGGCCTTGCAGGCATCGTTGAGGTAGACGGCGCGGACCTTGTTGCCCTTGCCCAGCACCCGCAGGGCATCCCCCTGGATGTCGCTGAGGTTCATGCCGATCAGCTCGGAGATTCGCAGGCCGCAGTTGAGAAAGATGGTCAGAATGCAGTAGTCCCGCTCGCTGTTGGGCCCGTCCACATTTTCCAGGAGCTCCAGACTCTCGTCCAGGGTCAGGTACTTGGGCAGGGTCTTTTTCAGCTTGGGCGAGTCCAGCTCCTTGACCGGATTGTCCTCCAGAAGATGGGCTTTGTTGGTGAGATAGTTGAAAAAGGATCGAAGTGTGGCGATCTTCCGGGACCGGGTGGCGGCGCTCAGGCCGTACTCGGTCCTGTCGCTGTTGGGGCGCTGGGCCCGGTCCCGGCTGAGGTAGGTCAGATAGCCGTAGACATCGGTCAGCGTGATGGATCGGACAAAGTCGAGGTCCACATCCATAATGGAGATGTCGTCCCAGGGCGTTTCCCGCAGAGACCGATCCCGGGATTGCTTCATATAGCGAAAAAAGTTTCGCAGATCCAGGAAGTACTCGTCCACGGTTTTTTGTGAGTGGGCCTTGATCGTCTCATGGTAGGCCAGAAAATCCCGCAGGATCTGCGGCGCGTCATCTTGATAGCCGTTCATCGCTGTATCATTTGCAGAGCAAGCATTCTTTGGCAGAGGGCATCCGGTGAAGCCGCTGCCGGACCGGAACGGGGTCTGACAGTGCAATACGGTGATTTCCCTCCTCTCCATTGAACAAAATTTTTATTTTGTTCAATGGAGTATGCTCCTGCAATTGTCCTCCCCTCTTGGTAATTCCAGCCCCTGCTGACACCGGGTATTTCTTTCCCGCCACTCCTGCGCCAGGATGGCATACATACAGATGTCACAGACGCCCTGGTTGTTCCAGTCCGCCTGGCGGAGCGTCGCCTCATAGGTCATGCCGCATTTGCGCATGACCGCACCGGAGTTTGGATTGTTGGGGTCATGCCAGGATTCGACACGGTTGACGCCAACTCCGGCAATCAGAAAATCAATGATCCGGCTCAAAGCCTCACTGGTATAGCCTTGACGCCACCACGGCCGCCCGATGCAATACCCGATGGCGGCCTTGCCCACCCGGTCGTCCTGTTCCACCACACTGATGGTGCCAATCGGCTCTCCCAGATCCCTGGGTACAATGGCCCACTGGTAGAAATCCGGCTGCTGGTAGCTGTCAATCCACTCCCGCAGCACCGTCCCCACATCCTCCAGGGACTCATAGTGCTGCCAGCGCAGGTACCTGGTGACCTCCCGGTCGGACTCCCAGTTGCGGAACATGGCCTCCCGGTCCTCCCAGACAAAGGGCCGCAAAAGCAGCCGCTCTGTCTCCATTGTTACAGTTCCCAAGTGGTTCATCTTATGTAAACTCCTGTAGTTATGATTTAAGCCCTTTTACTCGCCGCCATAAACGGCGGCAACCGCAAAACATGGCACATATTACTTCCGACCTTTCGGATTGGAAGTAATATGGTAATACAAAACACTGTTTTGTACGAAAGCTTTTTATTTCTCTACTTCCCCAGGGCTGCCCGAATGGCCTCAACAATATTGGCCGCCTCAACAACGCGCAGACCTTCGGTGGGCACCGGCGTCTTCCCCCGCCTGTGCGGGACCACGCAGCTCTTGAACCCAAGACGCCGGACTTCACTGAGCCGCTGGTCCAGATTGTTCACCGCCCGCAGCTCTCCCGTGAGCCCCACCTCCCCGATGGCGGCCAGATCCGGGGCGATGGGCCGATCCAGATAGCTGGAGGCCAGCGCCAGGATGGCCGCCAAATCAGCGGCGGGCTCGTCCAGAGTCAGGCCGCCAATGATGTTCATATAGGCGTCGCAGGCAGACACCTTCAGCCCGCCCCGCTTCTCCAACACGGCCAGGAGCATGGCCGCCCGGCCGAAATCAAAACCGTTGCTGGAGCGGCGGGCACTTCCATAGGCCGCGGGAGCCAGCAGCGCCTGGATCTCCGCCAGGACGGGGCGCACCCCCTCCATTACACAGGTGACGCAGGTCCCCGGCGCGCCATCGGGCCGCCCGGAGAGAAGCATCTGGGACGGGTTTTCCACCTCCGACAGGCCCGCGTCCAGCATTTCAAACACGCCGATCTCATTGGTAGCGCCAAAACGGTTTTTAGCCGCCCGCAGGATCCGGCAGGTGCTGTGCTGCTCCCCCTCGAAGTAGAGCACACAGTCCACCATATGTTCCAGAACCTTGGGGCCGGCGATAGAGCCCTCCTTGTTGACGTGACCGATGACAAATACCGTGATGTCCCGCCCTTTGGCCAGCTGCATCAATGCCATGGTGCAGTCCTTCACCTGGCCGATGCTGCCCGGCGGGCTGTCCAACGCGCCGTTGTAGAGGGTCTGGATGGAGTCCACGATGAGGATGTCCGGCTCCTCCTCGGACACCGACCGCAGTACGTCCTCCAGACCGGTCTCTGACAGCACCAGCAAATTTCCGCTGGACACGCCCAGCCGTTGGGCGCGCAGCTTCAGCTGCCGCACGGACTCCTCGCCGGACACATACAACACGCGGTTTGCCCGGCACAGGCTCCCGCAGATCTGAAGCATGAGGGTGGACTTCCCTACCCCCGGCGCCCCTCCAACCAGCACCAGCGACCCCTTCACCGCGCCGCCGCCCAGAACCCGATCCAGCTCCCCCATTCCCGTTGGAAAGCGGACTTCCTCTCTTGTATCAACCTCTGTCAAGTTAATTGCCTTCACAGTATGAAAGACGTTCCTTCCAGCCACGGAGCCGCCCCCTCTGGTCTTGGGGGCGGCCTCCTGCTCCACCACGGTGTTCCATGCCCCGCAGGCGGGGCACTTCCCTGCCCACTTGGGCGTCTCGTTGCCGCATTCCGTGCAGTAAAATATGCTCCTTGCTTTTGCCATAACCTGTACCTCCTGGCAGCCATTCTATTCCTTATTGACAGAATGACTGGAAAAACCTTGCGCGAAATTCTCTTTCGCCCGTTTTCCTCTATTATACAACAGATGTTTCGGCTTGGCTAGTGTTTTTTTGCGGCGCGGCCGAATATCAGAAACAAGCCCTAACGCAGACAGGCGCGGACGGAGGAGAAAACGGATACTGCCAGCTTTCTCTGGTACTCCGGGGTACACAGCAGGGCCGTCTCCTGGGGATTGGACAGGAAGCCGCACTCCACCAGAATGGAGGGTATCTGGCTGTGCTCCAGCAGGTAGACACCGCTGCCCGCCTTCGCCTCCTTGGGACGGGCATTGAGCGTCTCATTGAGAACGGCCTGGACGGCCTCCGCCAGCTCCTGACTGCCGGCGACGGTATTATAGAACACCTGAGCCCCGGATACGCTGGGGACCTGGGGCAGGCTGTTCTGATGAATACTCACCAGAACCCCGCCGGGAACGCCGTTGGCCAGCGCCGCCCGGTTTTTCAGGTCTGACGCCTTTTTCTGACGGACCGTACCCGCGTCAGAGTCGTGGAGAGACACGTCCTCCCGGCGGGTCATCTCCATATCCACCCCCACCAGTCTGGCCAGCTCCTCCATCTGGAGTGCCACTGCCAGATTGATCTGCGCCTCCACCGTGCCGTCCGCCGCCACCGCGCCGCCGTCTATCCCGCCGTGGCCCGGGTCGACGACCAGTACCGTCCCCCCTCCTCCCTCTCCCAGCGTCAGATTTTTGGACGCGTTGATTGCTCTTCCCTGCCAAAGAATTGCCGCAAATCCCGCAAACAGCAACAGCAGCGTCAGCAGATAGAACGCCGTCCACTTTTTGAACGTCAGAAACATGCTACCACCTCCCTTCAAACTATGCGCGGTCTTGTCATGATATGATAAAACAACCGGATGTCTGGCCGGTGCTTCGCCTGTGGGAATGTTCTCGCAGAACAGGGCCTCGGTGTCAATACTTTGGGATATATGAACAATAAAACATTCCGAGAAATGTACAAAGTTACAAAATATTAAAAACTACTTGCAAACGGAAAATTTTGTTGATATAATTCGTTCAAAATTTAATGTTGGCGTTACTGTTCGGCAGGCGTAACCATGTTTGAAAAATGCAGCCAAAGGAGTTTTCCTGTGTTTTGACTGTACTTTTCCGACATGGTTTTTTGTTTTTCTGCCGTCCCTGGAGGGAGTGTCGCAGGGTTATGAGGATATCCAAGCAGCTGAACAACAATATAGTAATTGCCTCCGACAGCCAGGGCCGGGAGGTTGTTTTGATGGGGAAAGGCATCGGCTTTGGCCGGAGACCCGGAATGGAGCCGGATATGCGTCTGGTGGAAAAGCAGTTTTTTGGCCTGAGCAGCGGTACGCATATCCAGCAGCTGGCCGATCTTCTGGACCGCATCCCCCTGGAGCACTTTTCTCTTGGAATGCAGATTGTAGAACATGTGCAGGAGAAAATCCAAAAGCCGCTGAACGAAACGCTGGTCCTGATGATTTCCGACCATATCAGCTTTGCCATTGAGCGGCAAAAAAAGGGGCTGGACCTGACCAATGCTCTGCTGTGGGAGATTAAAAAATTCTATCCGGACGAGTATCAGCTTGGTTTGGACGCGCTGGACATCGTCCAGCGCGAAGCCGGTATCCGGCTTCGCGAGGATGAGGCCGGTTTCCTGGCCATGCATATTGTCAATGCCCAATACGGCAGCAGAGACCCCATGGCGCAGGATTTGATAGAGCTGATTCAGGATGTGGTGAATCTGGTCCGGTATACCTATGGCATCGATCTGGATGAGAACTCACTGGATTATATTCGCTTTGTCACTCATCTGAAATTCTTTCTTGCCAGAATCTTCACGAAAGAGACCTATCACGGCAGCGAGGATCTCTACGGCATCGTGTCCGTCATGTATCCAAAGGCTGCCGCCTGCGTACAAAAAATCTCCTCTTATCTGCGCCAGCGGCTGGACTACTCCCTGGGCCTGGAGGAGGAGGGATATCTGATCATTCACATCGAAAAGCTTACCCGGCAGTAGTCGACTCCTGTTATTGAAACAGGTGCTGTGTCAGACGCGTATGGCCCGGCCCTTTTCATAGAACACCACTTCAGCATAAAACAAAATGAAGGAGGAACTGTTATCATGGCATTGGATTATGTCGAAACATCAAAAAAGATCATTGAAGCCGTTGGCGGCGTTGGGAACATTTCCAGCGCTGGCAACTGCATGACCCGTCTGCGTCTGGTCCTGAAGGACGAGAGCAAGGCCAATGACGCCAAGGTCCAGGGCATCAAGGGCGTCAAGGGCGTTATGCGCCAGGGCGGCCAGTACCAGATCATCATTGGCAACGAGGTCTCCAACCTCTTTAAAGAGTTCAAGAAGCACGGAAACTGGGGTGAGGACGGCGGCGGCGCGCCGGCCAAGGCCACCGGAAACCCGATCATGCGTATGTTCGGATTTGTCTCCGGGTGCATGACCCCGCTGCTGCCGGGCCTGCTGGGCTGCGGTATGATCAAGGTCCTGCTGACGATTCTGACCAACTTCGCCGGGATGTCCACCGATACGTCCGCCTATACCATCCTGTACTCCATGGGCGACTGCTTCATGTTCTTCCTGCCCATTTTCCTGTGCTATACATCTGCCAAGAAATCCGGCGGCAACCCGGTGCTGTGGATGATTGTAGGCGCCACCCTGGTCTACCCCAACCTCATTTCCCTGCTGGGCGGCAATACGGTGGAGCTGGGCACCTTCCTGGGCATGAACTCCACCACCTTCTTCGGCATCCCCGTCATCTGCGCCAGCTATACCTCCTCTGTTCTGCCCATCATGCTGATGGTGCCGGTGATGAAGTGGGTTGAGGAGTTTGCGGACCGGGTCTCCCCCAATGTCCTCAAGAGCTTTATGAAGCCTATGCTCTTCGTACTTATCTGTGTTCCTGTGTGCCTGATCTTCCTCGGGCCCTTGGGCTACACCATCGGTAACCTGCTCTCCGGCGGCGTGTCTTGGCTGTACAACCTCTCCCCGTGGCTGACGGTTGGCATCCTGTCCGCCCTCATGCCCTTCATCGTCATGACCGGTATGCACTACGCCCTGGTGCCGCTAATGTACACCAATCTGAGCGTTCTGGGCTATGACGTCATTGTCAAGGTCACCATGATGTGCTCCAACATCGCCCAGGGCGGCGCCACCCTTGGTGTGGCACTCAAGACCAAGGACGAGGAAACCCGCTCCGAGGGTATTGCGTGCGGAATCTCCGCTACCATCGCCGGTGTCACGGAGCCCGCCATGTACGGCATCAACATGCGCTATGTGAAACCTATGATCGGCGCCGTCACCGGCGCAGCTGTTGCCGGCCTGTTCTGCGGCCTCACCGGTGTCAAAGGCTACCAGACCGGCGGATCCCCCTCCTTCCTGTCCATCGTCACCTTTATCAGCGAGTCCGACCCCACCCACAGCTTTGTCTTTGGCATCATCGGCGGTGTGATCGCCCTGGTGGTCTCCGCCGTGCTGGCCTTTATCCTCTACAAGGACCCCGAGAAGGCCCCCGCCGCGGCGTCCGGCGGCGCAGCTTCCCCCACCGCTTCCGCCGCGGCCCCCGCCTCCCTGTCCGATACAACCATTGTTTCCCCCGTTGTGGGTGAGGCCGTGGCGCTGAATTCCATTCAGGATCAGGTGTTCTCCACTGGCACCCTGGGCCAGGGAATTGCTATCGAGCCCAGCGTAGGCGAGGTCCACGCGCCTTGCGACGGCACCATCTCCACCTTCTTTGATACCGGCCACGCCTTCGGCATTGTTGCCGACACCGGTGCGGAATTCCTTATTCACGTTGGCATGGACACTATCAAGCTGGGCGGAAAGGGCTTCACCCCCCTGGTCAAGGAGGGCGACCGGGTGAAGAAGGGCCAGCTGCTACTGAAGTTTGACATTGACTACATCAAGAGCCAGGGACTGCCAGTGACTACGCCGGTGGTAGTCTCCAACACCGATGACTTCTCCGCCGTCACCGCCCTGGCCTCCGGTAAGGTGGCTCTGAATACCAAGCTGCTCAAAATTGAAAAATAAGAACCAATCAATCACGAGGAGGTTTTCCGCTATGACATTCAAACCCGGTTTTCTCTGGGGCGGCGCTACCGCCGCCAATCAGTGCGAGGGTGCGTGGGATGTGGATGGCAAGGGCATTTCCTGCTCTGACATCTGCACCGGCGGCAAGTTCGGACAGAGCAAGATGATCACCCCGGTTCTCCAGGAGGGGACCTTCTACCCCAGCCATGAGGCCATCGATCACTTCCACCGGTTCAGGGAGGATATCGCCCTCTTTGCCGAGATGGGCTTCAAGGTCTACCGCTTCTCTATCAACTGGACGCGCATCTTCCCCAATGGTGATGAGAGCGAGCCCAATGAAGCAGGCCTTCGCCACTATGAGGAGGTTATTGATGAGTGCCTGAAGTACGGTATTGAGCCCCTCATCACCCTCTCCCACTACGAGGTGCCCTTCGGCTTGACCAAGAAGTGCAACACCTGGACCTCGCGGGAGATGATTGACTACTTTGTCAACTACTGCCGGGCCGTCTTCACCCGCTACAAGGGCAAGGTGAAATACTATCTGACCTTCAACGAGATCAACTGCGGAACCAGCATTATGGGCGCGTTCCTTAGTCAGGGTATTCTCAACGACCTGGTCAATCCGACGCCCTTCATGGGTCAGCCGGATCTCCCCCAGCAGCGGTTCCAGGGCCTCCACCATCAGTTTGTCGCCAGCGCCAAGGCGGTGCAGCTGGCTCACGAGATCGATCCTCAGGTGAAAGTGGGCAACATGATGATCTACTCCGCCTCCTATCCCCTCACCTGCAATCCGGACGATGTGCTGAAGAACCAGGCCTACAATCACATGAAGAACTACTTCTGCTCCGATGTCCAGTGCCGGGGATACTACCCCGCCTATATGGACCGGTATTTCCTGGAAAGCGGGATTCAGATTGAGAAACATCCTGGCGATGAGGAGATCCTTCGGGCCGGAAAGGTGGACTTTCTGACCTTCTCCTACTATATGTCCTCCTGCCAGACCACCGACACGTCCAAGCAGAAAGGATCGGGTAACATCATCGGCGGCGTGCCCAATCCGTATCTGAAGGCCAGCGAATGGGGCTGGCAGATCGACCCCAAGGGCCTGCGCTACTCCCTCAACGAACTCTACGACCGCTATCAGATCCCCCTCATGGTGGTGGAGAACGGCTTGGGCGCCAAGGATGTCATTGAGGAGGACGGCTCCATCAATGACGATTACCGCATCGACTACCTTCGCCAGCACATTGAGCAGATGGCCGAGGCGGTGAAGGACGGCGTGGACCTGATGGGCTACACTCCCTGGGGCTGCATTGACCTGGTTTCTGCCTCCACTGGCGAATATGCCAAGCGCTACGGCTTTATCTATGTGGAGCGCTATGATGACGGTACTGGCGACTTCAGCCGCCGGAAGAAGAAGTCCTTTGACTGGTACAAGAAAGTCATTGCCACCAACGGCGAGGACCTGAGCTGAGAACACCTGATAAGCCGGCCCGCAGTGTCAGTATCCAATCGCTGACGCTGTGGGCCGTACTTTGGTGAAAAATGGAGAGGTTTATGATGAAAAAGATCATTTTTCTGGATGTGGATGGGACGTTGGTGGACTATGAGGGCCGCATTCCCACCTCTGCGGCAGCGGCTGTCCGCCGGGCCAGAAGCCTCGGCCACCGGGTCTATATCTGTACAGGCCGGAGCGCGGCCGAGATCTATCCTGAGCTGTGGAGCATCGGCCTGGACGGTATGATTGGCGGAAATGGGAGCTATGTGGAGGACCACGGCCGCGTGGTCATGCACCGGCTCATTACTTATGAGCAGTGCGTCAGGGTTGTGGAATGGCTCCATGGGCGAGGGATGGAGTTCTATTTGGAGAGCAACAACGGTCTGTTTGCCAGCGAACGGTTTGAGGAGGCCGCCCTTCCCGCCATCCGCCTCTACAGCAAGAGGAAGTCCGGAGAGGAGCTGTCCACGGTACGCGCAGCATTCCCGCATATGGTCTTCGGCGGAGAGCTGTACCGGGACGATCTGAACAAGATCAGCTTCCTGCTCAGGGACTACCAGGACTATCTGGACGCGAAGGCGGCGTTTCCAGACTTACAAGCCGGAACCTGGGGCGGCAAGGGTGAGGAGGCGTTGTTCGGCGATCTGGGGGTGAAGGATATTGACAAGGCCGCCGCGGTCAAAGTGCTGGTAAATGATCTTGGAGCCGATTTGAAAGACACAATTGCCTTTGGTGACGCAAAGGTGGATATCCCCATGCTGGTGTGCTGCGGATATGGTGTAGCAATGGGGAATGGCGGCGCGGAGATCCGGGCAGCCGCAGATCTGGTGACAGGAGCTGTGGAAGATGACGGCCTGTATCAGGCATTTGAGCAGCTGGGGTTACTGGATTGAAGTTTCAAAAGGCGGTAACGGACAAAACCGTTACCGCCTTGCGTTTATTTTATGTTGGCCAGCAGCTTTCTTCCCTCCCTCTCAGGAGTCGAAGGATGGATTGGTGAAGTAGACATTTTTCTCTCCCATGCGCTCCTTGGCCAGGCGAAGTCCCTCGCCGAAGCGTTGGAAATGCACAATCTCCCGCTGGCGCAGGAACTTGATAACGTCATTTACGTCCGGGTCGTCGCTCAAGCGGAGGATGTTGTCGTAGGTAACGCGGGCCTTCTGCTCTGCTGCCAGGTCCTCTGTCAGATCCGCGATCATATCCCCGGTGACCTGCATGGTGGCCGCGCTCCATGGGGCGCCGGAGGCCGCTGTGGGATAGACGCCTGTGGTGTGGTCTACAAAATAGGCGTCAAACCCGGCGGTGCGGATCTGATCCTCGGAGAGGTTCCGGGTCAGCTGATGGACAATGGTTCCCACCATCTCCAGGTGTCCGAGCTCCTCGGTGCCAATATCTGTCAGCAGTCCCTTCAGCTCCGGGTAGGGCATGGAGAACCGCTGGCTGAGGTAACGCAGGGACGCACCCAGCTCACCATCTGGGCCCCCAAATGGCGTCAGGGGATGAAAGCCTGGCCTCCGGCAGCTTTAGGCGGTAGGTAACCGCCAACAGGGCGTTTGTCCGATCCAATGTGCAGGTTTCAATCACCGCCCGGGCGGCGCTCATTTTGTCTTCCAGCGCCGCGTCCGGCATCTGAAGCGTCTCCATGACCTGCGCCAACGCCGTTGGACTCTCCGCCAGGCGCTCCCGGCCCCGCCGGATATCCGCGTCAATCTCCCGCCCAAGTGAGAGAAACGCCTCCAGCTCCACAGCGCCAGCCAGATACGCTTCCCGCAGGCGGCGCTTCTTCCGTTCCAGCCTTCCCAGCTCCAACTCCAGCCCGCTGTCCTTCCGCGGGATCGGGGCATATGACAGCGGCGGGGCTCCTCGGACATCCGCCTGGAGGCGGGAGAGAATGGCGTTCTCCAGCTCTTGGGCGGGGACATGCTGGGAGTGGGCGCAGAGCCCCCGGGCGTAGCCGCCGCACCGGTAATAGCGGGGCTGGACGAAGCGCAGTACCGATCCGCAGGCGGCGCAGCGGACCAGTCCGGAGCTCCATCCCCTCAGCTCCCTGGCGGGCCGGGCCCTTGCGGGATGGCTGGATTTCTCACAGTCCAACCGCGCCTGGACAGCCTCCCAGAGTGCCTGGTCCACCAGGGGCGGATGCCCGCTTTCGGCGATGATGACCTCATCACTGTCGAAGTTCCGGCCCGTCCGGCAGTTGGGATTCCAGCGCAGCTTCCCAATGTAAACCGGATTGCGGAGGATGTATTCCACGCTCCGGCTCTCAAAGTGGTTCCCGCGGCGGGTCCGCGCCCCCAGCTCGTTGAGCTCCCTGGCGATGCCCCCCAGGCTTCCGCCCGCTTGAAAGCGCTGGAAGATCAACCTCACCCGGACGGCCTCGTCCTCCCGTGGCGTCAACGTGCCGCCCTCCGCCCGGTATCCGAAGGCCGGCGCGGCCTGAAGCCTGCCCCGCTGGGCGTTGACCAGCATACTCCGCCGGACCTCCTGGCTCAGGCGGATGGAGTAGAACTCGTCCATCCACTCGATGATGCGCTCGATGAGGGAGCCGAAGGGGCCGGCCATCAGCGGCTCCGTGACACTGACCACGTCTATGCCGCACTTGGAGCGCAGGATGGACTTGTAGAAGATGCTCTCCTCCTGGTTCCTGGCAAAGCGGGAAAATTTCCAGAGGAGAATCACCGAGAAGGGACAGCCCGGCTCCTTGGCGGCGGCCACCATACGCAGGAAGGCCGGCCGGCGGCCGGCCCGTTTGCCGGAGATGCCGGAGTCGATGTAAATCTGGTCCGGGAGGAGGCGCAGCCCCTCCCGGCTGGCATATTTTTTAATCTCCTCCAGCTGGCTGTCCGGGCTCAGCTCCGCCTGGTCGTCGGTGGATACCCGGATGTAGGCGGCGGCAGTGGGTATGTTTTTTTCTTCCGGCATGGTGCGCTTCCTCCTGATGCAATCAAAGATGTGCTACACTATGCCGGGAAAAGGAGCGCCATTCCTGCTGTTTTTTCGAAAAAATACGGAGTAATCGAAAAATTTTTCCTTGCATTTTTTGGAAAGCTCTGCTACTATGTTGGGGGAAGCGGCAGAGATGAGCGGCCGGCAAGGGAGAGGGGCAACCATGACAATCGACGAGATAAACGGCTGCCCGGACATTCCGGCTCTCATCCAGGAGCGGTACGGCCGAATGAGCCGCACCCAGCGGCGCATCGGGGATTACATCCTCAACCACACGGACACGGTCTGCTTTCAGTCCCTCAAACAGACCGCCGCGGCCGCTGGCACCACGGAGGCTACGGTGCTCAAGTTCTGCGGCCAGCTGGGGTTTTCCGGGTTCCTCCACTTTAAACGGGAGCTGCAGGATTATGTCAAGCAGCGCATGTCCCCCAATGAAACCTTTGCCGCTACGTTGCGCCAGGCCCGGCATGAGCCTCAGATCTATGAGCGCATCATTGAGACGGAAAAGCGCTCCCTGGACTTGACCTATGCCGCGGCTGACCCGGAGAATCTGGAGGCGTTTGTCTCCGCGCTGCGCCAGGCGAGCCGCGTCTTTGTGGTGGGACACCACATCTCCGAGCTGGTGGCGAGAAATCTGCTCCTCAAGCTCCGGCAGGCCGGCGTGGAGTCCTACCTGGTGGACATCAACGACTACTATGACGTGGAACAGGCGGTGGTGCTCGCCCGCGGGGAGGATCTGTTTGTCCTGATCTCCTTCCCCTCCTACTCGCCCAAGGTCCGTTCCCTTGCGGAGTACCTGGGGAGTGCGGGGATCCGCACGGCCTGTATCACCGACCGCTATTCCTCCCCGGTTGCGGCCAGGGCCTCGGTGGTGCTGGTGTGCAACTCCGACCACGAGTTGTTTTACAACTCCGTCACCGCCGCTGTGTCTCTGGTCAGCATGATTGTATCCTCTCTGGCTCTCTCAGACCCGGAGAGAGTGGAGACATACCAGAGGCGGGCCAGCGCGTTTTACACGGCGTACCGGGAGGGCGTGGTGCGCTACCGCAACGAGCAGGACGATGTGCTCTGACAGCCCCTGTCCGATCCATACTGCCCCACAGGCCATACGCTGTGTGGCCTTTTTACCGGAATGTAACTATAGCGAAAAATATAAAAACCATAAAAAATCGTAGTTTAAACTTTTATAAGGAGGAAGTACTGTCATGCTGCTTATCAAAAACGCCCAGGTCTATGCCCCCGCCTTTCTGGGAAAACGGGATGTTCTGATTGCCGGAGGCCAGATTGCGGCCATGGATGAGGAGCTGTCCCCGATTCTGCCCGATCTGGAGGTACTGGACGCCAAGGGGAAGACGCTGGTCCCCGGCCTTATCGATCAGCACGTCCACATCACCGGCGGCGGCGGAGAGGGCGGGCTCCACACCCGGGTGTCGGAGCTCCAGCTGTCCGCCGCCCTCCGGGCAGGCGTCACCACCCTGGTGGGCGTACTGGGAACCGACAGCATTACCCGCAGCGTGGAGAACCTGGTGGCCAAGGCGAAGGCCCTCACCAACGAGGGAATCACCGCCTACTGCCTCACCAGCGCCTACCAGTACCCGCCCATCACGCTGACCGGATCCGTTATGAAGGACATCGTCTTTATCAGCGAGGTGCTGGGCTGCAAGCTGGCCATTGCCGACCACCGGGGCTCCCATCCCAACCGGGAGGAGCTCATCCGGCTGGTTTCTGACATCCGCATGGCCGCCCTGGTGGCCGGGAAGCCCGGTGTGCTCCACCTCCACACCGGGGCCGCGCCGGACGGCGTCGAGCCCATCATGGACATCGTCCGCACCACCGATATCCCCATCTACCACTTCCGGCCGACCCACATGGGCCGCCGTTTGGATCAGGTTGTGGAATTCACCCGCATGGGCGGCTATGCCGACATCACGGTGAAGGAGGACACGGCCTCCACCTTCCACCAGCTGCTGGCCGAGGCGGATGCGGATCGCATCACCCTCAGCTCCGATTCCAACGGCAGCATGCCCCGCTGGGATGCCAAGCGCCAGCACATTGTCGGCATGGGAGTGGGACAAATCGGGGACCTCTACCGCACGGTGCGGAAAATGGCGGCAGAGGAAGGGATCCCCCTGGAGACGGCACTGCCGTTTGTCACCAGAAACGTAGCGGAATCCCTCATGCTCTACCCGCGGAAGGGGGCTGTAGCGGTTGGCAGCGACGCCGATCTGGTCCTGCTGGATCAGGATCTGGAGATCGACTGCGTGATTGCCAAGGGCAGGTGCATGATGCTGGAGAAGGAACTGCTGGTCAAGGGGACCTTCGAGTCCTGACCGGCGGGAGGAACAACAACTGACACCCATATGATTACTGAAGGAGTGACCACCAAGATGAAAAAGAATCACGTGCGCATTCTGTCTCTGCTGCTGGCCGCTATGCTGGCGCTGTCCGCATGCGGCGGCACGAACGGCAGCGGAAAAAATGATGAGAACCAGACCACGAGCAACGGCGGTGAACCCATCAAGGACTTTATCGACTTCCAGGTCCAGGCGTCAGAGGTCCGCACCTTCTGCCTGCTCAACAGCGAGGATTCCGTCAACTCCAACGTCCTGTGCAACGCCTACTCCCCCCTGCTGGAGCTGAACAACAAGGGCGCCCTGGGTCCCGCAGTGGCCAAGGAGTGGGGCACCGACGACGGTGGCCTGACCTGGACCTTCAAGCTCCGTGACGATGTGACCTGGGTGGACGTGGAAGGCAATGAGAAGGCCAAGTGCACGGCTCAGGACTGGCTGACCGCCATGGAGTTCATCCTCAACTACCACAAGAACGGCAGTATGAACACCTCCATGCCCATCGCCATGCTGTCCGGCGCGGAGGAGTACTACGAGGCCACCAAGGCCATGGACGAGGCGTCCGCACTGGCGCTGACCGTCCACGACGGTCCCTTCCTGGAGACTGTGGGCATTGAGGCTCCCGATGACTATACCCTCATCTACCACTGCGCCATGAACGCCCCCTATTTTGAGACCCTGTGCGCCGCCGCCTGCCTCTACCCCGTCAGCCAGGCCCAGCTGGACGAGATGGGCGTTGACGGCTTCCTGGCACAGACTCCGGAGACCATGTGGTATAGCGGTCCCTACCGCATCACCGAGTACATCATGAACAACACCAAGACCCTCACCAAAAACGAGTCCTACTGGGACAAGGACTGCACCCTCTTTGATACCGTTACCATCCGGATGCTGGAGGACGGCAACCAGGACGACCTCCTGTTCCAGACCGACGAGGTCCACTATTCTGCCCTGAGCGAGGGCAACCTGCGCATCATTTATGACGATCCCAACCACGCCTTCCATGGGAATCTGCTGGAGCAGCGCCCCGAGGCCCGCTCCCGCCAGTGGCACTTCAACTACGCCAAGAACAATGAGGACGGCACCCCCGACGTCAACTGGAACACCGCCGTGGCCAACGAGGCCTTCCGCCTGTCCCTGTACTACGGCATGGACCTGACCAACTGGTGGAGCCGCTACAACTTCATCAACCCTGAGCACTGCGAAAACCTGGCCTATACCGTCAGGGGGCTGCTGTACTTCTCCGACGGCACCGACTATGTGGACCGTGTGGTGGAGAAGCTGAACCTGCCCGAGGGCGGCCGCTACAATCCGGAGCTGGCCCAGCAGTACAAGGAGCAGGCCATGGAGGAGCTGTCTGCCAAAGGTGTCACCTTCCCGGTGGAGCTGGACTACTACATCAAGTCCGGCGACCAGGCTGCCTCCGACAGCGCCACCATCCTCAAGGAGATCGTGGAGGCCTTGGGAACCGACTACATCACCGTGCATGTCGGCACCTACGTCACCAGCCAGAGCAAAGAGGTATATGACGCGCACCTTCAGTCCTGGGGCAACGCGGGCTGGGGCGCGGACTACGGCGACCCGGAGAACTTCATCTCTCAGGAGCTCTACGGCTATGAGAATGCCTACTACTCCCGCGAGATGTCCAACATCAACGAGGCCACGGACCCCGATCTGATCGCCACCTACCAGGAGTACACCGCCCTGGCGGAGAAGGCCAGCAAGATCTACGACGACATGGACGCCCGCTATGAGGCCTATGCCGAGGCCGAAGCCTACCTGGTCTCCCACGCACTGACCATCCCCTGCTACTACAATGTCCCCTATCAGCTGACCCACGTCAACGATTATACCAAGATCCACGGCGTGTACGGTATGCAGAACTACACCTATAAGAACTGGGAGACCTCCACAATTCCCTACACCGCAGAGGACTACGAGCAGTTCCTGGCGGATTTCAACGCCAACTGATCCCGACCGTGCTCTCGGGGACCGGCCAGACGCCGAATCCCCGCCCAAACTTTGAGAAATCGTCCGCCGGCTCTGCCGGCGGACGATTTCTGATTTCCGGTGCATGGATCGGAGAGGGCGGGAATAGACTGCGGGTGGAGGTGACGGCATGGCGGAAAGAAAGAAACTCCGGACCGTATCCTATGTCCACACGGGGGAGGTGCTGGCAGACACGGCGTCCCTGGACGACGTCCAGCGGCGGGAGCTGGCTGTCTGGCTGAAATCCACTTACTTAAACACCCTGCTCCAGGGCCGGGCGGTTTTTCGGGAGACGGAAAAGGGTAGCGGCTGACTGCTGGCGTGACGGGAAGCCGGAACTGCGGTTCCAGCTTTTCGTCCCCTGCCGCCATTTGGTCCCCCATATTGACTGATGATTGCCGCAGCCAGCTTGGGGTTGGGGTTCTTGATTCGGATGGGGTACTGCAGGCGCTTCTCATAGACAAACATTACTTCTTACCTCCGTCCATCTCCCAGGGCCACGGATCGTTGATCCACGTGTACCCGGCCGCCGTCACCGAGCTCTGCCGCAGGGGCCCGTAGGCCGCCTCGTAACGCTTCTTGCCATCCTTGGCGAGATTTACATAATCGATGTATAGGGCGAGGGCCTCTTTGTCGTTCTGGTGGGTGTCCAGGTACAGACCCAGCTCATTGATGGCGAAGCCCAGAGCCATCAGCTCGCACAGTGCTGTGTTGTTACAGTTCATCTTGCTTTTGACGGCCCGGAAAAACGGCAGGTTCAGGCCGGGAAACAGAGTGCCCGCAGCCAGAGCCTGACTCTGGTCGTACCGTTCAGCATTCATTGGCTGCACGGGAATATAGGGAAACGCCATACCGGCGCACTTGCCGGGCAAACTGCCCTCCATGGCGCCGCAGGCGTTGGGATTGGTAATCTCCAAGGGTATACTCCTCCTTCAAGGAATCTCGGGGGCGCGGTACGCCCTCTGTTCATCCTATGCTGGAGTGGAGAAGGGGTGCGGGGGGTATAGTCGGCGCACTTGAAAATCGGTAAAGTTCGGCAGTCAAAATGATACAGGGCGGCGTTGTCGTCTTTGGCGGGCGTCAGCCCGCCTGCATCCTCCGATCAATGCCCCATCCGCCCCAGAAACCGGAAGAGGTTCGCCGCGGTCAGCCTCATGTCCTCCTTTGCCCGGAGCCTGGCCTGGGCAAAGGGGATGGCGGCCCGGTTCGTACTGAAAATCCCGGTCACTCCCTGTCCGCAGACCGCCTCCGCCCCCTCGCCGATATCCCCTACAAGTGCTGCGACTGGAACGCCCGATGCCTTGGCGCGGCGGGCCACCCCAACCACCACCTTCCCCCGGAGGCTCTGGCTGTCGATTCGTCCCTCGCCGGTGATCACCAGATCCGCCCCCTCCAGCAAATGAGCAAAATCCACCGCGTCCAGCACAGTATCAATACCCATCTGAAGCCGGCTGCCCAGGAGGGCCGCCATGCCAAAGCCCATTCCTCCGGCGGCGCCGGCCCCGGGGAGATCCCTGAGATCCCGCCCCAATGCCTCGGCCGCCACATCTGCCAGATGCCCGAGGCCGCGGTCCAGCCGCTCCACCATCGCCTGGTCCGCTCCCTTTTGAGGACCAAAAACGGCGCTGGCGCCAGCCGGACCGCACAGGGGATTGTCGATGTCACACATAGCTGTCACTTCGGCCCCCTCCAGCAAGGGATCCAGGCCGCTCAGATCGATCCGCTCCAGCTGCTCCAGGGTGCCGCCGGTGGGGACATACACCTCCCCTGCCCTCCGGAGAAAGCGGACGCCCAGGGCCGCGGCCATTCCGGCCCCGCCGTCATTGGTGGCGCTTCCTCCCAGGCCTACAATCACCTTTTTCGCCCCGCTCCGCAGGGCGGCGCGGATCAGCTGCCCCACACCATAGGTGGTGGTTTGCTCCGGACAGAGCCGGTCCCCCGCCAGGGGCAGGCCCGCCGCCGCTGCCATCTCCACCACCGCTGTATCTCCGGGAAGGCGGCCGTAGAAGCCCGCTATGTCCTCCCAGTAGGGCCCTTTGCATGGCTCCTCCACTCTTTTGCCGCCCACGGCGGCCAGAAACGCGTCTACACTGCCCTCGCCGCCATCGGCCACCGGAATGGAGATGGTCTCCGCCTCCGGCCACACCTTGCGGGCCTCCTCCGCCAGAATCGCACAAATCTCCCCGGAGGACATGGTCCCCTTGAAGGAATCCGGTACCAGCACAATCTTTTTCATAGCGGGCCTCCCACTTATCTTGATAGGGATAGTTTACCAGGAAACCGTGGGCAAGTCCAGACGTGCCCCGCCCCTTTCCAATATTTTGTCCGCGGCTTGAGGGCGGCGCTGTCATGAGCCAGCTGTCAGCCCCTCCCTCCCCACACACCATCCGCCTCCCCCGCATAGAATGGTCTATCACACGAAGGAGGAGAAACAGATGGAATGCAATCCCGGTAATATCAATACGATGGAGGCCTGCGTCCTGGAGGTGAGCTGCGGCTCACTGCTGGTCTGCGACCTGAGCAGCCGCCAGGAGGTCGTTGTGAACACCTCCCGCGCCCGCTGCTTCTGTCCCGGCGATCGGGTCATCATCGAGTACAACGGCATCATGGCTCCGAGTGAGCCGCCCCAGATATCCGCGGTGCGGATCTACCGCGCCGCCTGCGGCTGCCGCTGAGCACATCTGCAAGCCTGCCCTTCCGGCGGGCTTTACATATTCCCCTCCCCCACCCCCATCTGACACTTGCCGATTACGCCAAATGGGAGTATAATGCTCCCAGAAGCTATCTTTACAAGGAAGGACCGCTCATCCGGTCCGGGAGGATACGACAATGAATCTCTGCGATATTCGGGAGGTCAAAGCCCTGCTGGGCCGCCACGGCTTTCGCTTTTCCAAGTCCATGGGGCAGAACTTTCTGGTCGCGGACTGGGTTCCCCGGGAAATTGCCGCTGCGGGCGGCGGGGACGGCGGCTGCGGCGTTCTGGAGATTGGACCCGGCATCGGGTGCCTGACCCACGAGCTGTGCAGGTGTGCCGGAAAGGTGGTCTCCGTGGAGCTGGATCACGCCCTGCTGCCGGTGCTGGAGGAGACGATGGACGGCGCGAAAAACTTCACCCTGATCTCCGGGGACATTCTGAAGCTGGACATCCCCGCCCTGGCGGACCAGCATTTCCAGGGGCTCACGCCCATGGTCTGCGCCAACCTGCCCTACAACATCACCACGCCGGTGCTCCGGGCCCTGGTGGAGGCGAAGCGCTTCGCGTCCATCACGGTGATGGTCCAACGGGAGGTGGCACTGCGTCTGGCCGCCCGGCCCGGCACCGGGGACTACGGTGCGCTCTCTGTGTACATGCAGTACCACACCCAGCCGGAGGTGCTCTTTGACGTGCCCCCCTCCTGCTTCCTGCCGGCCCCGAAGGTGACCTCCGCCGTTGTCCGGTGCCAGACGCGGGCTGTCCCGGCGGTACACACCGCCTGCGGCGAGGATTTCTTCTTCCAGGTGGTCCGGGCGGCCTTCACCCAGCGCCGGAAGACCCTGCTCAACAGCCTTTCCTCCGTCTTTGGCTCTCAGCCGGGCAAGGACAGGCTCGCCGCCGTCATCGCCAACTGCGGCCTTCACCCTGCTGTCCGGGGTGAGACCCTGGGGCTGGAGGAATTCGCGGCACTGGCGGACGGTATCCATTCTTTTTCTTAAAAGAAAAAGAATCAAAAAGAATTTTTGCGGCAAAGCTGTGCTTTGCCTTTGCATCCGCCGGGTATCTTCCCCGGAAGCGCAAAGGCAAAACGCAGTTTTGCCGCAAAGTGTTTCTTTTGATACTTTTCTTTGTTCACAAAGAAAAGGCCGTTTACACCGTCCGGCACAGGAACACAGCGGGATACTGCGCTGCCAGGGCCTCCCGGGCCGTCCGGGCCCGCTCCTCATCCCAGAAGATGCCGAACACGGTGGGGCCGCTGCCGGTCATGGACGCGGCCATCGCCCCCAGACCCAGCAGAGCGCTTTTCATCTCAAAAACCTGGGCGTACCGCCGGGGCAGCACGTCCTCGAACACGTTATACAGACGGTGGGCCACGCCCTCCAGGTCCCCTGCCGCCAGCGCGGCGGTCATTCCGGCGGTATCCGGGTGGCAGCGCAGCTTTTTTGTCCGCACCTGGGCGAACAGCTCCGGTGTGGAGATGGAGCAGGCCGGCTTGCAGGCCACCAGGAAACAGGACGGAAGTCCCGGCAGATCCGTCAGCCGCTCCCCCCTGCCCTCGGCCAGGACGGTACCGCCCCGGACGCAGTAGGGTACGTCGCTGCCCACCAGCTCCCCGATCTCCTCCAGCCGCTCCCGGGGCAGCTCCGGCGCGCAGGTCCGGCCCAGAATCCGCAGCACCGCAGCCCCGTCGCTGCTGCCCCCGGCCATGCCAGCGCACACGGGGATGTGCTTTTGGATGTCTATGGACATCCCCCGGGGAGCGCTGCCTGTCGCCTCAAAGAACCGCGCCGCCGCCTTCGCCGCGATGTTCCCCTCACCACGGGGAAGATAGCTCAGATCCGTACTCACCTCCAGGCCCGGCTCCTCCCGGAACGTCACCGTCACCTCGTCCCGTAGATCGATGGACTGCATCACCATCCGCATGTCGTGGTACCCGTCCGGCCGGCGGCCCAGTATGTCCAGCGTCAGATTCAGTTTTGCATAGGCATGCTCAGTGTGGACCATAGGCACCTCCTGGTATTGATACTTTTTCTTAAAAGAAAAAGTATCAAAAAGAATTTTATAGCAAGCTTCAGAATTCATGACAAAAAAGGAGGGGGAGGACAAAGCGTGCAGGGCAAGACGGAGGACGCAGGCGGGCTGACGCCCGCCAAGGACGACAACGCGGCCATGCGCGCTTTGCACCCCCGAGCTTTTGCCAGGAATTCTGATGATTGCTATAATTGCTTTTTATAGCTTCTCGCCGCAGTGGGGACAGTACAGGCTCGTACTCCGCCCCAGCCGCTTATGGCAGTGGGGACACCGGTTCAGGACAAACCACACCAGCACCGACAGCACATAGCATATCAGTCCCCCATACAGCAGCACCGTACTCCAAAACGCCCGGGCCAGCGTCAAAAGCACCAGCCCCAGCGCCGCCAGCACCACCAGCAGAAACCGCACCTGTCCCAGATTCAGCTTCATGGTCTCCACCTCTCCTCCGTCCGCCCCGCCAGATAGTCCAGCGATACGCCAAAATGGTCCGCCAAAGCGATAAATCTTTCCAGACTCGGCAGATTTTCCCCGGCCTCGAATTTATGATAGTGCTGCCTGGGAACACCCAGCCCGTCGGCCACCTGCTGCTGTGTCTCTCCCTGCTCTTTTCGCAGCTCACGCAGGCGCTCCGAAAAAAAAGCGCGAAATTCCATACTTACCCCTTGACGAAACGAATTTTATGCAATACAATAGCTTTGATGCAACGAATTTTATGCTAAATAATATCACGAGAAAGGATTCTATGCAATGTCGGATATTCTATCGATCCTATACAAATTCTATATCGTACCCGAACTGGAGAGCGATGAAACCATGGCCACGCTCTCAGCGCTTTACCGGGAGCTGAGCCCGGCCCAGAAGGAACAGTGCGAGCTGCTGCTGGAGCAGTGCGCCTGCCAGTCCTTTCTGCTCGGGGTACGCGCCGGGGCTGGCCTGGAGCAGTTTCTAAAAAACTGAATCACCTCCAGGCCAACCCCATTAAAGTTTCTTTTTGATTCTTTTTCTTTTCAAAGAAAAAGAATGACTGCCTAGCGGATCTTCCGTCCCTCGACGTAGTACCGTTTGTCCTCGGCGTGGCCCATGGAGAAGGTTTTGCGGGGCAGGACGCCGTCGGCGATGACGGTTTTGAAGAGCTGGTCCTTGCCCATGGCGGGGAGCTTGAAGCCGATGTTGCCGGGCTTGGAGCCCAGCTCGTCTGTCACCTTGTCGCCGTGGATGTAGTCCACCTCGCCGCCGTTCTCCTTCAGGTAGGCGTCCAGGAAGTTTTGCAGGGTGCCGACGGCCAGCTGGACTCTGGGATTGGGCACATTGAGATATCCTGCGCCGCCGGCCCAGGTGTAGGCGATGGTGTGGCCCACGCCCTGTCCCTCCCGGGCGGTGGGGTAGAACTCCTTGAAGGCGGCGATAAGCTTCTCCGGGTCCACGCCGAAGACCACCCGGTGGATGGCCTCGAACTGGAGGGCATCGTCGTGGAGGTTCTCGATCTCCACCAGAGCGTACCGCGCGGGCAGGCTGGCCCACTCGCTCTCTGGCGTGACCTTCTTCAGGTTCTCATAGCAGGTCTTGGCGGTGGCCAGGGAGTGGTTGCCGTCGCCCACGGCGAACAACAGGGGCGCCACGCCGGTGATGCCGTACTTCTCCCGCATGGCGTCCTCGGTGGTGAGACCGGCCAAGGCGTCAGCCAGGGCGTCGCTCTGGGCCTCGGAGAGCTTCCAGCCGGTCAGGTGTCCGCCCTTCATCATCAGATCGAAGTCGTAGACCTTCTCCATGGAGTCCTTGGCGGCCTGGACGGGCTCAATGCAGGTCTTCTGGGGGTCGTCGATGAGCAGCATCACGTGGGGCAGCTCGATGGGCGCGTCCTTGCGGACCCGGACCCGGGGCGGGATGCGCTCCAGGACGGTGCCCTCGGTGGCACGGATGAGGGAGCCAGAGCCGGGGGTGTAGTCGTACTTCTCCAGGTCCACCGCCGCCACCAGACCCGGGCGGACCGTGCCGTCGGACTGGGTGCGCTCAATGTAGATAACGGAATCGGGGTAGGTCTGGAAGATATCCCGGGCCAGGTAGTCGTCCATGGAGCGGTTGATGGCCGCGATGTGCTCGTCCACATTGGCATCGTTGAGCTTGCTCTCGGGCAGAATGAGGCGCAGCGTGGAGGGGGCGTCCCCGGCAATGCGGTCCACCTCCTCCCAGTACTCCGGCTGGGAGGTAAACTGGTCACAGGCCACCACGGCCCACTTGTGCATATCCGTACCCGCCTTGGGCAGCAGGATGTTGGCGGGCCTCATACCCAGACTCTCAAACTTCTTGTTCATACGTTGTTCTCCTCCATCAATTTGCAGTCATTCTTTTTCTTGTTAAGAAAAAGAATCAAAAAGAACTGAAGCGGTGCTGTGCGCCGCCCGAGCAGTCGTTGGGCTACGGGCCCAGCCACACGAGCAGGGCGCAAAACTCTGTCTTGCTTTTGTTATTGGAAGCTGATCTCGTCCGAGAACAGCATACCCAAAAGTTGATTGCCGTTTTCCACAAAGGGGCCGGACTCCCCGGCGCTCTCGTCGTATACGCCTCCCCGCCCCGTGTCCCTGCGGCTGTCGTAGAGCAGGAAGGGTACCGGATCTCCATCGTGGCCCCGGGTAGCGGTGAGGGTCTTGTGGTCGCTGAGCAACAGGACCCGGTGGTCCATTCCGGCCGTCTCCAGCCGGGAGAGCAGGGGCGAAACCAGCCTGCTGTCCAGCCATTCGATGGCCTGCACCTTTCCGGGCAGATCCCCGTTGTGGGTACACTCGTCCGGGGCCTCCAGGTGGAGGCAGACGAAACCGTACTGGTTCAGCTTGTCCCACACGGCCTCCAGCTTGCCGGGGAAGTTGGTGTCCAGCTCCCCGGTCGCCCCCTCCACCTCCACCATCTCCAGGCCCCGCAGTACGCCGATGCCGTGGCACAGGGGCACGGCGCTGACCACCGCGCCGTCCATGCCGTACTGCGAGCGGAAGGAGGGCAACTCCACAGCCGTCCCCTCGGCCCAGAACCAGACGCCGTTGGCGGGCATCTTTCCGGCCTGGCGGCGCTTCTCCGCCGCCGGGTGGTGGTTCAAAATCTCGTGGGCCAGCTCCATGAGGCGGGCAAAGACCTCCGCCCGCTCATTTCCGGCGGGAAACAGGGGCCCGGCCTCCTCCCCCAGGTGGTCGTGGGGCGGGGTGAAGCGGATGCCGGAGATGTCGCTGTGGTGCTGGACAGCCAGCTGCCGGAAGGCCGGGAAGGGATGGATGTCGATCCGGGCGTCCCGGAGGGCCCGGGCGAAGCGCACGTCGCCCAGCAGGGCGTCCACGGCCTCCAGTGCGGCCTCCCCCTCGATAGACCCGGCGGAGTGGGAGAGGATGCGCTTTTTCTCCAGGGGCATGTCCCCGTCCTCCAGGGTCACCAGGTTGCAGCGGAAGGCCGCGTCCCCGGGGAGCATGGGGATTCCGGCGGCAGCGGCCTCCATGGGGGAGCGGCCGGTAAAGTACTGCCGGGGGTCACAACCGAAAATGGAGAGAATGGCCGTCTCGCTCCCGGCGGGCAGGGGCTCGGGGCAGTTGACAACGCTGCCCACCAGGCCTCTGGCGGCCATGCGGTCAATGGACGGGATGGATGCAGCCTGCAGCGGCGTCTGATTCCCCAGCTGGGGCACGGGGTTGTCGGCCATGCCGTCCCCGATGACAAGCAGATACTTCATAGGGGCCTCCTTCTGGTTCCTATCCGCTATTATACAGGCTTCCCTCCGTTTTTTCAACGATAAACTGCTTGCCCGGCGTGTTTTTTTCTCATGATTTGCTTTTTTGCGGCCATGTATAAGGGAGAAAAAAGGGGAAAGACTACCTGGGAGGCCAGATGAGAGAGACGGGCTTCGGAAAAAGAAGGAGGTAGGAGCTATGGTTTTGGATCGGATTGCGCTGATTCTCGTCATTGTCGGCGCGCTGAACTGGGGACTGATCGGGCTGTTTGGCCTGGACCTTGTGGCATTTCTCTTCGGCGGCCAGATGGCGGCGCTCTCCCGGATCGTCTACTCCCTGGTGGGGCTCGGGGGCCTGTGGTGCGTCTCCCTGCTCTTCCGGGAGCGCGTTCCCGGCGAGGCGGCGGCGTAAGCGGCCCTCCCGCCAGATCCCGCCCGCGTCCTTTGGGAGGCGGGCCGGATTTTAAATAGATAGACTGCCCAGGGACATGGCCGCGGCTGCGTCCCTGGGCAGTCTGTTCATAAGCATCCACAAAAAGTTTTCCGAAAAAGCAAAATTTATGCTTGCAATTTGTGTCAAACTCTGCTAATATATCAAAAGGCGCTTTCGGGCCCAACAAGAATTTTGAACAGCAAGGAGGTGCAACGGATGGCTAAATGTCAATTCTGTGACAAGGGTGTTACCTTCGGGATTCAGGTTTCCCACTCCCACAGGCGCTCCAACCGCACATGGAAGCCCAATGTCAAGCGTGTCAAGGCGATTGTGGACGGTACCCCTCGCCATGTATATGTTTGTACCCGGTGTCTGCGTTCCGGTAAAGTCACCAGAGCTGTCTGACATATCCACAGACTGCCCGCCAGCTGTTAAGCTGGCGGGCTTTTTCTGCCTTTTTCCGGTTTTATACGAATACTCGATTTAGAACCTGTATTCATAACCGGGGGATGCCGGATGGACGAGGATTTTTCTCGTCAGACAAGGAGATTTTCCGCAGCAATCCTGACGGATTGCAAGGGAAAGCGACGCAGTATGGCGGGAAAAAGACTGGCCAGACAGCGTTC
>CAJUQS010000014.1 GCA_910588365.1 uncultured Oscillospiraceae bacterium | reverse complement strand
CCCCTCGAAGGGCGGTGGCGCGTGGTCCCCCATGCTGGAATACTTCTTGGCGGTGGACTTGTTCTTCTCCGCCTGGGTGCGGCCCCCGGAGGCGTAGGGCGGATCGGTGATGACGGCGTCGAAGGAGCCGGGGGAGAAGCCCCCCAGCAGCTTCAGGGCATCGCCCTGGATGATCTCCCACTTGGGATTATCGCTCATATGTGGTCCTCGCTTTCTTCTTGTTAGATTTTTGGGGTATAGCAGGCGGAGACAGCTCTGTCTCCACATACTCGCTGATGATATTGAGGGCTTTGCAGTAGTCCCCGCAGGTGGTGACGCGCTGGACCATGTGGCTGACCAGATCCCCCATGCCCGCCTCTTTCAGCAGCGAAGAGGCTTTGCCCATGACCGCAAAGATGTTGCCGTCCATTCCGATCAGGCTCATGGTGGGCTTTTGTCTGGACGGCTGGTGCAGAAAGCCGCCCAGCCGGTTGGGGACATAGTCGGACAGCCATGTGCCACCGTATCGGTCATGGGTCTGGATGCGCCACATGGCGAACTTCCCAATATTCAGTTCCGCATCTCCGAAGGGAAACAGCAGGCAGGTCACCCCATCGTGCCGGAAGGATACGACATTCTCTAATTTGCCGCCGTCCAGCAGAATGCCGGCCTCGGTGAGTTCCCGGTTGATGCCGTCCACCCACTCCTGGGGATCGCCGCCGCAGCCCTGGAGGACAAGGCCCTCCTGATCCTCCATGCGCCGCAGGTCATCGGTGGTGATCTGTTTTATCATGTTATCGCTCATGCTGAATCCTCCCGTGTTTCTTTCCACACAAATCTTTCCTGTTGATAGCCGGATGGTGATCAGCCCAGGTATCCCGCAGGGATCTTCCCCTATCCTTCTGACAGGCTTCTTCCATCAGACCAACGATCATGTCCTGTTCAGACGGCAGAAGCGTAACGGGTTCCCACCGCTTGCTGCCGTCATATCCATCCTCAATGCACAACTCAGCCCGAAGTGCCAGGGAAACAGGATCATACTTGGCGTACAGATCATAGCTATCGTCTAAATTGGGATACACCTGAAAGCGCCGCCCCACGTCAAAGCCTATTTCAATGTGCGCAGTGATCTCCCTGCCGGAGAAATCCATCACCGGATCAAGTGTGATCTCGTCCTTGCCGAACGCTTTGACCTCCTGCTGCCCAAATTCGTCCTGCCTATCCTCCCGAATCCGCCAGAGCGTGCGGCCCATTTCCTCGCTGTGGTCATAGCCGGAGATCTCGGACTCCCAATAACCGCGCACAACCTCCAGCGGATCGTCAAACCGGAGCAGAAATTCCACGTCCTCGTCATCGCAGGCGTCCAGCAGTTCCTCGTGGAGCTGCTGGACGGCGGTGATCTCCGGGGCCATGGCAATTAGCTCAGAAACTGTTTTTTCTTGTAGAGATTCTATAAAAGCTGTGTAGTTTTCATCCAGGCGTTTCTTCAGGGTGTCCTTCCGTTCACTGCTCATCGCGCACCCTTACCTTTCCGGGCGGCCTGCCTGCGGGGCGGACTGCGCCCAATGG
>CAJUQS010000013.1 GCA_910588365.1 uncultured Oscillospiraceae bacterium | reverse complement strand
ATTATCGTGTTAGCCAGTGTAGTGGTAGTCTATATCTTTGGCTGGCTGGTGGCCTACGCCACCAGATTCATGCTCCTGCGACGGGGACGGGAGTTAGGGACGTATCTGCTTATTGGCCTGGAGAACCGGCAGGTGGCCCGGCTGTTCTTTCTGGAGAACCTGGCCGTGGGCGGCTGCGCCCTGGCACTGGGGACCGCCCTGGGCGGACTGCTCTATCAGGCGTTTCGTGCCATTGTACTGACGTTATTCGGCTTGCCCTATACCTTTTCCTTTGGCTTCTCTCTCCCCGCTTTGGGATTGACAGTCCTCTATTTTGCTCTGATTTACCTCTTTGCCCTTCGCCGCAGCCGCAGATATATCCGCAAGGCCAAGATCCACAGCCTGATCTATGTTGACCGGGCTAACGAGGGAATGGTCTTTCAAACGGGAACCGTGCGCCGCTGGATTTTCTCCGCTTCCATTGTGCTGGGTGTGGCCGGGACCTGTCTGCTGATGGCTGGTGGGTCCGTCTTTGGCATCATCGGGGCGGGATGCGTCATTGTATCCCTGTTCGGCTTCTTCCTCAGCTTCGCCTCCGGCATACCCGCCTTTTTCGACAAGCGGCCAGCCCGGAAATATCGGGGGCAAAACCTGTTGGTGTTTCGAACCCTTACCGCCAAGCTGGCCACTATGGGAACGCTCATGGCCGTCATTTCCCTGATTTTCACCGCTACTCTGATCTCCGTGGGATCGGGAATGATGTTCCGGGGACTTTTCGCGGGCCGGGCGGCGGAAAACGCCTGCTTCGATCTGTATATTGGGGTTGACGGCAGCGAACCCCTCAGCCAGGATTATCTGGATTATATCCAAGCCAACATCCCCGTGGAGCAGGATCTGTACTACTGCGTCTACCAAGCAGAGGACAGCCGGGTTATGGACTATGTGGAGAGTATGGGAGAGGACTACTACCCCTATTCGGATCGGGATTACGTGCTGAGCTATAGCGACTATGCTGCTCTCCGTTCCATAGCGGGATACCTGCCAGTGGAATTAAAGCCGGGGGAATATCTGATTCACTGTATGTCCTATCTGGAAAAACATCTGGCCGGCTATACCCAGCCTATTTCTTTAGGTGACACCAGTTTGACCCTTGGCGGGGTCCACACGGAGCACCTGCTGCAAAACTACGACACAAGCAACGGGGCGCGGTATATCCTTGTGGTACCGGACGAGGCGGCAGAGGGGCTTTTGGTGCTTCATCACGCCTATGCGGCTAAGACGGTTCAGCCAGTGACGGAGGATCAATTGGATGACCTGTATTCCATCCACTACGGGCTGGATGAGCAGAATTCGGAACGAAGCTATGACGAAATACACACCAAAGCCACGGAAGAGGCAGACGCGGCAGATTGGACCGCCACCACCGCATTCCCCCTCTTCTTCCTGGCACTGTCCCTGAGCATGACTGCCGCTACGATCCTCACCATCCAGCAGCTCAGCGAGACAACACGGTATGGGCAGCAGTTCCGGCTTCTGCAAAAGCTGGGTATGGACCGGCGGGAGATGGCAAGGACCCTGCGGAACCAGTTTGCCATTTACTATGCCCTACCCGCTGTTCCCCCGGTGCTGATCGGCGTACCGGTTATCCTCCGCTTTGCACACGCTCCCGAGCCGGGGGTGATGGTGGGAATGAGCAGTCCTTTGGCCATCGTGACGATCTCGCTGGGGATTTTCTTCCTGATTTATGCCATCTACATTCTGCTGGCCTATACCAGCTTGAAACGGAATGTGATGCCGGCATAACAAGACAAGCCGGTCAGCGAGGAATTTTTGCGAACCGGATGAAAGTGTTCGTTGCGTTCGGTTAAGCGGCGGTATTTGCCCCGCTGTCCAGCGCCGCCAGATGCGCTTTCACCCTGGCATAGTAGATGCGCAGGAACTTGGCCGCGTCAGCCGCGGTGTAGACGTATTGGTATAGCCACCCTCTGCCAATGGCCGCTCCGAACCCCGCATATTGCGGGAGGCTCAAGCGCCTAATTGTCCACGCAGCGCCGACGTCCTTTTTCGAGAAGAAGGGAGCGCCCCAGGTATCTGGAACGCTCCGACTTGCCTGTCAGGCTCTTATAGTGCCAATAAACACGGCGGGCATATACCCTCGACGCTTTCACTGCCTTTTACGTCATCTTTCAACCATCCGGCCCGCGTCTTTACCGGGCCCTGAAGAAGGCCCGCAGCGCCTCCGCCAGGGGCACACCGCTCCGCCGGGCGGCCTCGTCCAGATCCGCGTATTCCGGCTTGCTCTTGGTGATGCCGTACCCTGTGCCGGTCTTCCGCCGGACAGGGCCGCAGTCCGTGTCCACCTGGTCCACAGAGATCTCCATGGCGTACCGGGCACAGTCCGTGCGCCGCACGCCGAAGGTGGAGGTGAGGCGCAGCATCTCCCGGGCCAGCCGGTCCCCGTCGTCCGGGCGGCACAGGCAGGTGAGCACCACGCCGGGGCGGTGCTTCTTCATCTGGACCGGGGTGTGGGACACGTCCAGAGCCCCCGCCGCCAGCAGCTCCTCCATGGCCCGGCCCAGCTCCTCGCCGGTCATATCGTCAATGTTGGCCTTCAGCTCCGTCACGGCGTCGTTAGGCCCGGCGGAGGAGGCCTCCGTCTCCATAAGGAAGGCCCGCAGGCAGTTGGCCCGGGGGAAATCCTTGGCGCCGCAGCCGTACCCGCAGTCCAGCACCACGCCGGCGGGCATGGGGCCGAAGCGCCCCGCGAAGGCGCGCAGCAGGGCGGCGCCGGTGGGGGTACAGAGCTCGGCGGCGATATCCCCGGGGGCCGTCGGTACGCCGGCGAGCAGGCGGGCGGTGGCCGGCGCGGGGACAGGCAGAAGGCCGTGGGCTGTGCGCACCGTGCCGCTGCCCACGATGACCGGGGAGGCGCACACCGCCTCCGGCGCCAGCAGGTGCATCAGGTAGCACACCCCGGTTACGTCCGCCACCGCGTCCAGGGCCCCCACCTCGTGGAAGTGGACCTCGCCCACCTCCACCCCGTGGGCTCTGGACTCGGCCTGGGCAATGCGCCGGTAGGTCTCCTTGGCGTTCTCCCGCACGGCCTCCGGCAGGGGGAAGCCGTCGATGAGGGCGGTGATGTCCCCCAGGGAGCGGTGCTCGTGATGATGGTGATGCTCATGCTCATGCCCGTGTCCGTGGCGGTCGTGGTCATGGGGGCCGTGCCCCTCCTCCCGGCCGTGGACCGTGACGCGCATGTGGGTTCCGGCAATGCCCTGGCGGGTGACGCGCCCGGCCTCCACGCCCACGCCGGGGATGAGGGCGTTCATATCCCGCAGAAATTTCTCCTTCTCCGGGCACAGCTCGTAGAGGGCCGCCATGAGCATGTCCCCCGCGGCGCCCATGGCGCACTCAAGATACAGCGTCTTCATGTCTCGTCAATCCCCTTCATCTGGTTGATCCGGTGGGCCAGGAAGCCCGCGCCGAAGCCGTTGTCGATATTCACCACGCTCACGCCGCTGGCGCAGGAGTTGAGCATGGCCAGCAGGGCCGCCAGGCCGCCCAGGTTGGCGCCGTAGCCCACGCTGGTGGGCACGGCGATGACCGGACAGCTGACCAGTCCCCCCACCACGCTGGGCAGGGCACCCTCCATCCCGGCCACAGCCACGATGCACCGGGCCCGCTCCAGGGTCTCCAGGGATCCCAGCAGGCGGTGGAGGCCCGCCACCCCGGCGTCGTAAACCCGGAGGACCCTGCTGCCCAGGGCCTCGGCGGTGAGGGCCGCCTCCTCGCACACCGCCAGATCGCTGGTGCCCGCGCTGACCACGGCCACGGCCCCGGTGAGGGGGTGCTCTGCGGGGTTCGCCACCGCCAGGCGGGCATCGGCGCTATAGTCATAGGGGAACTTCCCCCGCAGCAGGGCCTCCTTCTCCCCGTCCAGGCGGGTGATGAGGATGTTGGTCCCGCCCCGCTCCATCATGGAGCGGACGATGCCCTCGATCTGCGCCGGGGTCTTGCCCTGGCCGAAGATGACCTCCGCCGCCCCCTGGCGGGCGGCGCGGTGGTGGTCCACCTTGGCATAGCCCAGGTCCTCATAGGTCTTTTCGCCCAGGAGCCGGGCGGCCTCCGCCGGCGCGGTCTCGCCGACGGAGACTTTTTTCAATAGATTGAGCAGTTGGGTTTGGTCCACTGGGGCTCCTTTCTTTGCTTTGCGCCGCCGCACGGCGCAAGGCGGGTTGTTTCGATTTGATAGCTTTGTGGGGCTGCCCGCCCCACGCCGGGGGTTACTTTTTGTGCGGACAAAAAGTAACCAAAAAGCCGCCAGAACCAATGGTTCTGGACTCCTTTACTCGGGGCCGTCCCAACGGGACGGCCTGCCTCGGCGGGGGATTTTCGGACACGCTCCCAAGGGAAGAGCTGCTCTGCCCCGTGAACGAGCGAATCCTACGGGGTTCTGATCTGGTGGTCTGGCTCTCCACCAACTCCGCCTGCCGGCCTCTTAGAGCCTGT
>CAJUQS010000012.1 GCA_910588365.1 uncultured Oscillospiraceae bacterium | reverse complement strand
GCATGGCGACCTTGTCGGCGGAGAGGTCCACACCGTCGGTGCGCTTGAACTCGCTCACCAGCCACTTCATCAAGCACTCGTCAAAGTCGTCGCCGCCCAGGCGGTTGTTGCCGGCGGTGGCCAGCACCTCGATGACGCCGTCGTCGATGTCCAGGATGGACACGTCGAAGGTGCCGCCGCCCAGGTCGTAGACCATGATCTTCTGGGCCTCCTCCTTGTCCAAGCCGTAGGCCAGGGCAGCGGCGGTAGGCTCGTTGACAATGCGCTTGACCTCAAGGCCGGCGATCTTGCCGGCGTCCTTGGTGGCCTGGCGCTGGGAGTCGGTGAAGTAGGCGGGGACGGTAATGACCGCCTCGCTGACGCTCTGGCCCAGGTAGCCCTCGGCGTCCGCCTTCAGCTTCTGGAGGATCATGGCGGAGATCTCCTGGGGGGTGTAGTTCTTGCTGTCGATGGCTACCCGGTGGTCGGAGCCCATCTCGCGCTTGATGGAGGAGATGGTGCGGTCGGGGTTGGTGATGGCCTGGCGCTTTGCCACCTGGCCCACCATGCGCTCGCCGGTCTTGGAGAAGGCCACCACCGACGGGGTGGTGCGGTTGCCCTCGGCGTTGGCGATGACCACCGCCTCGCCGCCCTCCATGACGGCCACACAGGAATTGGTTGTACCCAAGTCAATACCGATTACTTTAGACATGATGCTGTCCTCCTACTATAAGAAAATTTTTATAAACAGGTATCCATACTTTTTCTTTCAAGAAAAAGTATCAAAAAGAACTTTGCCTCGCTGTATTTCAGAAAGGACTGGTTAAATCAACAGTGTTTCCTTTAGTTGGCGACCTGCACGGTTGCGAAGCGGATTACCTTTTCGCCCAGCAGGAACCCCTTCTGGAAGACCTGGGAGACGACGTTCTCCCCCAGCTCCTCGCTGTCGATGTGCATAACGGCGTTGTGCTTGGACGGGTCGAACTCCCTGCCCGCCGGGTCCTCAATGCTGACGCCCAACTTTTCCAGCACACCGATCAGCTGGTGGAAGATCATCTCCATGCCCTTCTTGTGGGCGTTGTCCTCGTCCCCGGGCTGGTTCACCGCCCGCTCCAGGTTGTCGTAGACCTCCAGGAACTTGGAGAGGGTGTCGATCTTGGCGTCCTGGTAGATGCCCTCCTTTTCCTTGGTGGTGCGCTTGCGGTAGTTGTCGTACTCCGCGGCCAGGCGCAGGTACTTGTCGCCGGCGGCCTCCAGCTGCTTGGCCAGGGCCTCCATTTTCTCCATCTGCTCCCGGGTGACGGTGAAGGTCTCGGCGGCGGTCTCGTCCTCCTGCCGGTACTCCTCGGTCACCTCGCCGGGCTGCTGCTCCTGGCTCTCCTGCTCCTCCATGGGGGCGGGGTTCTCTTTCCTGCTCACGATTGATTATCCTCCTTCGGGGGTAACTGGTTATTTTTTCCAAACATTTTGGTTAAACTCTCGGCGAAGTAGCTCAGTCTGGCGGCCACGGCGGCGTAATCCATCCGGGTGGGACCCACCACGCCGATGAGCCCCCGCATGTTCTCGCCGATATCATAGCTGGCCACCACCACGCTGGCATCCTTCAGCGCCTCGTTGACGTTCTCCGGGCCGATGAGAATCTGCATGGGGGTGTTCTCATCCAGCACCGGCAGGTCGTTCTTCTGGTCCGTCAACAGGCTCATCAGCTCATTGGCCCGGCTCAGATCCTGGAACTCCGGCTGCCTGAGCAGCTGGGTCTGTCCGGTGGTGTAGACCTGGTTCCGGGTACTGCGGTCGATGACTGCGGCGGCATACTCCACAGTCAGGGAGGCGGGGAGGAACAGCTCCGGCGACAGCTGGCTGGTCAGGCCCATCAGCTTCGTCCCCAGCTCCTCCACCCGGATGCCGGTAAAGTGGGTGTTCAGGAGGTTGGCCAGGGCGGGCAGCTGTTCCGGCGGCACGGGGATGTCCGTGCGCAGCAGCTGGCTTTTCACCCGGCTGTCGTCGGTCATCACCACGGCGATGAAGCTGCTCTCGTCCACCGGGAGCAGGTCGTAGCGCCGGACCGTGACGCTGGACTTGCCCGCCGCCACCGCGTAGGCGGGGTAGCTGACGATGGAGGCCGCGGCCTGTCCGGCCTGGGCGATGATGGCGTCCAGCTCGCCCATCCGGCCGCTGAGGGCTTGGTTGATCTGGGCCGCCTCCTGGTCGGAGACGCTGCGCTTTTCCATCAGCTCGTTGACGTACAGCCGGTAGCCCTTGGGGGAGGGCACCCTGCCCGCCGAGGTGTGGGGCTGCTCCAGATAGCCCAGCTCCACCAGATCCGCCAGTTCGTTGCGGATGGTGGCGGAGCTGAGTCCGCCGCCCATTGCCTGGGCGATGAACTTGGAGCTGACCGGGTCGGCGGTATCAATGTACCGCTCGGTGACCACCTTCAGTATTTCCTTCTTACGGGCGGTCAATTCCATGGCGTTCTCTCCTTTAGCACTCCCTTACCCTGAGTGCTAAAGGAAGTTTAACACCAATGTGACCTTCTGTCAATAAGATTTGCTGCATCCAATTTGAACAAATTGTAAATTAAGGGACTGCGGATTTTCTGCCGGGGTCCCTTCTGCGGGGGATTCCGCGCCTGCGGGCGCGGGGCGTCCGGTACTGCCGCCCGGCTCGACCAGATGGCGCCTGCAGCGAGGCGCTCACCGCATACTCCCCCGCTGCTTCGCCTGCCAATAGGGCGTAGGGATGGGAGAAAATCCTACCGGCGGCCCACAGCATCAGCGCAGGACAGCCGGTCTATCCCTTCGTAGCGTAGATAAAACCCGAATTGGGGATTCTCAAGGGGTACAACCCCTTGAGCGCCTTTTGGTACAGCTTCTGAAACCGCTCGAAAGATGCCGTCAGCTTTTCTCACTGCCGATGAATATTTTCAATGAGGCTGAAATATCAATCAAAGTAACTGAAATCATCCGTGTGCCTGTAGACACAGATGATTTCGCCCATTCAAAGTAAGATTTTAGATAAGTATTGCAGGTTTTTCTTGACAAGTCTGCCGGGGGTATGTTATGGTGCGGATGCAGAGATTTTTCCTGAGATACTATGAGCCCGCCTGCGTTCAGACGCGGATAAGCTCCGGCGGACAAATGGACAAAATCCCTGGCTAACAGGTTTATTTGATTTCGGACGAGAACAAGGCCGCGGGACAGGACGCCTGGGTCCTGTCTGCGGCACGGAAGGAGCGGAGAGATCCCCTTGAGAAAAACAATTATACGGCTTTTCATCCTCCTGCTGGCCTGGAGTCTGGCGCTGGCTCCCGCGGCGCTGGCGGCGGAGGCGGGCGGCAGGACGGCGCACGTCACCATCGGCACCGGCGTCAAGGACCTTCCCGCCGCCGATGTCGAGCTGCGCTGGGACGACGGCTGGTTTGCGGAGGACGCTGCGGTTTACCAGCAGGATCTGGCGCTGGCCTCCATGGCACTCAGCGGCACGGCCTATGTCGGGCCGGACAGGGACGGCGGTGTGCGGGATGGGCTGAAGGAGCTGGGGTTCGGCAGCGTCAAGACCTATAACTACCAGTTCTCCCTGGAGAAGTCCGGCGGCCGGACCGCTTACGCCTTTGGCGTCAAAAAAGTGAAGGACCGGGCGGGTAAATCGGTAAAGCTGGTGGCTGTCGTCATCCGGGGAACCGGCGAATATACGGAGTGGTCCGGGAACCTCAATGTCGGCTCCGGCAGCGACCATGAGGGCTTCGCCGCGGCCAGGGACGAGCTGCTGGACAACCTGGGGAGCTACCTGTCCAAGGCCGGCATCTCCGGGAAGAATGAAAAATTCCTGATCACCGGCCACAGCCGGGGCGGCGCCGCCGCCAATCTGACGGCCGCCTATCTGATGGACGCGGGGCTGGCGGAGAGGGAGAACGTCTACTGCTACACCTTCGCCGCCCCCGCCGTCTCCACAAAGGCGGCTGAGGAGGGGTATGAGAACATCTTCAACATTGTCAACGGCGAGGATCTGGTCACCCTGGTGCCCCTCGCTCAGTGGGGATACCGCCGCTACGGCGTGGACCGCCCCCTGCCCGCCGCAGGCAGCGACGGATACGACCGCCTGTTTGACGAGATGGACCGGCAGTACGCCGCCATGACGGGGCGGCACTACGCGGCCTATCAGACCGAGGCGGCGGCCCAGGAGATGGCGGAGGCCATTTTCCGGCTGGTTCCGGCGGTGGACGGGGTCAACATGGAGATGGTATCCGCCCTGCTCAGCGGCGACTTTGACGGCCTGTCCGCACTGATCAATCAGAACAGCCGTGCGGCCCTGCTGATGGGGCGCACGGCGCTGGAGCTGTCTGCGGAGCTGACGCCCCTGCTCCAGCTGGAGCGGGAGGCCCTGGTTTCCGCCCACTGCATGGCGGGCTACTACAGCTGGCTGGCGGCCGTCGGAAAGACGGCGGCACAGTAGACGAGGGCGCGGAGCAATACGCTCCGCGCCCTGTCTTTTTGGCGTGGACGGTCAGGCTCTGGCCTGGCCGTCCACGTGGAGAATCTCCCCGGTGATATAGGACGCGGCTGGGCTGGCCAGGAACAGGAACGCCTGGGCCAGATCCACCGGCTCGCCAATGCGGCGCAGGGGGATCTGGCTGATCAGCGGCGCGATGTGCTCCTCGGGCACGGCGCGCATCATGTCCGTGTTGGTGATGCCCGGCGCCACGGCGTTGACCCGGATGCCGGCGGGCCCCAGCTCCCGGGCCAGGGAGAGGGTCAGGCCGTTGACGGCGAACTTGCTGGTGGGGTAGGCCACGCCGGAGGGCTGGCCGTACTTGCTGACCATGCTGCTGGTGTTGATGATGCAGCCGCCGCCGTGGGCGGCCATACTGTCGTAGACTGCCCGGATGCAGTAAAACACCGCGTCCACGTTCAGCGCCATGACCCGGCGGAAGAGCTCCGGGGTGTAGGCGGAGAAGGGCTCGGCGGAGGAGAGCCCGGCGTTGTTGACCAGGATGTCGATGGGGCCGTGCCGCTCCGCCACGTCCTGGAAGGCGGCGCGCACGGACGCGTAGTCCGTCAGCTCCGGGGCGATGCCCTCCACGGGCCAGGCGGGATTTTTGGCCTTCAGCGCCTCCACGGCACGGTCCGCCGTCTCCTGCCGGGAGCCGCACAGCACGACCGTGGCGTGGTTTTCCAGAAATTTTTCCACAACAGCGTACCCGATCCCCCGGGTGCCGCCGGTGACGATGGCGAGTTTGTCTTTCAGCATGGCTGGTTTCTCCTTGTTCCTTTGGTTTTCGTGGATTGCGTGGAAATAGTATACGCTGCCCCGCCCCGTTTTAGACGGGGCGGGGCGGCGGCCGGTCTGCTCTTTTGGTGGAATTACTTGCCGCAGAGGGCGGCGGTGTCCATGGCGATCATCAGCTCCTCGTTGGTGGGGATGACGAAAATCTTCACCTTGGAGCCGTCGGCGGAGACGTCGGTCTCCTTGCCGCGGACCTTGTTCTTCTCGGTGTCCATCTTCGCGCCCAGGTACTCCAGGCCCTGGCAGATCTGCTCGCGCATCTCCACGGAGTTCTCGCCGATACCGGCGGTGAAGACGATGGCGTCCACGCCGCCCATGGCGCTGGCGTAAGCGCCGATGAACTTCTTGACCTCGTAGATGAACTTGTCCAGGGCCAGCTGGGCGCGCTCGTTGCCCTTGGCGGCGGCATCGTCCAGATCCCGGAAGTCGGAGCTGACGCCGGAGATGCCCAGCACGCCGCTCTTCTTGTTGAGGATGTTGAGCATCTCCTTGATGTCATAGCCGTAGCGGCCCATCAGGTACTCCAGGATGGTGGCGTCCACGTCGCCGGAGCGGGTGCCCATGGGGAAGCCGGCCAAGGGCCCCAGGCCCATGGTGGTGTCGGCGCACTTGCCGTCCACCACGGCGGAGAGGCTGGAGCCGTTGCCCAGGTGGCAGCAGATGACCTTGCTGTGTTCGGGATTGCCCAGCATGTCGATGGCCCGGGCGGAGACGTAGCGGTGGCTGGTGCCGTGGAAGCCGTAGCGGCGCACGTCGTCCTTCTCATAGTACTCGTAGGGGATGGCGTAGATGTAGGCCTTGGGGGGCATGGTCATATGGAAGGCGGTGTCGAACACGGCCACCTGGGGGGTCTTGGGCATAATCTTCTGGCAGGCCTCGATGCCCATGAGGTTGGCGGGGTTGTGGAGGGGCCCCAGGGGGATGCACTTCTTGATGGCCTCAATGCAGGCGTCGTCAATGATGCAGCTCTGGGTGAAGGCCATGCCGCCGTGGAGGACCCGGTGACCAACCGCGGCAATCTCGTCGGTGGAGGCGATGACGCCCTTGGCGGGGTCCACCATGATGTCCAGCACCGCCTGGATGGCCTCGTTGTGGGTGGGCATGGGGATCTCCTGCTTCACATCCTCCCGGCCGGGGACCTTGTGGGTCAGACGGCCGTCGATGCCGATGCGCTCACACAGGCCCTTGGCAAAGACCTGGCCGCCCTCGGACTCCATGAACTGGTACTTCAGGGAAGAGCTGCCCGCGTTGATGATCAGAATTTTCATGGGTCGAAATTCTCCTTGTCCTTGAAATTGTCATTGATTTGTTAATTTTTGTTTCCGAGCTGTGACTTGCTTTTCCAACGGGAGACAGTTAAAATAGTCACGCTATCTATTGTAGACTATTTGCGCCGTTAAGACAACTACTTTTTCGGAAGTTTTCCCAAAAAATTTGGAAAGCGGGGAGCGGGCGATGGCTGTGGCGGGCGTGATTGCGGAATACAACCCCTTTCACCGGGGACACGCCTGGCAGATTGCCGAGATCCGCCGCCGCCTGGGGGACGGCACCGCCGTGGTGGCCTGCATGAGCGGGAACTTCGTCCAGCGGGGGGAGTTTGCCGTCCTGGGCAAGCGCGGACGGGCGGAGGCCGCCCTTCTGGGGGGCGCCGATCTGGTGCTGGAGCTGCCCACGCCCTGGTCCGCCGCCGGGGCGGAGCGGTTCGCCCAGGGGGGCGTGTCCCTGCTGGCGGCCGCGGGGGTGGTCACCCACCTGGCCTTCGGCAGCGAGAGCGGGGATCTGCGTCCTCTGCGGGCCGCGGCGGACTGTCTGGACGGCGAGGCATACCGCGCCGGGCTGCGCCGCCTTCTGGGCGGGGGCATGACGTTTGCCGCCGCCCGGCAGGAGGCGGTGCGGGGCCTGACGGATCGGGAGGCGGCGGACTGCCTCTCACGGCCAAACGACATCCTGGCGGTGGAGTACCTGCGCTCGCTGAAGGCCCTGGGGGGCGGGATCCAGCCCCTGGCCCTGCCCCGGGTGGGGGCGGGGCACGACAGCCAGGAGGCGTCCCCCTATCCCTCCGCCTCCGCCCTGCGGCGGATGCTCCTTACCGGAGGGGAGTGGCGGGCCGCCGTGCCGGAGGGAACCGCCTCCGTCCTGGACCGGGAGATGGGCGCGGGCCGCGCCCCGGTGAGCGCGTCCAACTGCGAGCGGGCCATCCTGGCCCGGCTGTGGCGGATGGAGGAGGCGGACTTCCTCCCCTATGACGGCGGGAGCGAGGGGCTGTACCACCGTTTCTGCCGGGCGGTCCGGTCCGGAGCCAGCGTGGAGGAGATCCTCTCCGGCGCGAAGACCAGACGCTACCCCATGGCCCGGCTGCGGCGGATGCTGCTCCAGGCCTATCTGGGCGTTCCCCAGGCCGCCCAGGGGGAGACGCCGCCCTACCTCCGGGTGCTGGGGGCCGGAGCGCGGGGGAGGGAGCTGCTGGCAAGGATGCGGAAGAGCGCCTCCCTGCCGGTGATTGTCAAGCCCGGCCATGTCCGGCGGCTGGACGGGCCGGCGCAGCGGCTCTTTGACGCGGAGGCCCGGTGTACGGATCTGTACGTCTTGGCGTTTCCCGCGCTGCCGGAGGCCGCGCCGGGGCTGGAATTCACCGCAGGCCCGGTGATGCTTTGAGAAGTTTTTGAAAAGGAGGGAGAGCGATGAGACGGTTTGCCGGCGTCCTGTTGGCCGCGTTTGTCTTCCTGTTGGCGGCCTGCGCCAATCTGACGGCCGCTCCCGCGCCCGTGCCTGTGCCGCCTCAGAATACCGTACCGACGGCGGCCTATGAGGAGCCGGTCTACCAGCTTGAGGCCGTGACCGAGGAGGGAAAAACTGTCGTGGGGTCCGCCGACGCGGCGCACTATCTCTACCAGCTGCTCTCCCTCTCGGTGCCCAACCTGGAGGCGCTGTCCCCCGGGGACGCGGAGGCCGCCCGGCGGAACGTGGAAAACTTCAACAGCCGGATGGACGCGCTGATGAAAGACGCCCTCGCCAGAGGCCGGGAGATGGGGGAGGACGCAGCGGAGCTGTACGAGGCGGGCGGACTTGCCGACCCCTACTATGATGAGACCTGCACCGGCTTCTATCAGGCCGGGCAGGTGATTTCCGTCCGGCTGGACAACAGCAGCTATACCGGCGGGGCCCACCCTAACAGCTATACCGCCAGCCAGAACTTCGATTTGGGCACCGGGCAGTTCATCGACCCCGCCCAGGCTGCCGACGATCCGGAGTCCTTCCGGGCCGGGGCGGCGGAGCTGCTGCTGGAAAAGGCGGAGGCCCTGGAGAGCCGGGCGGAGTTCTGGACGGACTACGCCGAGATCATCGCCCGCTGGAACGAGGGATCGGCCGTCTTTGACGGTGAGGGGATGCTGGTCATCTTCTCCCGCTATGAGCTGGGCCCCTACTCCATGGGAAGTGTGGAGCTGCGCCTGAGCTATGAGGAGCTGGCGGATCTGGTTGGACCGGGCGGGATGGCCCGGCTGGGCCTGGGCGCGGAGGAGCCCGGGGAGGAGAAGTAGTTCGAGGGGGGTGAACACCCCCCTTTTTTGCGCGTTTGCCGTTAAATATGCGGGGAGAGCGGGACGATTTACGCTGAATACCCCGGCCCCTGCCGCCTGACCTGCCAACGGCGGGTTGTGGGCGGAAAAAGGGTAATGACCTTCAGAAAGGACGGATTGAAATGGAAAACAAAGTCTACATCGCCTACGGCAGCAACCTCAACCTGCCGCAGATGCGGGAGCGCTGTCCCGGCGCACAGGTGATCGGCACTTCGGTCATTGACGGCTATGGCCTGCTGTTCCGGGAGGGCAGGACCGGCTCCTATCTGACCATTGAGCCGAAAGAGGGCGCGAGCGTCCCGGTGGCCGCGTGGAGCGTGACGGCGGAGGACGAGGCGGCGCTGGACCTCTACGAGGGATATCCCGGCCTGTACTACAAAAAGGAGCTGACCCTGCCCATCAGGGATGTCCGCACAGGCGAGGTGCGCAGGCGCAGTGCGTTCGTCTACATCATGCACGAGGACCGCAGGCCGGGCCTTCCCAGCGCCTCCTATATGGAGGCCTGCGCGGAGGGGTACAGGTCGTTCGGGTTTGATACGGGCGTGCTGGAGGACGCGGTCCAGGCGAGCAGGGAGGCACTGCTGTGAAGAAGGGCAGCCCTTTTGCTCGCCGCCATAAACGGCGGCAACCGCAAAACATGGCACATCTTCCAAGATCGTCTGTTTTCTGACAATGAAATTTGTTGCTTTACCTGTCATTTCGGCTTGTTGTGCCTTTTTTGCAATTGTCTTGCAAATTTATCATATTTCGGATACAATATGAAGCAGACAGCCTCTGCCGTGTCCGGCAGGGCAAAGAAAGGATATCCACTATGGCATCAACCTTCATAGATAAAGCGAAAATCACCGTCAAGGCCGGCGCGGGCGGCAACGGCTGCGTCTCCTTCCACCGGGAGAAGTATATTGCCGCCGGCGGTCCGGACGGCGGCGACGGCGGCAGCGGCGGCAGCATCATCCTGCAGGTGGACGACAACCTCTCCACCCTCATGGACTTCCGCTATAAGAGAAAATACGTTGCCGAAAACGGCGTGGACGGCATGGGCCAGCGCAAGAGCGGCAAGGACGGCAAGTCCCTGACCATCCGGGTGCCCCGGGGCACCCTGGTCCGGGATCTGGAGACAAACGAGATCATCAAGGATATGTCCGGCGACGAGCCCTACGTCCTCTGCCGCGGCGGCAAGGGCGGCTGGGGCAACACCCACTTCGCCACCCCCACCCGGCAGGCCCCCCGCTTTGCCAAGAGCGGCCTGCCCGGCGAGAGCATGGAGGTGGTGCTGGAGCTGAAGCTGCTGGCGGACGTGGGCCTCATCGGGTTCCCCAACGTGGGCAAGTCCACCCTCCTCAGCGTGGTCAGCCGCGCCAACCCCAAAATCGCCAACTACCACTTCACCACCCTCTACCCCAACCTGGGGGTGGTCTATGTGGACGACGGCGTCAGCTTCGTCATGGCGGACATCCCCGGCATCATTGAGGGCGCCAGCGAGGGGGCCGGCCTGGGCCACGACTTCCTGCGCCATGTTGACCGCTGCCGCCTGCTGGTCCACGTGGTGGACGTGTCCGGCAGCGAGGGCCGGGACCCGGCGGCCGACTTTGACGCCATCAATCTGGAGCTGAAGCAGTACAGCCCGGAGCTGGCGGACCGCCCCCAGATTGTGGCCGCCAACAAGGCGGACATCATGGCGGACGACAGCCTCCTGGAGGCCCTGCGCCAGCACGTGGAGGCGCTGGGATACCCCCTGTTCACCATCTCCGCTGCCGCCCACCAGGGCACCCGGGAGCTGGTGTTTGCCGTGGCCAATAAGCTGCGGGAGCTGCCTCCGGTGACAGTCTATGAGCCTGAGTATGTCAAGCGCCCCCCCAAGGTGGACATGAGCCAGCCCCTGGAGATTACGGTGGAGGACGGCGTCTACCTGGTGGAGGGGCCCTGGCTTCAGCGGCTCATCGCCAACACCAACTTCGGCGACTACGAGAGCCGCAACTGGTTTGACCGGATGCTGCGGGAGAGCGGCCTGTTCGACCGCCTGGAGGCCATGGGCATCAAGGACGGCGATCTGGTAAGCCTGTACGATCTGGAGTTCGAGTATCAGCATTAGAGCCTGTTTAATATCTCCTCGCGCCCGCCTTGGCGGCATATTTTCCGCCCTGACTGCGTTAAAAATCCTTGCAATCCGTCAGGATTCTGCAACAGGCGCATCGAGCGCCTGTGCAGAATAATCGTGCATGACCCCTCGATGGGGTCATTGCACGATATG
>CAJUQS010000011.1 GCA_910588365.1 uncultured Oscillospiraceae bacterium | reverse complement strand
CGTCCCCTGCCCTACGGAGGCTGACGCGGTTCAGAACATCTTCACCCGCTACCTGGCGGGGGCCTCCTTCGGCAGGATCGCGGAGGAGATGAGCAGAGGAAACATCCCCTACCACCAGCATACCAGCCAGTGGAATAAGCACATGGTCAAGCGGATTCTGGAGAATGGGAAATACCTGGGGACAGGCGTCTACCCACGTCTCGTCAGCGATGAGGAGTTCCTCGCGGCGCAAATCCAGCGGGAGGACAAAACTGACTACACGCCCTGCCCCGCTGAGCTGAATCCTATTCGGGAAAAAGCCGTGTGCGCGGTATGCGGAAGCAGAATCGCGCGGGACACCAAGTCCCATGGCCGGCCCCGCTGGGTATGCGCCAATCCAGACTGCGGAGCTATCGTCCGCACCAGCGATGAGGAGGTGCAGAAACGGGTATCCCAGCGGCTCCGCCAGCTGGCAAACACCCATAACCTGCTGACACCGCCTCCCGCACCGGAGGCTGCCCCCTCCGCAGACGCTCTGCGCATCCAGAATGAGCTGAACGTGTGCTTCAACCGCTCGGATATCAACCCCGACTACATGAAGACGCTGATCTTCGCCGCCGCCGCGGAGCAGTACGCTGTCCTGCCGGATCTCACGCCGGTTCATGATATGGAGGCACTTCGGGAGCGCCTGGAAACCGGTCCCGTCAGTGACAGCAACCTGCGGGAACTGCTGGCAAAGGCGGTAAAGGCCATCCGCATCGGCGGACAGGATTACATAGAACTGGAACTGACCAACGGAACGATGATAGGAAAGGAGCAAACCACATGACTACACAACAGACTCCCCAGAAGCGGCGGATCACCGTCATTCCTCCCAATCCCCAGCTTACAGAGCGGGACATTCACAAGAAGCACCTCCGGGTAGCCCCCTACTGCCGGGTATCCACGGACAGTGAGGAGCAGCTCAACAGTTACAACGCCCAGATCGCCTACTACACCGAGAAGATCGCCGCCACACCGGAATGGACTATGGTCCGCCTGTACGCTGACGAGGGCATCACAGGCACGTCCATGAAGCGGCGCAAGGAGTTTTTGAAGATGCTCCGGGACTGCGACCGGGGTAAAATTGACCTCATCATTACCAAATCGGTGTCCCGCTTCGGACGCAACACCCTGGACGGTCTGGACACCGTCCGGAAGCTGAAGCGGAAGGGAATCGGCGTCTTCTTTGAGAAGGAAAACACAAATACCCTTTATATGGATAACGAGATGATCCTCACCTTTATGATGAGCCAGGCCCAGGCAGAGAGCGAATCCCTCAGCGGCAGTGTCAAGTGGGGCCACCGGAAGAACTTCAAGGACGGCAAGGTCTACTACCACTACGCCAGCTTTCTCGGCTACCGCAAGGGGCCGGACGGCCTGCCGGAGATCGACCCCGATGAGGCGGCCATTGTCCGCAGGATCTTCGCCCGATACCTGCTGGGCCAGAGCGTCCACCAGATCTGCCGCGACCTGATGTCGGACGGCGTCAAGACCGCCCAGGGCAGTGATTCCTGGCATGACAGCGTGGTGAGGAAAATGCTGCAAAACGAAAAATACATCGGGGACGCCCTGCTCCAGAAGACCTTCATGGCGGACCTCTTCACCCATGAGCAGAGGAAGAATATGGGGGAGCTGCCCCAATACTACGTCCACGAGTGCCACCCCGCCATCATCGACCGGGACACCTTCCAGCGGGTGCAGGAGGAGCTGGCCCGGCGCTCCAGCCTGCGGAAGACCTCCTCCAAGGCCAAGACAGAGCTGGGCAAATACTGCGGCAAGTACGTTCTCAGCGAACTGCTGGTCTGCGGCGAGTGCGGCAGCCCCTACCGCCGGGTGGTGTGGAGCCGGCCCGAGGGTAAGCGGATCGTCTGGCGTTGCATCAACCGCCTGGAGCATGGGAAAAAGATCTGCAAGAAGTCCCCCACCTGGAATGAGACGGACATCCAAGCCGCTGTGACCGCCGCCATGAACGAGCTGTTCCACACCCAGACCGCAAAGGAGGCGCTGGAGGCAAGCATCACCGCCGCCCTCGCCGGGGAGGATGGGGAGCTGTCCCTGCCGGCGCTGGAGGCGCAGATCCGCAGCCT
>CAJUQS010000010.1 GCA_910588365.1 uncultured Oscillospiraceae bacterium | reverse complement strand
TCCTGACGGATTGCAAGGATTTTTAACGCAGTCAGGGCGGAAAATATGCCGCCAAGGCGGGCGCGAGGAGATGTTAAACAGGCTCTTAGGTATAGAACTCCCGCAGGTCCTCCAGACGCAGACAGGCAAGACGGCGCTGCGGAATCATCGGATAGCCGCAGGCGCAGTCAATGTCGATGTATCCTTGGCCGTGGAAGATGCGGAAGTGTCCGTCAGACAGGCTGTCCAGATACCGGTCCAGGGCCGCCCTGTCGTCTCCGAAGAGCTCGCAGACCGGCGTGTGCCCCGCCACCACGATGCTGCCGTCCGAAAAGGGGCTCACGGCCTGGGCGCCCGGCCGGGCCCAGACCCGGTCATAGGTGCTGTCCGCCGGGAAGCCATGGACCAGATAATACCGCTGTCCGCCAGCCGCCACCTCCAGGTGATCCGGCAGCTTCCGCAAAAAGTCCAGAACAGCCGCGCGTTTCGCCGGGTCCAGCCGGGAGAGGCCGTTTTGGGTGGCCGCGCCGCCGTTGCGGAGCCAGTGGGACGCCGCCCGTCCATCCTCCGGATGGTCCGTGGCCTTCAGGCACATGGCCTCGTGGTTGCCCAGCAGCATCACCACGTTGGGCCGGTCCATGATGTCCAGCAGGATGTCCACGCCGCCAATGCCGCCCCGGTCCACCACGTCCCCCAGAATGTAGATCGTATCCCTATCAGAAAAGGATATTTCCCGCAGCATCCCCTGCCAGCGGCCGGTCTCCCCGTGGAGATCCGCCATTACATAGTGCATCCATCCGCCCCCCTCTCAAGGAACGGCGAAGTAACGCACCACCTCCCGGTGGACGGCGGACCGCACGACCTCCAGCCCGCAAAACCGCTCCTCCAGGAATCGGACTAGTACCGGGCAGATCACATTCTCCGTGGGAAAGTGCCCGGCGTCAATGAGCGTCAGGCCCAAGGCCCTGGCGTCCAAAAACTGGTCGTACTTCACGTCCGCGGTGACAAACGCGTCACAGCCCCCGGCTGCCGCGGCCCGGAAAAAGCTGCCGCAGGCCCCGCCGCCCACCGCCACCCGCCGGATGGGACGTTCACCGTCCGTATAGCGGATGCCGTTGGGCCCCAGCGCCTTTCCAACTCTTTCCAGGAAATCCGGCAGCGCCATGGCCGCCGGGAGCCTGCCCTGCCGGACGATATCGTCCCCGCCGGAGAGCCGCTCCACGTCCTCCAGGCCCAGGACCGCCGCCAGGACGTCGTTCACGCCCCCCTGCGCCCGGTCCAGATTGGTGTGCATACAGATGGCGGACAGGTTCCGCCGGACCAGCGTGGTGAGCAGGCGCCCCTGGGGCGTATCGTCCCGGAGCGTCTGCACCGGCGCCCAGGCGCAGTTCATCACCGGATGGTGGGCGATGATCAGCTCCGCTCCCAAATCCGCAGCCTCCGCCGCAGCGCTCTCCGTCACATCCAGCGCCACCAGGACACGCCCCACCTCCCGGTCCGGGCTGCCCACCAGCAGTCCCACGTTGTCCCACTCCATGGCCAGCTCCCGGGGAGCCAGCTCATAGAGTGCGCGCTCGATCTCCCGTACCGTGGGCACGTTCCCATTCCCCCTTCCAGCGCTCCAGGTCCTCAACGATCCGGAGCAGATTTTCCCGTTTTTGGACCGCCGCCGGATCCCTGGCCATGGACAGCCCGGCCGCCGCCCTGCGCAGGCGCAGGACCCGGTCCGCGAGGTACAGCCCCCACAGCGGATCCGCCTCCAGCAAAAGTCCGCCCCAGCTCCGGGACTCTGTCACCGGCGGCATATCCCCGCCTTGGGCGGTCAGAATGGGGTAGATCACCCCCTTGTCCTGAACCAGCCGCTCCGCAGAAACCCGATAGCCGTGCACAGGCAGCCACCGGCGCAGGACCTCCGCCCTGCTCATGGGCTGGAGCAGCAGCAGGGGCCCGTCCCTGCTCCACGGGGCATCCTCCAAAATGGCGGCTATGGCGTCGCCCCCCATGCCGGCGATGACGATCACATCCGCCTCGCCGGGCGAGAGGACGCTCAGCCCGTCCCCCAGCCGGAAGTCCAGCTTATCCGCCGCCACGCCGGCCAGTCCGGCGGTACGCCTGGCGTGGTCTAAGGGGAGTTTGCCGATGTCCGCCGCCACAGCCCGCCGGATTTTCCCCTCCATCAGCAGGGAAACCGGGATGTAACCGTGGTCGGTGCCGATATCAGCCAGGCACCGGCACCCATCCGGCACCAGGCCGGCAATGGTTCGCAGGCGCACCCCCATATCCGGTTTTCCCGCCACGCTTCTCCCCCCTTTTCCTGACAACCAAACAAGGGACTCATAGAAAAAGCCTATGAGCCCCTGCCTTTGGTTCTCGTTTACTTATTGGCCTCGGCGTTGACCACTTCCAGCAGCTTCTCCACGTCCACGCCGTGGACGGCGCAGGCCTGTTCCACGGTCTCGCCCCTGCTGCTGGGACAGCCCAGGCAGTGCATACCGATGGACAGAAAGACGGGCGCGGTCTGGGGCGCCATGTCCAGGATATCGCCGATGATGGTATCTTTTGTAATGGTAACCATGGTTGTTTCCTCCAAAGTGTTTTCTTTCTGATGTCAGGGGTCTTGCTGGTCTTTCTCTTTCAGCGGAAATAGTATACCCCAAAGAAGGGATAATTTCAATAGTTTTTTCGCTTCTTTCGCCCCCGGTCCGGGACTGTAAAAAAGGAAAGGCAGGCGGCCGGGAGGCCGCCTGCCCTATCAAACACGCTTACTCCTCCTCGGCGGGAGCCGGGGTGGGCGCCAGCAGAGCCCGGATGGACAGGGAGATCTTCTGCTTCTCCTCATCCACGGCGGTGATCTTCGCATCCACAGTCTGGCCCTCAGCCAGGACGTCGCCGGGCTTCTCAATGCGGTGGTCCGCAATCTGAGAGATGTGGATCAAGCCGTCCACACCGGGAACAACCTCAGCGAAAGCGCCGAAGGTCATCAGCTTCACAATGCGCACAGAGGCCACGTCCCCGGTCTTGTAGGTGTCCATAAACACCTGCCAGGGGTTGGTGCTGCGGTCCTTCACGCCCAGGGAGATCTTCTTCTTCTCCGGGTCGAAGGAAATGACATACACCTCCAGCGTATCGCCGATAGCCACGATCTCGTTGGGGTGCTTGATGCGGCTCCAGCTCAGATCGGTGATATGTACCATGCCGTCCACACCGCCGATGTCCACAAACACGCCGTAGCTGGTCATGCTCTTGACCGTGCCGGTGTAGTGCTTGCCCACCTCAATGCTTGCCCAGACCTCGGCTGCAGCTGCAGCGCGGGCCTCCTGCTGCACCACCTTGATGGAACCCACCACGCGGCGGCGGGCGCGGTTGACCTCGGTAATGCGCAGCTTCACGCGCTGCTTCACCAGCTCGGTCATGGCCGCGTCGCGGGGCAGGCCGGACTGGGAGGCGGGCACGAACACCCGCTGGCCCTTCACGGACACGACAACGCCGCCCTTGTTCTCCTCGGTGACGATGCCCTCCATGATGTCCTTGTCGGCGCAGGCGGTCTCAATATCCTCCCACACCTTCACGGCGTCCACGCGCTTCTTGGACAGCGTAGCGTAGCCCTCCACGTCGTTGACGCGGATGACGAACAGCTCCACCTGGTCGCCCACCTTTACCACGTCCTCCGGCTTCACCGTGGGATCGTCGCTGAGCTGGTCCACAGGGATGTAGCCGGCCTGCTTGCAGCCCAGGTCCACATGGACTTCCGTGGGGGTGATGGCCGTGACCACACCGGTTACCTTATCTCCTGTATTTAAAGTATTGGTATACTGCTCTACCAATTCGGCAAAATTCTCCATGCCCTCGCCCTGGATTTTTTCTTCACTCATCGTCTTTTTGACCTCCTTTATGATGCTCGCGGGCGTCGACGCCCCCGCCGTCAGACCAACCACGGAGCACCCGCAGAGTTCCATCCAGGGCAGCTCGTCCGCATCCTCAATCTGAAAGACACGGGAGCAATGTAAACGGCAGATCTCTGTCAGATGCTTCGTATTGGCGCTTTGGGGATCGCCAACAACCACCATCGCGTCCACCCTGGCGGCGAGGAGAGCCGCTTCCGATTGACGTTCCTGCGTAGCATCACATATTGTATCAAACATTTTTAGATTTGTACACTGTTTTTTTAGAATTTTTAAAGTTTTTTCATAAATCTCCCGGCGCAAGGTGGTCTGTGAGACCACCGTGAGGACCGCTTCCCCGCTGGCTCCAGCGGTTTGGGCCCATTTGGCGGCCGCCTCCGGTCCAGAAAGTACCAGCAGGTTCCGGCACCAGCCCCCAATTCCCCGGACCTCCGGGTGGTCCGGATCGCCGATCATCACCGGCTGGCGGCCCTCCTCCTCCGCCTGACGGACCAGGCGCTGGACCCGGGCCACCTTGGGGCAGGTCGCGTCCACGGCGCAGGCCCCCCGCTCCGCCAGGACCTCGTAGACCCGGGGTCCCACGCCGTGGGCCCGCAGCAGCACACTGTCCCCCGGCTCCGCCTCCTCCGGTGAGGAAAGCGCGCCCATGCCCAGCGCCTCCAGTTCCCCGGTGACGCGGCGGTTGTGGATGACGCTGCCCAGCACCCTGGGGCTCTGCGCGCTTCGCGCCAGCTCCCTGGCCATGCCCACCGCCCGCGCCACGCCGAAGCAGAACCCGGCGCTCCTGGCGCAGATTACTTCCATCCGTCTACCTCCCGCAGCTCATAGATGCGGCGCAGGATCTCCTCGGCGATTTCCCGGTTTTCCTCCGCTGTGGCGCGGCGTCCGGCGATGACGGGGACATAGGGCTGGCCAAAGGCGATGGTGGTTTTCCGCAAAAATTTGTGCTTCGGCCCGCAGTACACGGGCACCATTGGCACACCGGTTCGGGTGGCCATGACGGTGACGCCGCCCTTGGCCTCGCTCCCCTTCTCGTCCCCCACCCGGGTGCCCTCGGGGAACACCAGCAGACGGTTTCCCTCATTCAGGGCGCGGATGGCCGTCTTCATGGCGGTCAGATCGTTGCCGCCCCGCTTGACGGGGAACACCCCGGCTTTCCGCAGCAGCGTCCCCACCAGGGGGATACGGAAGAGCTGGTCCTTGCCCATCACCGTCAGCCGGGAGTCCACCGGCAGGGCAATGGCGATCAAAAACGGGTCCCACCCGCTGGCGTGGTTGGCGCACAGGAGTGCGCCGCCCTCCGGCAGATTTTCCAGCCCCACGGCCCGGTGGGGGAAAAACAGGCGGATGAAGGGCGCTATCAGGCGGTACACAAAGCGGTAAAAATCCGTCACAGAGCCATCCTCCCCCTGATGATCTCCAGCAGCCGCTCCAGGCTTTGCCGGAAGTCCAGTCCCGTGGTATCCAGCGTCACCCCGTCCTCCGGCTGGCGCAGGGGCGCCGCCGCCCGGTGGGAGTCGTTATAGTCCCGCTCCTCGATCTCCCGCAGCAGCTCATCGTAGTCCTTGGGCGTGCCGCGCTTTTCCAGCTCAAGGAACCGCCGCCGGGCCCGCTCCTCCGCGCTGGCGGTGAGAAAAATTTTCACGTCCGCGCCGGGCAGCACAACGGTACCGATATCCCGGCCGTCCATGATGACGCTCTGCTCCTTCGCCAGGCTCCGCTGCATCTCCAGCAGGAAGGCGCGCACCGCCGGCAGGCTGGAAACCCGGGAGGCCAGCATGGAGACTTCGGGCAGGCGGATTGCGTCGCTGACGTCCTCGCCGTCCAGGTACATCCGCTGAAGGCCGTCCGCCCCATAGCCGATCGAGATTTTCAAGTCCGGCAGAATGGCGGCGGCCTCCGCCTCGCTGTCTGGGTCCGCGCCACGGCTGCGGACAAACAGGGCCGCCGTGCGGTAGATGGCCCCGGTATCCACATAGAGGATTCCTAATTCCCTGGCGGCGGAGCGGGCAAGGGTGCTCTTTCCTGCTCCGCTGGGTCCGTCGATGGCTACTGAATAGTTTTTTTTGTTTTCCATGGGGGTCCTTTCTGCCCTGCGCTGCTTTATTTTGCCGCCCCGTGGGCGGCAGGGCGGGGGTTTTCTGTTTGATAGTCCGGGCTTGCGCCGCCCGAGCTGTCGTTCGGCTCTGCCGAATGATGCGAGTCATACGGGGCTTACGCAGCCCCGCGCCCCGCGGTTACTTTTTGTTCGGACAAAAAGTAACCAAAAAGCCGCCGGGGGTGTCCCCCCGGACCCCCAAAGCAAACGGGGGTTTATCGGACACGCGGGAAAAGACAAGAGCTGCGGTGCCCCGTGAACGTGCCCCGGCTTTCAGCGCTCCATACCGGACTCGGGGCGTCCGTTACTGCCGCCCGGCTCGACTGGACAGGCGCTGCGGTGGAGCCTAGCCCTCCGGTTTATACCACTCCAGCAGATCGCCAGGCTGGCACTCCAGCATGTCGCAAATCGCGTTCAGGCTCACAACCGTTATCGTTGTGTCCCCGCCGCGAAGCTTATTTAATGTACTGGTCGCAAGCAGCTTCTCTTTCTGTAGGCGATAGCTGGAGTAACCTGCGTTTTTCAGCTCTTGTAAAATATCAATTTTATATCGTACCATAGCTCCCCCATATCGTCAAGAATGCCATTCCAATATGTCGCCCGGCTGGCATTGCAACAGAGTACAAAGTGTGTTGAGCGTATCTACTGTAATAGATACATCGCCTTTCCGCAATTTATCGATCATACCAGCTGAAAATATTTTCTCTTTTTGTAACCGGTAACTTGAGTACCCTGCTTCCTTTAACTCATGCAGAACATTTATTTTGTAGTGAATCATATTTCCCTCTTGACATAGCCACAAATATGACTATAATAGAATTTATGACTAGGAAGGAGCGTATCACAATGGATAAGCTAATGCAATCCCTATTTAACTACATAACGGACTGCACATTAGAAAAATACTATGAACCAACAGGGGTGTGGAGGTATTGGGCGGAGCGGGACGCGATCGGCCGGGCGCTGTGGGAGCAGCTCCCGCCTGAGCAGAAGCAGGAATTGGAGGCTCTCCAGCGGGCCTATGACCGGGCGCAGATGGCGGAGCTTGAGGCCATGTTCCTGGCCTCCTTCGACCAGATCATCGCCATGCACCTCCCCCACTGCCCGCAGCCTGCCGTCCCCGCCTCCCCCTTGTAAGCACCGCCGGTCCCGAGCCGGGCGGCAGTCCTTCACGTCCCGCGCCCGGTATGGAGCGCCGAAAGCCGGGGCCCGGTCACGGGGCACCGCAGCTCTTCACTTGCACCGCGTCTCCGACAGCCCCCGTAAAATCGGGGGCCCGGGGGTCTCCCCCGGCGTGTTTTTGGATGCTTTTTGCCCGTGCAAAACGTATCCCCGGGGTCCGGGGCTGGGAAGCCCCGGGCGAACAAGAACCCCCCGCTCTGTCAGGAGGCCGCCGCCTCCCCTGCCAGCCTCCCGGTACACCACGCAATCTGTAAATTAAACCCCCCGGTGTAGGCATCTACATCCAGTACCTCCCCGGCAAAATACAGCCCGGGAAGAACCTTCGACTCCATTGTGGACGGATTGACCTCCTTGACCGCCACGCCGCCGGAGGTAACGATGGCCTCCTCCACCGGGCGGGGCCCGGTAATCTCCACCGGCAAAGCCTTCAAAACCGCCAGCGCCCGGCGGCGCTCCTCCCTGGTCAAGTCGTGGGCCTTCCGGCGGGGATCAATCCCCGTCAGCTCCACAAAGGGCGCAATCAGCTTCCTGGGCAGAAGATCGTCCAGAGCGTTGATAAAATCACTGTTGGCGTGCTTGGTCAAATCACTCACCAGCCGCCTGTCCAAAGCCTGCTCGTCCAGAGCGGGCTTTAAATCAATCTCCAGCCGGTAGCGCTTCTTTTCAAAACGCCTCATGTGGGCCGAGGCCGACAGGACCAGAGGCCCGCTGACCCCGAAGTGGGTAAACAGCAGCTCCCCGAAATCGCTGAAAATCCTCTTGTCGTTCTCGTATACCCGCAAGGCCACGTTCCGCAGGCTCAGCCCCTGCATCCTGGCGCACAGATCCCCCGCGGCCCGCAGCGGTACCAGAGAGCCCCGCGGCCCGATAACGGTGTGCCCCGCCGCGGCCGCCAGCCGGTAGCCGTCCCCGGTGCTGCCCGTCAGCGGGTAGCTCACCCCGCCGGTGGCCACCACAACCCGTCCGGCCCCGTAGGTTTCCAGCTCCCCGCGGACACCCTCCAGCGTACCGCCGGAAACCAGCAGCTCCTCCGCCCGGTCCCGGACAATGCGCACGCCCAGCTGCCGCAGACGCCTCTCCAGCGCTCCGCTCACATCAAAGGCCCTGTCCGATACCGGGAATACACGGTTCCCCCGCTCCGTCTTCAGCGGGACCCCCAGGCCCTCAAAGAAGGCCATTACATCCGCGCTGGAGAAGTTGTTGTAAGCGCTGTAAAGGAATTTACCGTTACATGGAATATTGGACAGGAACGTCTCAAGGCTGCAGTTGTTTGTCACATTGCACCGGCCCTTGCCGGTGATGTTCAGCTTCTTGCCCAGCCGCTCGTTGGGCTCCAGCAGGCACACGGAGGCGCCGCCTTCAGCGGCGGCTATGGCGGCCATCATTCCGGCGGGGCCGCCCCCCGCCACCACCACGTCAGTTCTCATCGCTGTACCCAAATACGCCGTACTCGTCCCAGATCCCCTCCAGGCGGTTGAAGGTCTGGGCAATGTCCCCGTCCTTCCGGTGGCCCGCCGCCACAATGAGGGCGTTGAGCAGGCTGAAGGGCGCCACCAGGGAGTCCACGAAGGAGATCATATCGCTGCGGGCCAGAAGCGCCGAGGAGGCCATCGGATACAGGGGCGACATGGGGCTGTCGGTGATGGCGACCACCTCCGCCCCCCTGTCGTGGGCAAACTGGACGCCCTTGACCGTGGACTGGGAGTACCGGGGAAAGCTGATGCCCACCAGCAGATCCCCGGGGCCAATGCGCAGGATGCTCTCCAGGATATCCCCGGCGCTGCTGCTGGTCACCAGCGTCACATTGTCGAAAATCAGGTGGAGGTAAAAGTGGAAGTATCCGGCCAGGAAGGAACTGGAGCGGACACCCAGAATGTAGATATGGTTGGCCTCCATCATCTTGTCCACCACGGCGGTGAAAGCGGCGCGGTCCACCTCCTCAATGGCGATGCGGATCTTCTCCATGTCCATCTGCAGGACGGAGGTGACCACATCGGAGCTGAACAGCCGGTCATTGGAGGTCCTGATCCGCTGGATGGATGTGAGCTTGCTGCGGACCATCTCCTGGAGGGCCCGCTGCATGGCCGGGTATCCGTCGTAGCCCAGGGAGGCGGCAAAGCGCACAACCGTGGACTCGCTGACGCCCGTCAGCCGCCCGAGCCTGCTGGCGGTCATGAAGGCGGCCTTGTCGTAGTCGGAGAGGATATAGCCGGCAATCCGCTTCTGCCCCTTGGAGAAGCCGGCCATGTTCTCCTGGATCGTATGTAGTACGTCCTTTTTCATCTCCTGCCTCCTTCTGCGGGCGTCAACAGCAGTCCCAGTGATAGCCCACCCGGGAAAAATCCCGTTTTTTCAACGCCTCGCGGCTGATAAAGAAATTGCCCACGCCGCAGTCCCCCCACAGCACCAGATCGGGCTCGCCCCTGTTCTCCGCCAGCTGGCTGTCCAGCTGGAAGAGGAGCACGTCCAGATCCGGGTACGCGCCGCCCCAGCGGGGATCGGTCTGGGTGAAATAGGGGTATCCGCCAAGCTGGTGATAGGGACCCCGCTCCTCGCCGCCGTACAGCCAGGACAGATCCACATCCCAGGTGGAATCAATGGGCGAGTCCGGGCGGCGTTCGTTCCACTTCTGGACGAACAGCCCGTCAAAGCGATAATCGCCTTCGGCCATCCCCTGGAGGGCCGGGGCGGAAAACCGGATGCGGCAGACCCGGCCATACAGGGGCGAGGAGGTCAGCTCCGCTCCCTCCGGCGGCGCGGGCCGTCTGGCCTCCACCTCCTCCGCCGTAACGGACGTGTCCACGCTCTCATGGAAAAGCACCCGAAAGCCGCCGCAGGCGGTGATATCGTCAAAATCCATGCCGTACAGATCATCGTAGGCAACAAAAAATTGCAGCAGTCCCCGGTGGGGAAAGTCCGGCAGAGCGGACAGCTCCCGGCAATCCACCTGAGCCAGCAGGTCCATGGAATTTCCGCCGCCGTCCAGAGGCCAGGGCATCTCCCGGGGCAGGTAGGGCGTCCCGCCCACCTTGCTCTCCGCGAGTCCGGCCTCCCCGGGCTCCAGGGCAAACCTCAGAACCGGCTCCTGCTCCTCCCTCTGGATCTCCGCCCAAACCTCTTTCGCAAGCTCTAAATCCGACATATTCTGCTCCTCCAGGTATCAAACTATGGTTGGGCGGACAGGGCGCTCACCTCCGCCGCCGTAAGGGGCCGCCAGCAGCCCGGAGGCAGATCCCCCAGCGTCAGCGGGCCCTCCCGGACCCGCTCCAGCCGGTGGACCCGCAGTCCCGCCATGGCGCACATCCGGCGCACCTGCCGGTTGAGCCCCTGGCGGATGGTCACAGAGAGAACCCACCGCCCCGGTTCGCGCAGCAAGGCGGCAGCTCTGGCAGGCGCGATGGGCGAACCGTCCTCCAGCTTCCGCAGGCCGGACAGCCGCTCCGCACACCCCTCCAGCCGGCCTGAGACGGTCACCCGGTACTCCTTCTCCATTCCATGGCTGGGGTGCGCCAGCCGATGCGCCAGCGCCCCGTCGTTTGTCAGCAGCAGCAGTCCCTGGGAGTCCATGTCCAGCCGGCCCACAGGATACACGCGGACCCCGCAGTCCGCCACCAGCTCCGCCACCGTGGGGCGGCCCCTCTCGTCGGAGAGTGTGGTCACATACCCCCGGGGCTTGTTGAGCATCAGGCAGCGCCGCTCCGCCGGAGCGGCAAGCGCACGGCCGTCCAGGCGGACATCGTCCCGGTCCCAGTCGGCCCGGTCTCCCAGTGAGGCTGTTTTTCCGTTCACTGTTATCCGGCCGGCTTGGATCAGCTCCTCCGCCTTCCTACGGGAGCAGACTCCAGCGGCGGAGAGAATTTTTTGCAGGCGCTCCATTGCTCGTCCCTTCTCTGCGGCCCTGCTGTGTGCAGGGCAAGTCTGTATCACTTTCCAACCTTCGGAGAAACCCGACGGGACGCTGCTTCCAAAGCGGCCCCGAGAGATGCGCAGCGATTACCCGCCCCTGCGAAACATCCGCGTCCACCAGCCCGCGTCCTCAGAAGACGCCTCCAGGCGGGCGGCGGGAGCTACCGCAACCAGATCCACTGCCGCGACCTCCTCCCCCTCCAGGTAGGCGCACAGCGTCCCAATCACCTGCCCGGGGACCACGGGGGCCGCAACGGACAGAGGCGTCCGCGCCACTACGGTCAGGCGCTCCTCCCCGGTGAGGGGACAGCGCAGGTCCTCCGCCGCGGCCAGGGGCACGAGGGGTACCGCAGCACCCCGGACCCGGACGGCAATGACCTCCTGGCCGCCAGCAACCGCCGTCTCCATATGGTAAGCCGCGAAGCCGTAGTCCAAAAGCGCCATATGGTCGTTCCAGTCATCGCCGTCGTTCAAGGTGACGCATACCAGGGTCATCCCCTCCCGCTCTGCGGCAGACACCAGCGTCCGGCCAGCCGCCTTGGTGAAGCCCGTCTTCACGCCGACACATCCCTTGCACAGCCGCAGCAGCTTGTTGTGGTTTTTCAGGTAGCGGTCTCCAATGGTAATGGAGTCCGTGGAGACTATGCGTCGGAAATCCTGATTTTCCAGGGCATAGGCCGCCAGCACCGCCATGTCCCGGGCGCTGGAGTAATGTCCCTGGGCGTCCAGACCGTTCGGGTTGGCGAAGTGGGAGTGCTCCATGCCAAGCCGTTGGGCGGTCCCGTTCATCAGCTCCACAAATTCCTCCACACTGCCGGAGACGCAGTGCGCCACCGCCAGGGCGGCGTCGTTGCCGCTGACAAGCATCAGGCCGTAGAGCAGCTCCTCCAGGCACAGCCCGTCCCCGGGCTTCAGATACATGGACGAGCCCTCTGCCATGTCCTGGGCCGTGACGGTGTAGCGGTCTTGCAGCTGGCCGTGCTCCAGCGCCACAACGGCAGTCATGATCTTGGTGATACTGGCGATCAGCCGCTCCTCCTGGTCGTTCTGGGCATAGAGTACCCGCCCGCTCTCCTGCTCGATCAACACGGCAGACGCAGCGGATGTACTGACAGCAAATGCCTGTAAAGTCAAACCGCTTGCCGCTATAAGGGCGCACACCGCCCGACGGATTCCTCCAGACATACAACCCCACCTTCCTCGCAGATGGGTCTAGTATGCCTCGTGTCCCGCACAAAAACCGCGAAAAAACTTTCCTCTTTGTTTTCCGCCGGAGAATCAGCAAGTCTCCTCCACCGGCGGCACAGGCTCTGCGGCCTCCTTTTTCGTCCGGTCATTGATAAATCCCGTGACCCGGTCCATCACCTCCGGGACCATCTCGACGATACGGTCCACGGTATTCATGGCGGGGATGGCCACCGGCATGACCCGGGTAATGCCGTCTTTGACAATCAGGAAAGCCACCGGCTCGATCCGCACCCCGGAACCGACGCCTGCGCCCAGGTTGTCGGCATCCGCAGTCTTCTTGTTGCCGAAGACCGCTCCGCCGCCGCCAAAGCCAATGCTTACCCGGGAAATGGGAATCAGTGTCACGCCGTCCGGGGTCTGGATGGGCTGGCCGACGATGGTGTTTGTATCCACCATCTCGTGGACCTTGGCAATACTCTCCTGCATCATCTCGCTGAGAGAATTTTTTTTCTCCATGTCCGTTCTCCTCTATTCAGATTTGCAGCACTCCTGTGCGCATTGCTTACCTCATTCATTTTCAAGCGGCCTCCTCCGGCGCCCCGTCCGTCTTCTCCGGTGCCTTCCCCTCTTCCGGGACAGGCGGCGGCGAGGCCAGCCTGCGGAACCCAAAAAACCATTTCAGCAGGCTCCCGCCCGCCCGGACGCCTACGGACACCAAATCCCAGGGCCGCAGGGAACATCCCACATCAGCGATGCAGTCCATCCGCTCCTCCTGAAAGTCGAGAAACAGGCGGACATTCTGGTCCTTGATGCGGACAGCGCGGTGCAGCTGGGGCAGTCCGGCATTCAGCACGGCCTCCAGCCGCCCATAGAGCTCCGCCGCAGACGCCGGATCCGGTCCGGCGATGAGCAGGTGCAGCTTCAAGGGCTGAACGCGAAGACGCCGCCCCGTCCGCCGCAGGGCCCGGCCCAGGATGGGCGGCAGTGTCTCCAGCGTGTAGAAAATCTGTTCCCGGTTGATTTTGGCTCTGGGCGTCTTCTTTTTCTCTTTCGTGGGCTTCTTTTTGTCCGGCTTCGGCTTCTTCTCCTGGATCTCCGCCTCCGCCGCCTCTCTTTTCGGGAAAATCTGGAGCTTCAGAGGACCAAACCGGATCCACAGCGCCGCCTCCCCCCGGTCATAGGAGAAGCGCACCCGCGCCGGGATCAGCAGCACGACCACCAGCAGAAGGAGAAGCGCGAGCAAAATGCCCAAGATGATCCTACCGGCCACAGGTCCCACGCTCCCTTCTCCCCTTCTGTCTTACGTCTTCTCCCCGTCCTCAGGCGGCATGTCCCCGCCCTGACCCATTCCCGCCTCGTCCGCTCCAGGCAGAGGCGGCAGGTCCTCCAGGGACTTCAAGTGGAACGAGCGCAGGAAAGTCTCGGTGGTGCGGTAGAGCCGGGGCCTGCCCGGCACCTGGAGGCGGCCGCATTCCTCGATCATGTTCCGCTCCAGCAGCAGTCCCACGGTGTACGCACTGTCAACCCCGCGAATCTGGTCCACGCGGGCCCGGGTCACCGGCTGGTAGTAGGCGATGATGGCCAGCACCTCCAGCGCGGGCGGACTGAGCTTGGCAGGCCTGCGAATCTCAAGGGCCCGCCGGATGGCGGCCGCGTACTCCGGAGCCGAACACAGCTGCCAGCTGTCCTCCATCCGCAGCAGGCGGATCCCCCGGCGCTCGAAAGCATAGTAGTCCCCCAAGCTCCGCAGAGCCTCCTCCACCTCCGTCCGCCCGGCCTCCAGTGCCATGCAGATGCGGTCAATATGTACGCTCTCTCCGGCGGCAAAGAGCAGCCCCTCCGCCGCGGACGCCAATTCTTTCCTGTTCAAATACTGTTACCGCCTTACAGGCAAAACGAAGTTTTACCCAAAATTCTATTCTGCTCCTGTTTTCTTTTCAGAAAGCAGGATGTATGCCTTACAATTGCAGCGCGTCCGTGCTCTCGCCGGTCGGCGTGACGGTGCAGTCCCGCTCCCCGCCGGTCAGGGTGACAATTCTTGCCCGGCACAGCTCCAGCACCGCCAAAAAGGTGGCCACCACCTCGCTGCGGCTCCTGCTGCCCCAGAAAAGGAGCCGGAAGCTGGTGATACCCCGGTAGAGCCGCTCAAGAACCTCCCGGGCCTTCCCCGCCACCGGATAGGGCTCCTGGCGCACAATGTCCGAGAAGCTGCTCACCGGCGGCGGCATACGCCGCTCCCCACGCTCCGCAACCTCCCGCATGGCCTTCAGAAGGTCCTTCGGCCGGTGGCTGTACTCGTAGACCCTCCCCGTCTCCATGGGCTCCGGGGCCTTCACCAGCACATCCCGGCCGAACTCCCCCATGGGGCCCAGAATTTCGGTGACACACTTGATCCTGGCATAGTTCTCCCCGCTGCGCCGTTCCTCCAGGGAGCGGATCAGCTCCTCCATCTCGCTCTGGGCCTCCTCGTCCTCTATGGACAGCAGCATTCGGGACTTGATGAACATCAGCTGGGCCGCCATGGTGATAAACTCGCTGGCCACCTCCAGGTCCATCTGCTGCCGCCGATCCAGGTACGCCAGGTACTGCTCCAGAATCAGGGCAATCGGGATATCCTGTATCTCAATCTTATTCTTCCCCAACAGATACAAAATCAAATCCAGAGGCCCCTCAAAATCCTCCATCCCTTCGCTGCTGTGGACCACGTGCTCCAATTTGTAGACAGGGCCGTCCATCCATTCACCTCATTATCAGAAAAATAGCCCGGCCATCCACTGGTAGACCACATCAATCCCGTTGGACAGGGCGCTGCTGCCCACATCCAGCCAGACCAGCAGCAGCAGGACCGCCATGCCGTAACGCTCATACCGCATGAGGGTGTAGTAGGCCCTCTCAGGCAGCAGGGAAAAGAGCACCTTTGAGCCGTCCAGAGGCGGGATGGGGATCAAGTTGAAGAGCCCCAGGCCGATGCTCAGAATGGCGGTATTCATCAAAAAGTAGAACAGCCATACCATCACCGCCCCCGCTGGAGCGGCCCGGTAGATGATGGATGCGCCAAACAGAAGCGCCAGCGCCAGCAGGAAGTTGCTCACCGGCCCCGCCAGTGCGGTGAGTGCCATTCCAGCCTTGGGGTTTTTGAAATAGCGCATATCCACCGGCACCGGCTTTGCCCAGCCAAAGCCGCACAGGAACATGGACGCCAGCCCCAGCCAGTCAATATGGTGCAGCGGGTTGAAGCTCAGACGGTGCATCCGCCTGGCGGTGGGGTCCCCCAGCGCCAGGGCCGCAAGGCCGTGGCAGGTTTCATGGACGGTCAGGCACACCAGTACCCCCAGCACCCGCTGAAGGGCGAACGCCAGCCCGCCCCAGTCATACTGTTCCAAAAAAAGCCGCAGCTCCCCCATCGAACTCTGTCTCCATCATTCATGTATTTAAGTAAGTATAGCAGATTTTTCCGTCAATTACAATAGTTTACCCGGCAATTCTCCCGGGACAAAAAGAGAGGCGCGTCCCACCAGGGGCGCGCCTCTCTCAGGCTTGCAATCTATCAGCCCTGCTCACGCATCTTGGCGAAGCAGTCGCTGCAGTACACAGGACGGTCGCTCTTGGGCTCAAAGGGCACTCTCGCCTCGCCGCCGCAGGAAGCGCAGGTGGCGGTAAAGTACTCCCGGGGACCGCGGGCGGCGTTCTTGCGGGCGTCGCGGCACGCCTTGCAGCGCTGGGGCTCGTTCTGGAAGCCGCGCTCCGCATAGAACTCCTGCTCACCGGCGGTGAAAACGAACTCCTGACCGCACTCCTTGCAAACTAAGGTCTTGTCTTCGTACATGATTTTACCCTCTCTTTGAATCGAAAAAATATATTGCGTTCAGCCTCTGCTGAGATCGCCGGAAGTTAGATGCCGCGCCGCCTTTCGCCGGATGCGCTGCACGGCGTTGTCCACCGATTTGGGGGACCGTGAAACCGCTTCGGCCATTTCCTGGATGGTCAGGCCGTCTAAATAGTACCCCAAAATCTTCGCCTCGAACTCGGACAACTGCTTGCGGACATCGCTGAGCCGGTCCCGGAACCTCTCCTGCCCGATAATCAGGTCCTCAGGATTGGTCTGGGACAGCAGCGGCGCTGTGCAGAAGACGGTGTGACTGTCAAAGAAGGGTATTTCAAGAGGAACCGACTGGTTGAGCGGCGAGTGCTTGTCGCGGGCAGCTGCCCGGACAGCGGAGTACAGCCGGTTGCGGATACATATTTCTGCGAAGGTACGGAAGCTGGCGGACTTTTGGCCGTCATACTCCCGAACGCCATAGATCAGTCCAATCATGCCCTCCTGAATGAGGTCGTCGCTGTCCCCCCCCGCCAGATAGTAGGGGCGGGCGAGCTTGCGGACCAGACGGTGGTAACGCTTGAAAAGCGCCTCCTCTGCATCCCGGTTGCCCTCCTGGGTCAGCTGACACAGGCGCTCGTCTGAGAGATCGCCGTAGGCATCAAATTGGGCTTCGTTGATTGACATGTCTATTATACCTATTTCTCCTTGCTCTTGTCAAGTAAATATTAAAAATTTGTAAACTAAATCTCTAAATTTTTAGCGTTTTCACCAAATCGGCCAGACAGTTTGCACAATCACCGGCCTGCTGGATGGTTTTTGCCTCCACCATGACCCGGATCAGGGGCTCCGTCCCCGAGGGCCGGACCAGGATTCTTCCGTCACCGCCCAGCTTCTCCTCCTCCCGGCGGATGGCGCCCAGCAGCTCCTCGGAGTTCATGATCCGCTCCTTCAGCCCCGGCTGGTTGGGGAGCTCCACGTTAATAAGGGTCTGGGGATAGCTGGGGCAGATGGAGGCCAGCTCCGAAGCGGGCTTTCCGCTGCGCTTGAGAATCTGCAAAAACTGCAGGGCCGTGAGCTGGCCGTCGCCGGTGGTGGCGTAGTCGGTGAAGATGGTATGGCCGGACTGCTCGCCGCCGATGCGGTAGCCGAACTCCAGCATCTTCTCCAGCACGTTCCGGTCCCCCACCGGGGTGCAGACCAGACGGATATTGTTCTTGTTGCAGAACTCGTGCAGGCCCAGATTGCTCATGACGGTGCCCACGATGGTCCGGCCGGTGAGCAGACCCTGGTCCCGCATATTCAGGCCGCAGACCGCCATGGTCTTGTCGCCGTCCACCACGTTCCCCTTCTCGTCGATCATCAGGCACCGGTCGGCGTCGCCGTCAAAGGCGATGCCCAGATCGTACTCCCCGGCGGTGACCATGGCGGCCAGGCTCTTTAAATAGGTGGAGCCGCACTTGCGGTTGATGTTGACGCCAGTGGGCTTTTTATGGATGAAGTCAGCCTCAATCTCGAACCCGGCAAAGAGGTCCGGGGCCGTGGCGGCGGCAGCGCCGTTGGCGCAGTCGATGAGCACCCGCAGGCCGCCGAGATCGTCCTGGACGGTTCCGGCCAGGTGCTTGATGTACTCGTACTTGAGGTTTTTCATGCCGTGGATGCGCTTGCCGATGTCGCCCCCCTTCTTTGTCGGCATGGGCTCATTGGAGAGGATTTTTTCCTCCACCCGCTCCTCCAGCGCGTCGGAGAGCTTATAGCCCTGTCCGTTGAAGACCTTGATGCCGTTGTGCTCAAAGGGGTTGTGGCTGGCGGAGATGACAATGCCCGCGTCGGCCTCCACCTTGATGGTCAGATAGGCCACCGCCGGCGTCGGGATGGTGCCCAGGGGCATGACGTCGCCACCCATGGAGGTGATGCCGGCAATCAGTGCCCCCTCCAGCATGTCGGAGGAGATTCTCGTGTCCATGCCGATGGTCACCAGGGGTGTACGGCCCTTCTCCTCCGTCAGGACCTGGGTGACCGCCTGGCCTACCCGGTAGGCCAGATCCGCTGTCAGGTTTTCGCCTACGATGCCTCTGATTCCGTCTGTTCCAAAAAGTTTTCCCATTGTTGTTTTTTCCCTTCTTGTCGTTACTCCCGGGGCTTACGCCGCCCCGGACCCCGCGGTTACTTTTTGTTCGGACAAAAAGTAACTAAAAAGCCGCCGGGGGTGTCCCCCCGGACCCCCAAAGCAAACGGGGGGTTATCGGACACGCGCTGAAAGGCAAGAGCTGCCCCGTGAACAGGCCCCCGCTTTCAGCGCTCCACACCGGACTCGGGACTTCCGTTACTGCCGCCCGGCTCGACATGACGGTGCTTACAGGAGGGGTGCTGCCCGTCAGCCGGTTCGTTGGGAACCCACTCGACCAGATCGCCGGGCTGGCATTGGAGCAGGTCGCAGACAATGCCCATTGTCTCCAAATTCACGGAAGTTGACTGCTCCCGTAATTTTTGGGCTGTTGCTTCTCCAATCAGCCGCTCTTTCCTGATGCGGTACGTTGAGTATCCTGCTTTTTTCAGTTCATCCAAAATATTCACTTTATATTTTAACATACTTCTGTCCTCAAAAAAATATGCAGAGAACCACTATTTCTAGTTGACAATCGCTAGATATAGTGTATAATAGTCCTATCAATCCTAAAAGGAGTTTACACCAATGGACAGGCTAATGCAATCCCTATTTAACTGCATAACGGACTGCACATTAGAAAAATACTATGAGCCAACGGGGGTGCGGAGGTATTGGGCGGAGCGGGACGCGATCGGCCGGGCGCTGTGGGAGCAACTCCCGCCTGAGCAGAAGCTGGAATTGGAGGCTCTCCAGCGGGCCTATGACCGGGCGCAGATGGCGGAGCTTGAGGCCATGTTCCTGGCCTCCTTCGACCAGATCATCGCCATGCACCTCCCACACTGCCCGCAGCCCGCCGTCCCCGCGGCCCCCCTGTAAGCACCGCCGGTCCAAGCCGGGCGGCAGTCCTTCAAGCCCCGCGCCCGGTATGGAGCGCCAAAAGCCGGGGCCCGTTCACGGGGCACCGCAGCTCTTCCTGCCGGGCGTCTCCGACAGCCCCCGTAAAATCGGGGGCCCGGGGGTCTCCACCGGCGTGTTTTTGGATACTTTTTGCCCGTGCAAAAAGTATCCCCGGGGTCCGGGGCTGGGAAGCCCCGGGCAGACAAACGCCCAGAACCGCAGTCCCGCTAGAAGGACAGCTGCTCCATGATCCCGCTCCCCCCGGGGATGGCAATCCCCAAGTGCCTGTAAGCATTCGGGGTTACGCACCTACCCCGCGGGGTCCTCGTCAAAAACCCTATCTGTAACAGATATGGTTCGTAGACATCCTCCAGCGTGACAGACTCCTCGTTGATGGTGGCCGCCAGGGTCTCCAGGCCCACGGGGCCTCCCCCGTAATATTCGATGATGGCCCGCAGCATCCTCCGGTCAATGTTGTCCAGACCAAGGTAGTCCACCTCAAGAGCCGTCAGCGCCTTGTCCGCCAGCTCCTTGGTGATCACCCCGTCCCCCACCACCTGGGCAAAATCCCGCACCCGCCGGAGCATCCGGTTGGCAATGCGGGGCGTCCCCCGGCTCCGCCGGGCGATCTCCATGGCACCCTCCCGCTCTATGGGGGCGTCCAGTATGCCCGCCGAACGGGTCACAATCAGCGCCAGCTCCTCCGGCGTGTACAGCTCCAGCCGGAGCGTCACGCCAAACCGGTCCCGCAGGGGCGCGGACAGCTGCCCCGCCCGGGTGGTGGCGCCAATGAGGGTGAATTTCGGCAGATCCAGCCGGATGGAGTTGGCCGAGGGCCCCTTGCCAATGATGATGTCAATGGCAAAGTCCTCCATAGCCGGGTATAAAACCTCCTCCACCGATCGGTTGAGCCGGTGGATCTCGTCCACAAACAGGATGTCGTTCTCGCTGAGGTTGGTCAGCAGCGCCGCCAGATCCCCCGCCTTCTCAATGGCAGGGCCGGAGGTGATGCGCACGTTGACCCCCATCTCGTTGGCGATGATGCCGGACAGCGTGGTCTTGCCCAGGCCCGGGGGGCCGTGGAGCAGCACGTGGTCCAGGGGCTCCGAGCGCATCTTCGCCGCCTGGATGAATACCTCCAGATTGCCCTTGGCCTTCTCCTGGCCGATGTACTCCCGCAGCGTCTTCGGCCGCAGGGAGTACTCGTTCTCGTCCTCCCGTGTGAGGGAGGTGGTGACCAGGGGCTCCTCCTCCACAAGGGGCTCGCTCTTGGAAAAATCAATGCTCATGGGCCTATCCCTTCACCATGTTCTTCAGCGCCAGACGGATGACCTGCTCCAGGGGCTGGCCGTCAATATCCACGCCCTTGAGCGCCACGTTGATCTCCGTCTGGGAGTAGCCCAGCACCGCCAGGGCGGCGGAGGCCTCGCTGAGCTTGTTCTGCGGGATGATGGTCATTGCCGGGCCGGCCACGTTCTCGCCGGAGGCGGAGATGGTCTGGCCCTTGGCCAGCTTGTCCTTCAGCTCCAGAATCACCCGCTGGGCGATCTTCTTCCCCACCCCCTGGGCGGCGGTGAGGGATTTTTCGTCCCCGGTAATGATGCTCATGGCCAGATTAGCCGGGGAGCTGGACGACAGAATCCCCAGGGCCGCCTTGGGCCCCACGCCGGAGACGGAGATGAGCTGCTGGAAGAGCTTCAGCTCCTCCTGTGTGGCGAAGCCGTAGAGATCCATGGCGTCCTCCCGAACGCTGAGACAGGTGTGGAGCTTGGCCTTGTCCCCCTTCTTGATTTGAGAGAGGGTATAGGACGTGGTGCGGCAGGCGTAGCCCACCCCGCCGCAGTCGATGACCGCCAGATAGGGCTCCACGTGGGCCACCGTTCCGGAAACGTAGTAGTACATAGCTTCTTACTCCAATAGCGAAGCAAAGCTTCGCGCAAAAAGTTTTCTTTTTGATTCTTTTTCTTTTACAAAAGAAAAAGAATCATTAGGGCTTGTTTGAAAAATGGCAACACGCCCAAAGAGCGGCCCTTTTGCCGCCATACATTGCCGGTTTTCCTTGCAATCCACCCAGGATTCCTGCGTCAAACCGGCTTCATCTGGCAGCAAAATTTCT
>CAJUQS010000009.1 GCA_910588365.1 uncultured Oscillospiraceae bacterium | reverse complement strand
TGCGTCCGTCCAGCCCTATGGCTACGTTCTGTGTCAGTATCTTATTTTCGGTCACTTTCCTGTCGGCGTACTTCTTCCTGATGGCTTGGGCGGTGCCCCACTTGGCGGAGCCGTGTTCCTCCCGCCGACGGTAGTTGCGGTCGGTGGAGAGATACACGCCGATGCCCAGCCCGTAGCACAGCACAAAAATAAGGACAGTTTTCAGGCTGTCCTTGCACCATACAATGTGAAACGGGTCGTTCAGCGCCGCCCCGCCGTAACGCACCAGCCCCAGCAGACCGCCGCCCACATAGGGGGCCAGCAGCAGGGCCAGCCAGACCACGGGGATGACACCGCAGGCGTAGAGGGTCAGGTGGGGCTTGGAGAACTTATCTTGCCTCACGGTCAGCCCTCCTTTTCTGGCGCTTGGTGGGCGCGTCGATCACCTTCAAAATCAGGCCGTCCAAATCCTCGGTGGGCTTGCCGTCCCGGATGGCGTCGTTGCGGAAATCGGTCAGGCCCCGCACCATGAGCCGCTGTTCAAAGTCATTTAGCGTGACCACACGTTTTTCATCACGCATAGAGCGTCCTCCTTACCTTGCGCCGCCGTCCCTATTGGGGTCCCCGCCGAAGCCCAGCGAAGCGGGTTCGGTGGGGGAAGGAGGAGCAGCGGAACGAGTGAGCTTTGCCGCTTGCGGCGAAGCGAGGGATGTGGAGCGTGCGACGACGCTCTGCGCTTTCTCCTGGGCGGCAAAGAGCCGGTTCATATCGGCGGTGATACTGCCAGCCACGTCACGCATAACGCCCACCTCGGCCCGGAGCGCCTTGGAGTCCATCATGGCGTAGCTCTCCGGCAGGCGGTCAAAGGAAAAGCCCTCCACCGACACGCCGTTTCTCTTGCACAGCATATAGGATACGCTGTACGCCGTGAAGTCCGGGCTTTCACAGATGATACCGCCCTTGTCCATGTGGGCGCGGGCAAGCTCCTGGGCCAGCCCCCGGAAAATGGTGGGAGCATCCAGCCCTTGCCGCACATAGATGATATTGTTCTGCGGGTGATAGGCCATGTTGGTGCCCTCCGGCAGTTCGTTGGAGATGGAGAAGCGGCAGGGGGCGTTGTTCATCAGGGCTTTCAGCAAAAGCCGCTCATCGCAGGCCACGGTAGGGGAGGGCCGCTGCTCGGCCCTGGTCTGAGAAATATCAAAGACCTTTTTCACATTGTAGGACACGCCCACGCTGCCATCGTCCTTTTTGTACTCCTTGCCCGGTTCCAGAATGGTGATGGCGTCCTGGCCCCGCTTGACGTACACGCCGTCAGCCTTCCAACTGTCGAAGTCGGCCAGCTTGGTGGCCTCCGGGCATTGGGCGGCGATCAGGATGGCGTTGCTCACGGAGTAGAGGTCAAAGCGGGCCTGCACGTCCAGATAGGCTTGGAACACGCCGCCATCCATGCCCATGTCGTGAACGTGGTCGTCGATCATGGCGTAGACGCCCTCGCGCTCCGCCTGCTTTTTCGCCGCCCATGCGTCTTTGTTAAATTCCTCCTGCGGGGCGGGCTGGCCGGTAAACAGATCATCATAATTCGGCATCGTTATCGCTCCTTCTGCTTTTTAGATTTTTTCTTGGGGGGTGCCTTGTGCTGGGCCGGTTTCTGGCGCTTGGTGTTCCCCCTGGCCTTGTCCTCCGCTTTCTGCCGCTGTTCCGCTTTGATGTCGTTCAACTCCTGCCGGACAGAACGGCGGGAACGCTCCTGCGGATCAGAAGTACCCGGTGCGGCTGGCTCTTTGGGCTTTGAGGTAGGCTCGGACTGACGGGATTTCTCGATCCGGCCTTCGGTGGGGTTTTCGGTCTGGCCCTCCTCCCTGGTGGGGGATGCGCCCAGCACCGCCGCTAAAAACTCGTCCATATCCTGTTCGGGTTCGGGTGCGGTGCGCTCCGGGATGGGCAAATCGCCCTCCTGTTCCGGGGGCGGGGAGAGCATGGCGTCCAGCAGATCGTCCACCTCCTGCTCGGTCATCGGTTCCGCCGCCGCTGGCGCTTCCGGGACTTCTGCTTGCTGTTCCTGGCGGCTGCGCTCGATCTCGCTCCTGATCTCAGCCATATCCACGGTAGCCAGGTTGAACCGCTCAAAGATACGGTTGATCTTGCTGGCGTCCTCGGCCCGCACCATAATGTCAGTGATGCCGTCCGTGGCGTCCCGGTCTTTCAGGACGCAGTAGAGGACGCCGTACTTCTTGGCCTCCCGGCAAAAAAGCTGGAGGTCGCTGTCCTTCACGGCGAACACCTTCAGCTCCTTGCCGCTGCGGAGCATATTGGTCAGGCGGGTCTTGCCCTTGGTTTTCTTCTGCTCCCGCAGGATGGCGTACAAGAGGATGGCAAGCTGTTTGGCACCCTCGCCGGCCAGCTTGACGGCTACCTCACCTGTTTCCAGGGACAGCCTCACGACCTGCTCCGCCGCGTCGCCTGAATAGCTCATGCTGTGTCAACTCCTTTCGTTCGGTTTCCTTTTGCTCTATCAGCCGTTCCAGGTTTTCCTTGACCTGCCCGGAACGCTGGGCGATACCGTCACATAAGACCACCTCCTTTCGTGCCGCCCTGATTCGGCTGGACAGGGCGCTGATCTTCTGCTTCACCTCGTCCACCGCTGCGGCGTCACCCTGCCGGTTCAGCCGCCGCAGTTCCTTACGGAGTTCCTGCCGCTGGGCGGTCAGGGCGTCCACCTCCGCCGACACCGTTTCCCGGTGGGCGGTCAGTTCCCCGATGGTGCCGATGTGGTGCTTTCCCAAAAACCGGGTTTCCGCGTCCAGCCTGTCCAGCTTGGCTATATCTTCACGCAACAAAAAAGACACCCGCTTGACGGATGCCGGTCGTTTGACGATGATGTGAAGTTCATAGCAATATCGGAAGTACAGCGCCCGCAGGCCGGTAATTTTCTTCCGGGGCTTTCCCCGTACCCGGTAGCGCCGGGGCGGACGATGCACTACCTCCGGGAATGGCACTTGCTTTTGGAGGTTGTGCAGAATACGCTCTTTGATCTCGTCCAGGGAGTAGCCCTCACCCAGCTTGTGGAAACGGAAGTAACCGCCAGCGTCGGGCGGTTTCAGGGCTGGATATTTCAGGGTCTTGCCGCCCTTGCCCCTTGTTTTGAGCTGGTAGCCCATTTCACCCATCACCCGCAGAAAGTCGCGCTCGGTGGTGGATGCGAGGATGGCCCGGTCAATATCCGCCCGGATGGTGCCCCGGTGGGTGGGTTTGCCGTTCTGCTCGGCCTGCCATTCGGCGTAGTGCTTGGCCCGCCCGCCGTGGTTCTCTATCACGGAAATGGCGTACTCCCGGCAAAGCCGGTCTGACGCCTCCCGCATACGGGCATAGTCGGCGGGGGAATTGTAGAATTTATAGCCGTCTGCCCAGGACACAGAATTGATGACGAAGTGATTATGATAATGGCCGGTATTACAGTGGGTCGCCACTACCACCTCAAAACGGTCGCCCCACAACTCCTGGGCCAGCTTGACGCCGATCTCATGGGCGGTTTCCGCCGTTACCTCGTCCGCCTTAAAGGACTGATACCCGTGGTAGCACACCCGGCCCCCCAGCTTGCCCCATAACCGCTTTGTCTCCATGAATTGTGCGGCGGCGGTGTCCTCCCGGCAGTTCAGGCAGGACACATAGGAGCGGCGCTCCGTTTTCATATCATTAGCGGCATACTCCACCACATTGTCAACAGCGTGGAGGGATGCCAGTTCCTCATAGCTGGCCTCGGTGGTCTTTTCCGGGTTCCGGGCGTAGTTTATCACTCTGTCCACGCGCCCCTTGATGGGCCAGATGGAGGTCACGGCCATATCAGTCGGAGGGGGTGGTGTAGGTGTCCACGATCAGCTTTTCCACGGCCCGGTTGTCCTCCAGAGCCTTGCGGAGCTGGGGCACGTCCAGCAGGCCGATGGAGTTGGCCCGCTTCAAAAGCTGGTCGATGTTATAGCCCACGCGCCGCACCTCCCGGATCAGCAGCGGCAGCTCGGCGGGCGGGGCCTCTTTCACCACCGCGCCGTTGAGGATGCGGCGGCAGTAGCCCTCACGGGACAGGCCGCTCTTTCTGACCTTTTTTGTCAGGGTTTCCAGTTCGGTCTTGGTGAAATAAATCTCCACCCTGCAATTACGTTTTCTCATATTGTCTCCTTAATCATTTTTCAGTGGTTGGAAAATCGTCTTTTCTTTTCGCCGATTATGTGCTATCCTATAAAAGAGGTGGTCGATATGACAGCAGCACAAATTCGGCGGAGAATTGCGGCAGTAAAAACGGCTGATGCCATCAATGCCATTGAAGGTGTGCCGGTTTCCCGGTATGCCCAGGTTCTTTCCCGCAGTTGGGCAAAAGGCGAGATCACGGGCGAACAGATGAAACAGGCGCTCTTGGCTTCTCACGCAAAACTGGCCGCACAGGTACGAAAGCATGGCTGATCCTTATCTCTATGATGATGTTCCTGTCCTGCGGAACGCACTTTCCATCAAAGATGAAAAGACGCTGGATTTGATCGAGGCAGAACAGTCCCGCGCAAACATGATGCTGCTCTACGAACAGGGCTTCCACGACTTTACGCCGGAGGGCCTGCAAAGCATCCACCGCTTTTTGTTTGGCGACCTTTACGATTGGGCGGGCCAGTTTCGTATCATCAACATTGAGAAACGGGAACGGCTTCTTGCGGGCCGCAGCGTGTGGTACAGCAACGATGAAGCGATCAGTGATGATTTAGCGTCTGTCTTTCAGGATATTCACGCCCAGGATTGGAACGCTCTTTCAAGAGGAGCCTTTGTGCCAGCCGTGTCCCGGTGCTTTGCGAAAATTTGGCAGATACACCCCTTTCGTGAGGGGAACACCCGGACGGTTGTTATGATGCTGACATTCTTTGTGGAACACTACGGCTATTACATGGATCAGGAGCTTTTGGCCGAGAGCGCCGGGTATGTGCGGGATTCCTTTGTGATGGCATCGTTAGACCAGTTTTCCGAGTACGAGTATCTTGAACGGATACTGATGGATGCCGTTTGTGATGATCCCATCGAGTACGAGTTGACGCCAGATACGGAGTTTGAACGTCAGCGTTCTGAAAAATATCAGAAGTACCAAAAAGAACGCTACACGCCGGAGCCGCATTACCGGCGTGAAGATTAAGGGATAACGTGCGGTGATGACCGCCAACTGACATTGTTCGGTTGGCGGTCATTTTGCGGGGTCATAGGGGCGGCAAGCCCCTGTCAAGCTGAATTTGCCCCAGCAAATTCGTTGCTTGTTAAGACAATACCGCCCTCTGCGCCTGCGGCGCGGGAGAACGGTCGGGGTAGGTTCAAGCCCGGTCGGATTTCGCCTTGGGCGGACGCTCCCAAAGCCAGAACTCCCGCTTGGCTTCCATATATTCCT
>CAJUQS010000008.1 GCA_910588365.1 uncultured Oscillospiraceae bacterium | reverse complement strand
GCAGACACATTCCTCCCCATCATCCAACAGCAGACAATTCCCCTGGTCGTAGTTACAGCAGCTATGTACCAGCCGCCGGACAGCCCGGTATTGCTGGTAGGTCAGGCGGACGGTGTTATCGGTCATGTTCGTCCCTCCGCTGTGTCTGGCCCTCCCTGGCAAGTCGGTCGGCGGTCTTTTTCAAAGTCTCAACCGCCTTAATGTCCTCCCGCATATCACGCATTTTCAAATAATCAGCGTCTTTCTCGGCGGTCAGCCTTTGGACCTCGGCCCTCCACGCCTTGGGGGTGATGGCCTCGCCGGAGGCTTTCAGCGTGTCCAGGTAGCGGACGGCGGCATGGAACAGGGCAAGGTCGGCGCTGTGCCGCTGCTCGAATTGCTCTCGCTTTCCCGGCGAAACCTTGTCCAGCTTTTGGCGGACAGGCTTGTATTTTTGATACTGCTCCCACATTTCCAGCCGCTCATTCAAAACAGACAACCGGCGTTCGGTCTTGACAATCTTGCCGCGCAAATCGTAATAATCACCGTTCATGGCGGCAACCTTGTCAAACAATTCCTGCATGGATTTGATACCGTTCTCCATCAGAAAATTGAAAAGTTTTGCGTCCGCCTGGAGCGCCTTGACCTTGCCATAGCGGGAAGTCGGGGCGGTGTCCTGCCTTGCCTGGAAAAGAAAATCCATGATGCTTTCCCGGCCCTGGGGCTGGGGCTGGGCAGATTGCTCCTTGCTCCAGTTGTAGAGCCGGGTAATGCGGGCTTTGATTTCTTTCAGCAGCTTGTTGTCAGCGGCGATTTCCCGGTTGATGTTCCCTTTATCGGTGACAATGCCCCGACGTTCCATCTGGCTGGCGGCTGGCCCCATGTGAACGGTGGGAATTTTATCAACGCCCTGGCGCTTGTAGCTGCGGTGGTCGATGCGCTCCGGCCTGCCTGCGGCCTCTAAAGCCCGGTTGGTATAAGCGGCCCACGCCGCCCGCCACTTCTCGGCGTTGCCTCGCTGGTTCCAGTCGGTGGTGTCCTCCCGATGGCTTTTCCAGCCGCCTTTGCCGTCTGGGATGCGCTGGCCCTGGCCGTCCAGATCGTACACCTTGCGGCACTTTGCGCCCCACTTGCCGTCCTCCCGAATGGGGCGGATGGTGAGCATAATATGGGCGTGGGGGTTGCCAGTTCCCTTGTCATGGATGGCGAAGTCAGCGCACATTCCAGCCGACACAAAAGTGTCTTTGACATAGGCCCGGACAAGCGCCAACTGCTCCGCTCTGGACAACTCCACCGGCAAGGCCACTTCAATTTCCCTGGCAAGCTGGGCAGTGCTGGATTTCTCGATTTGCTCCACAGAGTTCCAGAGAGTGGAGCGGTCTTGAAACTCTGGTGGGGCGTGGGCAGGCAGCATGATTTCTGTATGGACAACGCCGCCCTTGCGGGTGTAATCGTGGGTCATGCCGTCCCACTCGTTCACCAGCTTTTCGCCGCTCCGATAGGCGGCAGCGGCCACAGCGGACTTGCCCTGGCTCCGCTGGATGATTTGG
>CAJUQS010000007.1 GCA_910588365.1 uncultured Oscillospiraceae bacterium | reverse complement strand
TGCAATGACCCCATCGAGGGGTCATGCACGATTATTCTGCACAGGCGCTCGATGCGCCTGTTGCAGAATCCTGACGGATTGCAAGGATTTTTAACGCAGTCAGGGCGGAAAATATGCCGCCAAGGCGGGCGCGAGGAGATGTTAAACAGGCTCTCAGGAGCGGAACCAGGCTTTCAGCTCCGCCTTGCGATCGGGGGGCAGCAGACTCTTGCGCACGCCCTCCACAGCCCCCGCCAGGGCCTCCAGCTCGTGAAGGCAGGCGGTGGAATCCACCTGGGTGCGGATGCGGAGAAAAGCCGTCTCCGCGCCGGCCTCCCGCAGGGCCTCTGGTGAGGGGATCCCCGCCTTTTCCAGGTGCTCCGCCAGCTTTGGGCCGATGTTGGGCAGATCAGTCAGCCGGTTCATCCGCCGCGTCCTCCTTTTTCCGGGATTGGCCGGGGTCCTCCTCCAGCATGCCGTCGAAGTAGCCCCTGTTCTGGGCGGAGCGCTCGTCCAGCCACTTGGCCAGCCGGGGCGTCAGCCACAGGGAAGCGCCCACGATGACGAGGAACAGCCCAACAAAGATAAAGGGTGCGGCGGCGTCACTGACGTGGTCCTTGATCAGAGAAAGCATGGCTGGCCTCCCTTTCATTATGTTACTCTGCCCAGCAGCCGGACAGGGCTGCTGGGCAGGCGCGTTCATTCAGCCGCTGGAATCAAACCCCGGCCGTGAGATCCGCCAGCTCCAGGGGCTTGCCGTCGTTCCACAGCCGCTCCAGGCCGTAGAACTCCCGGGCCTCGCTGTTAAACACGTGGACCACCAGGCAGCCGTAGTCCAGCAGGACCCAGATGCCGCCCCGGTGTCCCTCGCGGTGCAGGGGCTTCTCGCCGGCCTCCAGCTCCAGCTTCTCCTCCACAGCGCCGCACAGGGCGTTGATCTGGGTGGTGCTGGAGCCGGTGCAGATGACGAAGTAGTCCGCCAGGCTGGTCAAATCCGTGACCTCAATGACCTTGATCTCCTCGCCCTTCTTGCCGTCCAGAGCCTTTGCCGCAAGAATCGCCATTTCTTTAGGTGTCATATGCTGCTCCTCTCTTTTATCAAAATTTACATGGAAGCTTCTTTGACGCCCGCGTACCGTCCCGGGCGCATAGAGGGAAATCCGTTACCCCTGGGCGGGAAACAGCCAGTCGGGGATCTGATTGTCCGCCGGTGACTCCGGCTCCGGGGGAGGGGCCGGTTCGCCTGCGGGAGGCGTGTCAGCTTCCGCCGGGGGCTGCTGGGTCTGATTGTCTGCGGAGTCCGTGCCGTCTGGAGCGTCTGCCGGCGGGGGAGCGGTCTGGTCCCCTTCCTCAGCGGGGGGGAGGGGCTCCTCCGTGCCGGCGGCATCGGGATCCGGCGTATCGCCGCCCCCGTCAGGGGGATTCGGATTGTCAGGGGTGTTCCCCGAATTGCCGGACGCGGTGCCGGAGCTGTCCCCGGAGGGGCCGGACGGGGTGCCGTCGTTGCCCGTCCCGCTGGGATCCTGAATGGGCAGGCCGGATTCGTTGTCCCCCTCCTCTGGGAGGTTGGGCTCCTGATCCAGGGGGTTGCCCTCCCTGTCGGTAAAGACGATGCTGCCGTCCTCGTTCTCCAGGTAGTAGTTGCCGTTCTCGTCCTGCTTGGGCCTGGCCGGGGGCGTACCGCGGACGAAGTTGCCGTCATCGTCGTAATAGGCCTCGCCGCGCTGTACCGCCATGATGGCGTTGTGCCGGGTGTCCTTGAGGGAGCCGGTAGAGGAGGCGATGTCGCCGTTGGACAGGATGCTCATGGCGTCCAGCATGGCGGTGGTGACCTTCTGCTCGTAGGGATTGAACCGCTCGTTCACCAGCTCCACCACCTGCCGGGGGTAGATGGTCACATAGGACTGCTGCTGGTGGGTGTCGCGGCTCCAGGCGGAGCCCCAGTAGTCACCGGGGAGAGTGCAGGTGTACACATCGTCCATGTTCAGCGCCGGGGCACTGTTGAGTCCCAGCACGTTGGCGGCGAACCACACCACCGAGCCGAACTCCAGGTCGGTCTGCACATTGTCCATGGCCAGATCGATATAGGACTTGAGCTTTCCCCAGTGCTCAATGCTCAGGCACTCCTTGATGAGGGCCTTCATGAAGGCCTGCTGGACCTCCACCCGCTTGATGTCCCCCTCGCTATAGCGGCGGAAGCGAACCAGCTCCATGGCTTTCTCGCCGTCCAGGACCTGTACACCCTTTTTCAGGTGGATGTGGAGGTCCTGGTAGGGATCGTCGTAGTTCATATCCTGGGGCACGTCGAACTCCACGCCCTCCACCAGGTCCACCAGCTCCACAAACATCTTCAAATCCACCTTGACGTGGAAGTCCGGGGTAAAGCCCACCAGGGTTTTGACCCGCTTGAGCAGGGCGTCGATGCCGTCGCCGGATCGGGAGTAGACAGAGTTGATCTTCTTGATGTCCCAGCTGGCGTTGATCATGGTGTCCCGGGGGATGCTCATGATGCTGACGTCCTGATTGACCGTGTCGTAGCTGGCGACCATGATGGTGTCCGTATTGCCGTCGTCCATGTCGGTGCCCACGAGAAGGAAGGTAAAGACCCCATCCTTCCGTTTGCCGGAGACGGAGGGCATGTCGCCCATGTATCCGTCGTCCGGGTAGAGCTCGTCGTCTGTGGGATCGTCCGGCTCATCGGAGACGGGATCGGTCTGGTCCGGCTGGGCCGACTGGATCTGGTCCGCAGGATCGTCGCTGGGCAGCGGAGGCGGCTTGATCCACAGCTTCACCGCCACAACCGCCGCCACGGCGATTACGGCCAGACATCCAGCCACGGCCACAAGGACCTTGCCCTTTCCGGAGTCCCAGAAAGCGCCCCAGCGGGCGCCCAGTCCGGGTCCCTTCGGCGGCTTCTCAGGCCCTCCCGCGAAGGGATCGCCCATGGAGGAGGACGAAAAGGGGTCCAGCGGGGCCCTGGAGTCCCACTCGCTCTTTCCCGGGCGGGGTGCTTGTCTTCTGCCTTTGTATGCCATGTCTCTCTGTCCTTTCGGGATTGATGGCCGCTTTTACGCGGCGGCCCCGCCGTCCGCCGTGAGGTCCTCAACAGGGGGGAGGGTGGGCTCAGGCGGCAGTTCGGGCTCCGGCTCCGGGGCCGGATCAGAAGCGGGCGGCGGATCCGCCGGCCCCTCCTGGGGGGGCGTGTCGGGGGCATCAGGGATGTCAGGCGTATCGGGGGAGCCGGTTCCGGGGTCGGATTCGCCGGGATTTTCCGGCTGTTCCGGATCCCCGGAATTCCCGGGATTCTCCGGCTGCTCCGGATCGGCGGTCATGCCGGGATCGCTGGACTCCGGCGGTGCCGCGGTGCCGCCGCCGGGCTGCCCGGATGTGCCGGGATCCGGCAGGGAAGGCTCGTCGCTGGGCTGGGAGGGCTCATCCGGCTCGGGAGCTGGCTCGGGATCCGGGTCTTTGGGCTTGGAGCTGCTGCCGGAGGAGCCGCCAGAGGAGCCGCCGGAGGAGCCCTTGGACCACCTGGAGTCCAGAAGCTCGCCGTTGGTGACGTAGGCCGAGCCGTTGGAGTTGCGCACCATGATCTGGAGGTCGTCCGCGGTCACCTCCCGGTTATAGGGGTTGAACTGCTCGTTGACGAGTGTGACCAGCTCGTCGATATTGGCAAATACGTAGGAGCCGCCCCGGAAGGTGTGGGCCTCATTGGGCATCGTGCACGCCTGGATGGCGTCCGCGTCCATGCTCATGGCCTTGGTGGCAAACCACATCATCTCGGTCAGATCCATGTCCGTCTCCACGTGGTCCAGGAAGGTCTTCACAAAGTTGCCCACCTTGGTCACGTTCTGGAGCTGGAGCACCTTCTTGGCCATGGCCTTCAAAAACGCCTGCTGGGTCTCGGTCCGGCCCAAATCGCCGTCGGCGTAGCCGGGCATGGTACCGTCGGGCCGCCGGTTGTCGTGGCGGTAGCGGATGACGCCCATGGCCTGCTTGCCGTCAAGGGTTTGCAGGCCCTTGTTGATGTGGATGTGGAGGTTCTGGTAGGGGTCGTCGTAGTTCATGTTCCGGGGCACGTCGAACTCCACGCCGCCCACGGCCTCCACGATCTCGCCCACGGCCTCCCATTCCACGATGACATACCGGTCCGGCATCACGCCAGTGAGATAGCCCACCTGCTTTTTCAGGTTCTCCAGGCCGCCGCCGCTGGACTCCTTGGCGCTGTAGACGCTGTTGATCTTCTTGACGGACCAGGGCACGTTGACGGCGGTGTCCCGGGGGATGCTCATCATGTTCACCTGCTGGTTGGGCACGTCGTAGGACACCAGGATGATGGTGTCGGTACTGCCGCTGGAGGTGTCCTTGCCCAGCAGGAGGAAGGTGAAGAAGTCCTCCTTCCGCCCGGCGGCGGCCTCCGGGCCGTCCGTGACGCTGTCCGTGTCACTGGGCTTCAAGCTGGGATTGTTGTTGGTGACGCCGGGCCGGTCGTTGCCGCTCACGTCCGGGGCCCGGACGGAGGTGAACCACCAGACGGTGACAGCCGCCGCGGCCAGAAGCACGCAGCTGAGGGCGATCAGGGCCGCTTTTTTGCCCTTTCCGCCCGCTTTCGTTCCTTTTGGAGCGCTCTCCCCGGCGAAGGGATCGCCGCCCCTGTGCCAGCTGCCGCCGGTGGCGGCCTCCCGCTTGCCTTTTGTCCTGCTCATGTCAGCTTTCCTTTCAGATAATCCCTCGCGCACACACTGTTGGAGTGGACCGCAACCCCTCTTTTTTTCAGGTCGCGGACCGCCATGGTCAAACCGAGGAGCATGGCACGGTCCAGATCTTCAAAGGCCAGCTTCCGCAGCTCGGTCAGATCGCAGAAGTCCCGGTTGGGCTCGATGTAATCCGCCAGATAGATGATCTTTTCCAGCGTGGTCATGCCCGCCCTGCCGGTGGTATGCCAGCGGATGGCGCTCACCTCCTCCGGGGTGAGGCCGAACTCATACCGCGCCACAGCCGCGCCGGTGAGGGCGTGGAGCAGCTTCTCCTCCTGCCGCTCCTCCTGGTCCAGCTCAATGTCGTATAGACGGCAGACAGCCAGGTGTTGTTCCCTGTCAAATTTTTTGGTACAGTCGTGGAGCAGGGCCGCCCGGCGGGCGGACGTCTCGTCCGAGCCCCAGCGGCGGGCCAGACTGGCCGCCGTCTCCTCGGTGCCCAGCACGTGGGGGACGCGCCGGCGGGAGAGCATACTCAGGGCGGCACAGCGCAGATCCTCCAGGCCGAGGCGCTTCAGATCCGACCGGACGCCGTAGAGCCCCTTGCGCAGAATATAGCCGTATACCGCCGGGTCCAGATACTCCCGGCCTCCGCCCCGCTCCAGGCTCCCGCGCAGGCGGGTGGAGGAGATGTCGGTGATATGGGGGAGGACCAGGGTGACGACCTCCGCGCCGAAGGTCCTGTGCAGATAGTCCCTCTGCACGGCAAAGAGCTCCTCGGTGTCGGCCTCGCTGCGGCCGAAGGCGCACAGGGTGCACAGGCCGGCAATCTCGCCGGGGCTGCGCCAGTTTTGAAACGCCAGGAACATATCGGCCCCCATCAGCAGGTACAGCCGGTCCCCCTGGTGCTCTTTTTTCAGCTCCCGCAGGGTGTCGATGGTATAGCTGCGCCCCTGGCGGTAGAGCTCCACGGCACTGGCCCGGGCCTGGGGGCCGATGGCCTCCGCCGCCAGCTGGGCCATGGCCAGGCGGTGCTCCGGTGAGGGCGCGTCGGAGGCCAGCTGCTTGTGCGGAGGGATGCCGGTGGGGATGAGGCAGAGCTGATCCAGCCCGAGGTAGTCCACGGCGAACCGGGCGGCCGAGATATGCCCCATGTGGATGGGATTGAAGGTTCCGCCATAAATTCCGATCTTCAAGGCAAGGCCTCTTTTCCTTTGGAATAACGTGCGTCTGATTTTGTAAAATACGGTAGCACACACCCGCGTCTGTGTCAACAGGTTATTTTGCTTTCCGGTCCCGAATCAGCTCAATTTTCCGCCGGCTCTTGTCGTAGTGCTGCCGGTAGAGGACGAACTTCGTTCCGATCACCTGGACCTCCTCGCTGCGGGTCAGCTTGGCCAGCTCTCCGCAGGCCTCCCGGGCGGTGAGCAGGGAGTTCTCCAGCACCCTGCATTTGATGATCTCCCGGGCCTCCAGGGCGTCGTTGGCCTGCTTGACGAGGTTGTCGCTGATGCCGTCCTTGCCGATGTGGATGATGGTATCAATATGGTTTGCAAGACCCCTGAGCTGGGCTCTCTGCTTGCTTGTCAGTTCCATTCTTTTTTATATTCCCTTCTTCGCGCCGTCCCGGCGCGAGGCAAAATGTTTCTCTTTGTTGGGGCTTACGCAGCCCAAGGCGGTGCTTGCACCGCCCGAGCGGTCGTTCGGCTCTGCCGAATGACGCGAGCTAAGTGGGGCCTACGCGGCCCCACACCCTCCCGGGGCCGTCATTCGGCGAAGCCGAACGACTGGCCCGGTGGCACAAGTACCACCTTGTTACTTTTTGTGCGCACAAAAAGTAACCAAAAAGGCGCCAGCCCCCCAGGGGCTGGACCCCCTCCGTTTTACGGGGGTTTTTCGGACACGCTCTGCAAATGAAGAGCTGCTCTGCCCCGTGAACAAGAGTTTCCTACGGGGTTCTGATCTAGTGGTCTGGCTCTCATCCAACTCCGCCTGCCGGCCTCTTAAAGGGAGAGAGCCAGTAGCGGGGATACTCCGAATCGCTGCGCGGCAAATCTGCACCGCACCGATGTGCCACAGCAGGGAGTGCGTTAGAACCCGTGGGTAGACGCTGGGCAGCGGCAGACGAAGGGTAAGCACTTGGGTAGAACCAAACCTGGTCCGTCGGAGCGCAGCTAAACAAAACATTCGGGATTTTCAAGGACGGAGTCCTTGAGTGACTTTTTGGTACCTTTTTGTTCACACAAAAAGGTACCGCAGGTCCGGGCTGCGCAAGCCCGGGGTACGAGTTCTGAAAACCCTACCGGCTTTTCAGATACTCCCTCAGCTTGCCGTCAAAAATTTCCAGGGCCTTTCCGCGGTGGCTCACCGCGGCCTTCTCCTCCGGCGTCAGCTGGGCATAGGTCTTGCGCAGCTCCGGCAGGAAGAACACCGGATCGTAGCCGAAGCCGCCGTTGCCCTGGGGGGCGAAGGCGATGGTGCCGGGACAGATGCCCTGGGCCTCCAGTGTGTCGCCGTTGGGGAAGACGCAGGCGATGGCGCTGGTGAAGTGGGCGGCGCGGGTCCTGGCGCCCTGCATGTTGGACAGCAGCAGGCGGTACCGGCCCGCGTCGTCCAGCTCCGGGCCGCCGTAGCGGGCGGAGTACACCCCGGGCGCGCCGTTGAGCGCGTCCACGCACACCCCGGAGTCGTCGGCGATGGCCGGCAGGCCGCTGGCCTTCATCACCGCCTGGGCCTTCAGCATGGCGTTCTCCGCGAAGGTCTCGCCGGTCTCCTCCACGTCCACGTGGAGCCCCATGTCCGACTGGAGCACCACCTCCACGCCGTGGGCGGAGAGAATGGACTGCATCTCCGTCAGCTTGTGCTTATTCTGTGAAGCGAGGACAAATTTCATGTCGTGTTCAGCCTCCCAATATTTCTTTCTGTTTCTTAATGAGCTCCCGGATGCCGCCGGCGCACAGCTCCACCAGCTTCCGCTGCTCCTCCGCCGTGAAGCTCCGGCCCTCGCCGGTGCCCTGAATCTCGATGAGCCGGCCCGCCTCGTCCATGACGCAGTTGAGATCCACCATGGCCCGGCTGTCCTCCTCATAGCAGAGATCCAGCAAAGGCGCGTCCTCCACGATACCCGCCGAGATGGCGGCCACATGGCCCCTGATGGGATTTTTTTCCAGCCTGCCCTCAGCCGCCAGTTTTTTGCAGGCCAGGGCCAGTGCCGCAAAGCCGCCGGTGACGGAGGCGGTGCGGGTGCCGCCGTCACCTTGCAGTACGTCGCAGTCAATGGTGATGGTCCGATCCCCCAGGGCGCTCAGATCCACCGCCGCCCGGAGGCTTCGGCCGATGAGCCGCTGGATCTCCGCCGACCGGGGGCTCAGCTTGAGCTTGCTCACATCCCGGCGGGACCGCTCCCGGTTGGCCCGGGGCAGCATCGAATACTCCGCCGTCACCCAGCCCGTGCCCTCGGGCACGTGGCGGGGCGCGCCGTCCTCCACGCTGGCGCAGCAGAGGACCTTGGTTTTGCCGCACTGGATGAGCACGCTGCCCTCGGCGAAGTCCACGAAATTGGCAGTCATTGTCACTGGACGCAGTTCGTTCTCTTTTCTGCCATCAATTCGGTTCATTTTTGCTTCTCTCCTCTGTATTTACCTTATCCCCAACAAACAGGCCTGCAAACATCAGCGCCAGGCCGCCATAAAAGCACAAAGGGCTTGCCATCCCGCATACCGTCAGCGCGGCCCCCATGATGGTCATTTTCAGCCCCATCAGGTTCAGCCTTTTCACCTTAAATCAGCGCCTCCACGTATTCCTGGGCGTCGAAGGGCTGCATGTCCTTGATGCCCTCGCCCAGGCCCACGAACTTCACGGGCACCTGCAGCTCCTGGGCGATGGCGATGACGATGCCGCCCTTGGCGGTGCCGTCCAGCTTGGTGAGGACGATGCCCGTGCAGCCGGAGATCTCCTTGAACTGCTTGGCCTGGATGAGGCCGTTCTGTCCGGTGGTGGCGTCCAGCACCAGCAGGATCTCCAGCGCCGCCTCCGGCAGCTCCCGGTCGATGATCCGCCGCAGCTTGGACAGCTCCGCCATCAGGTTGGCCTTGTTGTGGAGCCGCCCGGCGGTGTCGCAGATGACCACGTCCACGCCCCGGGCCTTGGCGGCCTGGATGGCGTCGAAGAGCACCGCGCCCGGGTCCGCGCCCTCCTTCTGCCGGACGAGCTCGCAGTGGGCGCGGTTCGCCCAGATCTCCAGCTGGTCGGCGGCGGCGGCACGGAAGGTGTCGCCGGCGCACAGCAACACCCGCTTGCCCTCCTGGCGCAGGGAGTTGGCCAGCTTGCCGATGGAGGTGGTCTTGCCCACGCCGTTGACGCCCACCACCAGTACCACGGAGGGCCGGGTGGAGAGGTTCAGGGCCGTGTCGCCCACGCTGAGGCGCTCGGCCAGGATCTCCCGCAGGCACTTCTTCACCGGCTCCTGGCCGGCGATCTTGTCCTCAATCATCCGGGTGCGCAGCTCCTTGACCGCCTCGGTGGAGGTTTCCAGACCCACGTCGGCCAGGATGAGCATCTCCTCCAGATCGTCGAAGAATGCCTCGTCCGCCTCGCTGATGGCGGCGCCGAAGACGTCGCCCATATAGATTTTTTTCAGTTTCTGCCAAAAACCCATACATATCCTCCTTTCCCGCGCCGTCGGGACGCGGGAGAAATATCGTTCTTATCGCAAGCCTCAGAAATAACGGCAGCAAAGGAAGTGAATAGAGGCGCCGCCATGTGCTGTCTCTGTTTGCTGAACTGCTGTTGGCATTTTCGAGGATTGCTATAGAGCATTATTTGATGTTCAGCTCTTCTGATACATCGTTTAAATTGATGCTGAGCATTTTGCTCACGCCCTTCTCCTGCATGGTCACGCCGTACAGGACGTCCGCCTCCTCCATGGTGCCCCGGCGGTGGGTGATGATGATGAACTGCGTCTTCCTGGCGATGGAGCGCATATAGCGGGCCACCCGCACCACGTTGGGCTCGTCCAGGGCCGCCTCAATCTCATCCATGACGCAGAAGGGGGTGGGGTGTACCTTCAAAATCGCGAAGTACAGGGCGATGGCCACGAACGCCTTCTCGCCGCCGGACAGGAGGGAGAGGGTCCTGAGGGTCTTGCCGGGGGGCTGGACCTTGATCTCAATGCCGCAGCCCAGGATATCCGACGGGTCCTCCAGCTCCAGCGCGGCCTGGCCGCCGCCGAAGAGGTCCAGGAAGGTCTCCTGGAAGGAGTCCTGGATGAGCCGGAACTGCTGGCCGAAGATGGCGGTCATCTCCCGGGTGATCTCGGCGATGATCCCCAGCAGCTCGCCCCTGGCCTTCTCCACGTCGTCCCGCTGGCCGGTCAGATAGGTGTAGCGCTCGTTGACCCGGGCGAACTCCTCGATAGCGCCTGCGTTGACGCTGCCCAGGCCGCTGATCTCCCGCTTGAGCTCGCCGATGCGGCGGACCGCCTTTGCCGTGCTGTCCAGCTCGATGCGCAGCTCCATGGCGGCGGAGTGGCTCACCTCGTAGCTCTCCCACAGCCGGTCCAGAATCTGCCGCTCCTCCATGTCCCCGGTGTTCAGCTTTTGCTCCAGCCGGGCGGCCTCCCGCTCGGCGTCCAGCACCGCCTCGTTGCACTCCTTCAGCCGCGCACCCATGGTGGTGCGCTCCTGCTCCAGGCGGAGCTTGGCCTCCTGCAGCTGGCGCAGGCGGTCCTGGCACTCCTTGGCGCTCAGGCGCAGGGACGCGGCGGCCTCGGTGCGCCGCCCGATCTCCAGCTCGTCCGCGTCGTTTGCCCTGCGGTAGTCCGCCGCCCGGGCCAGGCGCTGGGCCCGGTCCCCGGCCAGATCCCGCGCCGTCTGCTCCAGGCGGGCGGTACTCTCCAAAACAGCCTCCCGCTGGGCCCGCAGGCCGGCCAGGCGCTCCTTCCGCTCCGACATGTCCTCGCCCAGGCGGCTGGAATAGCGCTGCAGGTCTGTCTGGCCCGCCAGCTTTTCCTGGATGGTCCGGCGCAGGCTGGCGGCCTCGCCTTCCCGGGCCTCGATCTCCTTCTGGATGGCCGCGATCTCCTCCCGGCTGCCGGCCATGCGGGCGGTAAGGGCATCGCTCTCGCCGGCCAGATTTTCCGCGCCGGCGCGGATGCTCTCCAGCAGGGCGGTGTACTGGCGCAGCTCCCCCTGGAGCTTCAGCACGGCGTCCTCCGCCGCGCGGCGCTGGCCCTCCGCCACCTGCAATTCGTACCGGGCGGCCTGTAGCTCCCGGGCGGCCTCCTCCTTCTCACGCTGGGCGCCGGAGAGCTGCTCTGAGAGGGCGGAGCGCCGCCTCCCGAGGGCCTCCAGCTCGTTGGCCCGGGAGAGGACCCCGGCGCTCTTGGAGGCGCTGCCGCCGGTCATGGAGCCGCCCCGGTTGATGATCTGCCCGTCCAGGGTGACGATGCGGAAGCGGTGCTGGTACTTGCGCGCCATGGCGATGCCGCAGTCCAGATCCTCCACCACCACCGTGCGGCCCAGCAGATTGCGGAAAATATGGTCATAGCGGGGGGCGTGGGAGATGAGCCGGGAGGCCAGACCCACAAAGCCCGGCTCGCCCTCCACGCCCTGCTCCCGCAGCTCGTCGCCCCGGATGGCGGTCAGCGGCAGGAAGGTGGCCCGGCCGGCGTCCCGCTGCTTGAGGAGCTGGATGGCGCTCTTGGCGTCCTCCTCACGGTCCACCACAATGTTCTGCATCCCGGCGCCCAAGGCGGCCTCCAGAGCGACGGCAAACTTGCCGCCGGTCTTCATCAGACTTGCCGCCGGGCCGTGGATCCCGCCCAGCACGCCCCGCCCGGCGCTCTGCATCACCACCCGGACGGCCTTGCTGAACCCCTCGTACTCCTTCTCCATCTCCGTGAGCATACGGATACGGGAATCCAGGTTGTTCTGCTCCATGGTCAGCTGGAGGTGGGCGTCGGCCGCCGCCTGGGCCCGCGACTCCCGGCCTTCCATCCGCAGGGTGTGCCCCTGGATGATGTTGGCCGCGCTCCGTGCCTCCTCCTCCGCGTCCTCCAGGGACCGGCGGACGGTCCCTGCATCCCGGAGCGCGGTGTCCCGCTGGGCCTGGACTGACGCCAGCTCCCGCTCCACGTCCCGCTGCCGGGCGTCCATCTGCTCCAGTCCGGCCCGCAGGGCGGACAGGCGCTCCCGGCCCTTGGCGGCGGCGTCGGCGGCCAGGGTTTCGCCCGCCTGAAGGGCGGCAATCTCGTCCCCGGCGCTGCCGGCGCTCTCGGCGGCCTGACGCGCCTGCTCCCGCAGCTTCTCCAGCTCCTCCTCCAGACCGGCGATCTGGCCGTCCAGCTCCTCCTGGCGGCGGCGCAGTCCGTCCAGCTCCTCCTGGGCGCTGCGGCTGCGGCTTAACTGCCGCTCCAGCTCCTCCTCCAGATCGGCGATGGACCGGATCCGGTTCTGGATGCCCGATCGCAGCATTTCTGCGGCAGTCTCCTCGCCGGCGGCCTGGGCGGCAAAGCCCTCCGCATCCTGGCGGGCCTGCTCCTGCCGGGTGTCGTTTTCCTGGACACGCAGGGAGAACTGCTCGTTTTCCGCGTAGAGGGCGTCCTGCCGGGCCTGGGCGGCCTCCTGGGCGGCCTTGGCGGCGGCGTAATCCGCCTGGAGGCGGTTCTTGGCGGTCTTGATCTCCTCCAGCCGCTCCATCCACACGGAGATCTCCAGCGTACGCAGCTCGTCCCGCAGCAGCAGGTAGCGCCGGGCGGTTTCCGCCTGCTCCCGCAGGGGCGTCACCTGCAGCTCCAACTCGCTGATCTTGTCGCCCACGCGCACCAGGTTTTCCTCTGTGCGCTGGAGGCGGCGCTCTGTCTCCTCCTTACGGTGGCGGTACTTGGAGATGCCCGCCGCCTCCTCGAAGATCTCCCGCCGGTCCGTGCCGCGCTGGGAGAGGATTTCGTCAATGCGGCCCTGGCCGATGATGGAGTATCCCTCCCGGCCCAGGCCGGTGTCCATGAACAGCTCGTTGATGTCCCGCAGGCGGACAGACTGCTTATTGATATAGTATTCGCTCTCCCCGCTGCGGTAGTAGCGGCGGGTGACCATCACCTCGCTGCTGTCGATGGCGGGGAAGATCTGGGTGCTGTTGTCCAGCACCAGCGTCACCTGGGCGAAGCCCACGGGACTGCGCTTGGCCGTGCCGCCGAAGATCACGTCCTCCATCCTGTTCCCCCGGAGGCTCCGCACGGACTGCTCCCCCATAACCCAGCAGATCGCGTCGGAAATGTTGGACTTCCCGGAACCGTTGGGCCCCACAATGGCGGTGATATCCTCGCCGAAGTTCAGCACTGTCTTGTCTGGGAAGGATTTGAAGCCCTGGATCTCCAATGCTTTCAGGTACACAACACCGCCCCTTTCGTCTCAAAGCTTCTCGAAGTGTTGCGACGCAACGGCTTCGCGGTTTTCATATTTTTCATATCTTCTCAAATCATGGCGTAATTTCTCGCCCAAGTGGTATAAAATTGGTGTAAACCGATAGCCCTTTCATTTTACACAAAAAACCTGGAAACCGTTGGGGCAGTGCAGTATAGTTACGAGATTTTGAATGCCCTATTGGGCGCCCTCACAGCCACAACCTTCTTATCTCGGAATGCCTTTGCGTAAGTTTCCGTTGTAGTGCGGATATTCCGATGTTCCATAACGTCCTGAAGCACCTTAATGTAAATATCACTCTCACACATCCGTGTGCAGAAAGTATGCCTCAGTATATGGACGTTGATTTTTGGAAGAGTCCCTTATTAACCTCGTATTGCTACTGCTTTTTTATTCTAAATAGCGCATATTCATACAACAGCTCTGGTTTTATAAAATATAGGGTAACTGAATAGCATTAATCACCCTGTCTTTTTAGATTATAACTCTTGCCTTGGAGGGTTTGTCTGTGCGATAAACGACCTTTATCGCGGCCCCTTCGCCAGGCACTTGATGTCCAGCATTTATCCACTTTCTACAAGTATATTCCTTCCCATCTACTGCATATTTCACCTTTATGATATGTGGAAATATTGCCCCATCCAAAGGATGTAATCTTACAGGTTTGGTGTTAACCTTTAACCACCACTGTTTCGCAACTGATACCACAGTCCCCGTTGCTTCTTTCTCCATGACATGTACCTCACAACAGATATTCCGCTGATTATTCGCTATTTTTACTCAACAACACTTAAACTGATAAGGGATTTGGAAGATAACACGGCTGCCGTTTCTCCTCCCGGGCCCGCGCATATTTCTCTTTGTTATAGGAGGTGGTTATACCTTGGATCGTATCGTAAATGAACGATTGTGTGTAGACTTGCCCGTTGTTGTTCAAAAAGATGAAATCGCTATATCCATCTACAACAAATTATTCCTAACGGTGTGCCGTTTCTCACGTTCCCACTGCAAAACAGCCTTCACTTCATCGAACATAGGAATTTCCCGGAAATCCGCTTCTGTTTTTGGAGCAGACACCCTGTAGCGATAGTTGCCGTCCTCCCCTTGCTTATACAACAAGGCGTGTGTCACATGGATGATGCCTTCCTCAAAATCGCAGTCACACCATCTTAGGCCAAGGGCTTCTCCAATCCGCATTCCCGTGCCAAGCAACACTGTGAATAGGTTTGCCATCCTATTATATTTTTCAGAAGCGTAAATGTAATCAATAAATAGTTCTTGCTGCTCTACCGTCAATGGCTCCCTGCACGCAGGGTTCAATTCTGCGGTCTTACGGAAATTGCGGAACGCATTTGACGCAGGGTTCACACGGATGATATTGTCCATTACAGCATTCTCAAACAGCTGATAGATA
>CAJUQS010000006.1 GCA_910588365.1 uncultured Oscillospiraceae bacterium | reverse complement strand
TTTGGTGTGTATTTCATGTGCGCCCTCCCGAAAAGCAAGTTTACTTTTCAGGGCTTCGCCGCACATTTTTTCTCTTTTGTCAACCCCTTTTTACATCTTTTTTGACTTTATTTTCTCCCCATTCCCAACTTAATGACATTAGGCACCGCAGCTCTTGTCTTTCCCCCCGTGTCCGACAGCCCCCGTAATAAAAGGGGGGCTGGGGGAATACCCCCAGCGACTTTTTGCTGCTTTTTGTTCGCACAAAAAGCAGGCCCGCCCCGGCAGGGGCAAAGCCAATAGAAGAAAAAATCCCCCTCGCGCCGTACCGGCGCGAAGAAACAAAGTAAAGGAGAGAATTCCCATGCACAAATCCTACGGCGCAAACGAAATCCGCGAAATGTTCCTGAAATTTTTTGAGAGCAAGGACCATCTCAGACTCCCCAGCTTCTCCCTCATCCCCCAGAATGACGCCAGCCTGCTGCTCATCAACTCCGGCATGGCGCCCATGAAGCCCTACTTCACCGGCGAGGTGGAGCCCCCCCGCCACCGTGTCTGCACCTGCCAGAAGTGCATCCGCACCGGCGATATCGAGAATATCGGCAAGACCGCCCGCCACGGAACCTATTTTGAGATGCTGGGCAACTTCTCCTTTGGCGATTACTTCAAAAAGCAGGCCATCCCCTGGTGCTGGGAGTTCCTGACCAGCCCCGAGTGGCTGGGGCTGGAGCCCGACCGGCTCTACCCCTCCGTCTTCGCCGGAAACGAGACCACCCCCGCCGACGACGAGGCCTTCGAGATCTGGAATAAGGACGTGGGCATCCCCGCCGAACGCATCTTCAAGTTCGGCAAGGAGGACAACTTCTGGGAGCACGGCTCCGGCCCCTGCGGCCCCTGCTCCGAGGTCTACTACGACCGCGGGGAGGCGTACGGCTGCGGCAGGCCCGGGTGTACCGTGGGCTGCGAGTGCGACCGCTATATCGAGATCTGGAACAACGTGTTCAGCCAGTTCGACAACGACGGCCAGGGCCACTATGAGGAGCTCAAGCAGAAGAATATCGACGTGGGCGCGGGCCTGGAGCGCCTGGCCATCGCCAGCCAGGACGCGGCCTCCCTCTTTGACGTGGACACGGTCATGAACATCACCAACAAGGTCAGCGAGATCACCGGCGCCAAGTACGGCCAGAGCCACCAGATCGACGTGAGCCTGCGGGTCATCACCGACCACATCCGATCCGCCACCATGATGATCTGCGACGGCGTGCTGCCTTCCAACGAGGGCCGGGGCTACGTCCTGCGCCGCCTCCTCCGCCGTGCCGCCCGCCACGGGAAGCTGCTGGGGGTGGACCGACCCTTCCTCTTCGAGGTCTGCGCCACCGTCATCGGCGAGAACGAGTGCGCCTACCCGGACCTGCGGGAGAAGGAGAGCTATATCACCCGCGTCATCCGCATGGAGGAGGAGAGCTTCGCCAAGACCATCGACGGCGGCATGAAGATCTTCACCGAGATGCTGGAGAGCCACAAGGCCGAGGGGGGGAAGACCTTCTCCGGCGCGGATGCCTTCAAGCTCTATGATACCTACGGCTTCCCCATCGATCTGACCGTGGAAATGGTGGAGGAAGAGGGGATGAGCGTGGACCAGGACGCATTCAAGCAGCTCATGAACGAACAGCGCACCCGTGCCCGTAAAGCCCGGGAGGCCCTGGGCGATCTGGGCTGGGCCGGCGTGGAGTTCGGCAAGGACGTACCGTCCACCCGGTTTGTCGGTTACGACAATTCCGCCATTGAGGACGCCAAGGTGGTGGCTCTGGTGGTGGAAAATGAACTGGCCGAGGCGATGATGCCCGGCGTGGAGGGCATCGTGGTCCTGGACAAGACGCCCTTTTACGCCGAGATGGGCGGCCAGGTGGCCGACCACGGCTTCCTGCGCGGCGGCGCGTGCCAGTTTGCCGTCACCGACGTGCAGAAGAACAAGGGCGGCAAGTATATGCACTACGGCAAGATGGCCGAGGGCATGCTGAAGGTGGGGGACACCGTCAGCGCCGCAATTGACCCCGAGCGCCGCAAGGCCGTCATGCGGGCCCACACCGCCACCCACCTGCTGGACAAGGCGCTGCGCGCCGTGCTGGGGGACCACGTTCACCAGGCGGGCTCCCTGGTGGAGGACGACTACCTGCGCTTCGACTTCACCCACTTCACCGCCATGACCGCGGAGGAGCTCAGCCGGGTGTCCCAGGAGGTCAACAATGCCATCCTGGCCGGCTTTGCCGTGGAGGCGAAGGAGATGCCCATTGAGGAGGCCAAGAAGACCGGAGCCATCGCCCTGTTCAGCGAGAAGTACGGCGATGTGGTCCGGGTGGTGAACATCGGCGAGGGCTACTCCGTGGAGTTCTGCGGCGGCACCCATCTGGACAACTCCGCCAAGGCGGGGCTCTTCCACATTGAGAGCGAGTTCTCCGTGGCCGCCGGCGTGCGCCGCATCGAGGCCGTCACCGGCCAGCGGGCTTTGGAGCAGATGAACCGGGCCCAGGAGATGCTGTTCCAGGCGGCGGCGGAGCTGAAGGCCAAGCCCGCGGAGCTGCGGGAGAAGGCGGTGCAGATGAACGCGGAGCTGCGGGAGCTGCGCCAGACCATTGAGAAGCTGAAGGCCAGGGAGTTCACCGGCCAGGCGGAGCAGTTCCTCATGAGCGCCAAGGCCGTCAAGGGGCTGAAGGTTTTCTCCATGTCCCGCAACGGCCTCTCCGCCGACGATATGCGCAGGATGGGCGACTTCCTGCGGGACAAGGAGCCCGGCGTGGTGGCGCTGCTGGCGGGGGTCAACGAGGGCAAGATCACCTTCCAGGCCATCTGCGGCAAGGAGGCCGTGGCCAGAGGCGTCAAGGCCGGGGAGATCATCAAGGCCATCGCCCCCATCTGCGGCGGCAAGGGCGGCGGCAAGCCCGACAGCGCCATGGGCGGCGGCAGCGACCTGCTCAAGCTGGACGACGCCCTGGCGGCTTTGGACGATTTCGTCAGCGAGAAGGCGAAGGACTGAGGCAGTCATTCTTTTTCTTGAAAGAAAAAGAATCAAAAAGAACTTTTAATGTTGGCTGCCGGGCGGCGGACTTGGTCTAACTGCGCATTTAAGAGCGCATTGGCCGTCCGGCAGGACAAGAATCAAAAAGAACTTTTAATGTTGGTTACCGGGCGGCGGACTTGGTCTAACTGCGCATTTAAGAGCGCATTGGCCGTCCGCCTAGGACAAGAATCAAAAAGAACTTTTAATGTTGGTTACCGGGCGGCGGACTTGGTCTAACTGCGCATTTAAGAGCGCATTGGCCGTCCGCCTAGGACAAGAATCAAAAAGGACTTTACTGATTGGAGGTTTCCTATGCTGATTGATTTTTCCCAAATGGAGGAGACGGTGATCCCCAATTTCCTGGGCGGCGAGGGCGCCGTGCGCGCCAAGATGCGGGTGGACGAGCTGGGAAAGATTCTGCACGGCGTGTTGGAGCCGGGATCTACCATCGGGCTCCACACCCACGAGACCAGCAGCGAGATCATCTACATCCTGGCCGGGACCGGGCGGGTGCTCTATGACGGCGGGGACGAGCCCCTCTCCGCCGGGAGCTGCCACTACTGCCCCAAGGGCCACGCCCACAGCCTGATCAACGACAGCGGCGGGCTGCTGGAGTTTTTCGCCGTGGTGCCCAACCAATAAGAAGGAGGATGCGTTATGAGCGATTGTCTGTTCTGCAAAATCATTGCCGGGGAAATCCCCAGCAAGAAGGTCTACGAGGACGAGCTGTGCTATGCGTTCCATGACATCGATCCCCAGGCCCCCACCCATTTCCTGGTGGTGCCGAAGCAGCACATCCAGTCCGTCTCCGCCGTCACCGAGGAGAACGCCCCCATAGTGGGCCATATCTTTGCCGTGATTGCCAGGCTGGCGGAGGAGCTGGGCTTTGCCGGGCCGGGCTACCGGGTGGTGTCCAACATCGGCGAGGCCGGCCAGCAGAGCGTCCCCCACCTGCACTTCCACGTGCTGGCGGGGAGGGATATGACCTGGCCTCCGGGCTGATCGGGAGGCCAGCGGACAGCGGGACCGGCGGATAAACCGCCGGTCCCGCTGCTTCCGCGCTGAATATTTCCCTGAATCGGTTGCCGGGGGGCCGTCTGTCTGGTATAATATGGGAGAATCACGCGCCGCCGCGCGGCGCTGCTGGAAAGGGGAGCAGGCTATGAAGCTTGCGGCATTTCTTCTCTCCGCCGTCCTGTGGGCGGCAGTCTGCACACCGGCGGTTGCGGCCGCCCCGCCCTCCGGGCAGGAGCCGGCCGCGATCGGGGAGACAGCCGAACCGGCGGACGGATCCTTTACCATCGATCTGTCCATTGTCGGGGACTGCCTGCTGGCCACCCACAAGGGGCAGACCTATAAAGGATCCTTCAGCTGGTACGCCGCCCGCCAGGAGCCCGCCTACTTTTTTGAGAAGGTGTACGACATCTTCAGCGCGGATGACTTTACCATTGTCAATCTGGAGAACGTCCTCACCGACCGGCCTCTGAAGGAAAAGGAAAAAAGCACCGATCCGGCCTACTGGTTCAAGGCCCCCGCGGCGAATGCCGGTATCCTCGCCCAAAACAGCGTGGAGGCGGTTTCGCTGGCCAACAACCACACCGGGGACTATGGGGAGGCCGGCCGGAGGGACACCGCCAGGGCGGTGGAGGCGGCAGGACTGCCCTATGGGACCAACGATGAGACCGTTTACCTGGAGAAGAACGGCTTCACCATTGCTCTGATCTGCCACGGGCTCTGGAACGAGGGCCAGGCGTCCCAGATCATCCGGCGGCTGAACGAGGCGGCGGAGAACTCGGATTACCAGATCGTGTTTTTTCACGGCGGCAAAGAGGGGACCCACGACGTGGAGGACTGGAAGCAGAGGGCGTGCCGGAAGCTGGCAGACGCCGGGGCGGATCTGGTGGTAGGGTGCCACCCCCACGTGCTCCAGCCCATGGAGGTCTACAACGGGGTGAACATCGTCTACTCCCTGGGCAACTTCTGCTACGGCGGGAACCGCCGGCCGGAGAACCGGACGGTCATCTGCAGGGCGGTGCTGACCGTGGAGGGCGGGCAGTTGGCGGACGAGGCCGTGGAGTTCATCCCCTGCTACGTCTACACCGGCAATACCAATAACTGGCAGCCCGCGCCCATCACCGACGAGGCAGAGCGGCAGAAGGTCCTGGCGTTCATGGCGGGCAGGGAAGAGCTGCCGTATTAAGCGGCTATCCACCAACTTAAAAGGATATTTCGGAGAGGGAGGAACTTGTTATGTGGTTTCTGTTCGCGCTGCTGTCCGCGCTGTTCGCGGCCCTCACCTCCATTCTGGCCAAGGTGGGGATCGAGGGGGTAAACTCCAACCTGGCCACCGCGGTCAGGACTGTGGTTGTGGTTGCGATGGCGTGGGGGATGGTGTTTTTGACCGACGCCCAGGGCGGCATTGCGGACATCAGCCGCAGAAGCTGGCTGTTCCTGATCCTCTCGGGGGCGGCCACCGGCGCGTCCTGGCTGTGCTACTACCGTGCCCTTCAGCTGGGGGAGGTGTCCAAGGTCGTCCCCATTGACAAGCTGAGCGTGGTCATAACACTGGTGATGGCCGCGCTGATTCTCCACGAGAAGTTTACGCCGAAGTCGATTGCCGGGTGCATCCTCATCGGCGCGGGAACCCTGATCATGGTCCTGTGAGGGGCACGCTGGCAGAAAGGAATGACAGAATATGGATGAGAAGCAGCTGTGGGAGAAGGCCGTGGCGTTCCACGGACATGTCTGCGGCGGCCTGATGATCGGCTATAAGGCGTCCCTGTACGCCATCGAGCTGCTGGGACTGACCTTCTCGGACGGGGAGCAGGTGGTCTGCGTCGCGGAAAATGACGCCTGCGGCGTGGACGCCGTCCAAGCGGTGCTGGGGTGCAGCGTGGGAAAGGGAAACCTCCTGTTCCACATGCGGGGAAAGCAGGCGTTTTCCTTCTACTGCCGCGGCACCGGACAGTCCGTCCGGCTGGTTTTGCGGCCAAAGCCCGGGCGGATGACCCGGGAGGAGTCCTTTGCCTACTACGAGGCGCACGAGCCGCGGGAGCTGTTCGACAGAAAGGAGACTGCCGTCGCACTGCCGGAGCCGGCGAGAATTTTCGATTCTTTTGTCTGCGACGGATGCGGCGAGGTGACGGGCGCGAACTGGATCCGGCTGGCGGGGGAGAGGAAGCTCTGCCTGGACTGCTGGAAGGGATATGACCGCTTTTGCGTGTAGCCGTTTGCGACAGCTCAGAATATGTGGGGCCGGACGATTGTCCGGCCCCCTGTCATCTGCAAAAAAATTTCTCCGCCCCCTTGACAAAACGGTTCTTTTGTTTTATAGTTAGTTACACAAGTAATTAACCACTTGACCAATAAAGGGTGAAAGGGGGAAGCTGTTTGAATGAGCGGCTGACTGAGCAGAAGTCCATCTACCTCCAGATCAGCGAGATGATCGAGACGGATATCCTGCGGGGAATCCTGCTGGAGGAGGAGCAGGTGCCCAGCACCAACGAGCTGGCCAAGCTCTACACCATCAACCCGGCCACCGCCGCCAAGGGGGTGGGCCTGCTGGTGGATGAGGAGATCCTGTACAAGCGCCGGGGTATCGGCATGTTCGTATCCAAGGGAGCCCGGGAAAAAATCCTGGCCAAGCGCCGGGCCGCCTTTGCGGAAAACCTCCTGGCGCCCCTGCTGGCGGAGGCCAGAAGCCTTGGCATCTCGAAAGAGGAGCTACTGAATATGATAGGAGAGAGAACCATATGAGCCTGCATTGTGAGAATATCGTCAAGACCTACAGCGGCAAGGACGTGCTGCGTGAGGTGACGCTGGATCTCCAGCCCGGGAAAATCTACGGCCTCATCGGCCGCAACGGCGCCGGCAAGACCACCCTGCTGTCCGTCCTCACCGCCCAGAACCCGGCAACAAGGGGCAGCGTCACCCTGGACGGCGAGGGCGTGTGGGAGAACCGCAGGAGCCTTGCCAGGCTCTGCTTCTCCCGTGAGCTGAACGCCAACGCCGAGAGCGGCCTGGCCGGCATGAAGGCCAAGGAGTACCTGCGCATTGCCGCCACCTACTACGAGGACTGGGACAAGGCCATGGAGGAGCGGCTGGTGAAGCTCTTTGACCTGGACGTGAAGAAGAAGTTCGCCAAGATGAGCAAGGGCATGCTCAGCATGGTGACCATCATCGTGGCGCTGTGCTCCAAGGCGCCCTACACCTTCCTGGACGAGCCGGTGGCGGGGCTGGACGTGGTGGCCCGGGAGCAGTTCTACAAGCTGCTGCTGGAGGAGTACACCAGCTCCGGCCGGACCTTCGTGGTCTCCACCCACATCATTGAGGAGGCCGCCGACATCCTGGAGGAGGTCATCATCCTCCACGAGGGCAAGGTCCTCCTGGAGGGCAACACCCAGGCCTTTGTGGACAGCGCCGTCCACGTCAGCGGCAAGATCGAGGAGGTGGACGCGGCCACGGCGGGCCTGGAGGTCCACCACCCGGAGACCGTGGGCCGCAGCAAGGGCGTCACCGTGTTCCTGAAGCCGGGGCAGCGGGTGGACGAGAGCCGGGACGTGTCCGTCCAGCCGGTGAGCCTCCAGCGGGCCTTCGTGGCCCTGTGCGGGGAGGAGGAGGGCAAGTGAAGCGGAACCTGAAATTCTGGACCCGGTTCACCTGGGAGAACATGGGGGTGGAGCTGTCTATCACAGCGATCCTGGCTGTCATGACCGTCTTTGGGGGCGAGGGACTGGATCTGGCCCGCTTTGTGGTGACGGTGCCCTACCTCCTGTGTATTGCCGCCATTTTCGGGATGATCATGATCAACAGCGGCACCCAGAGCCTCTACATCCCCCTGCTGGTCTCCACGGGCGAGACACGGCGGAACGTGCTGATGGGGTTCCACTACTTCCGCGCCCTGGTGATCGCGGTGACCCTGGCGCTGTGCGCCCTTATCTGGCTGGCGGTGCCCGGGGAGGTGTCCTCCGCCGGACTGCGCAGCCTCCCCACCATCCTGTGCGCGCTGGTCCTGGCCTCCGCCGTGGGCAGTATCATGGGAACCGTCTTTGTCAGATGGAGATGGGCGGGCATGGTGCTGATTATCATTCTCTGCGGCGGCATGGGCGGCGTCATCGGTATCACCGGCGCCACGGCGGCCAACGGCGGCTTCAGCTATGCAGACACCCTGGAAATCGTGATGTTCCTGGTGAAGTTCCCCTGGTGGCTGGCACTGGCGGCGGCAGCGGCACTGGTGCTGGACGTGGCCTTCCACTGGCTGCTGCTGCGCAGGCAGGAGGTCAGGCTGTGAGGCAAACATACTTTTTCTTGAAAGAAAAAGTATCAAAAAGAACTTTTGGGCGAAACGCTGTTTCGCCTTTGGAGGGAAATGGATGAGCTTCTTTTTCAAACATCTGCGGGCCAACCGCAGCGGGACGCCGATCATGCTGGCTTTCCAGGGAGGACTGTTCCTCTTCGGCGTCCTTCTGGTCGCCATCGTCAACGCCTTTCTGAACGATGAACAGGACTACGCCGCCATCGGCTCCTTGATGGCCCTGTTCGGCACCGCGTTCGGCGGCCTGATCCGGGGGCAGGGCGCTCCCGTGCGCTACCGCATGGCCCTCTCCATGGGCCACACCCGCCGGGCCTACATTCTGGCGGACCCCGCCATCACGGCGCTCAACTGCCTGGTGGGCATCGGGGCGGCGTGGCTCCTCAACAAGCTGGAGATGTGGGCCTACGGCCTGCTCTACCCCGGCTGGGTGTGTAGCTTCGACGTCTCCATCATATTCCAGTGGTGGAGTATCCTGCTGCTGGCGGCGGTGGTGTGCATCGCGGACTTCTGCATGGGGGCCTTCCAGCTGCGGTTCGGAGCCAAGGGGTTCATGGCAATATGGTTCCCCCTGTGCTTCTCACCCATGATCGTCGTCAACGCTCTGAACGCGGCGGAAGAGGGCGGCGCCAGCCTCATGGCACAGATCGGCCGCGGCCTCATCTTTCTGGCCGGACTGCTCACCCCCGCCATGTGGGCCGCTGTGGGAGCGGCGCTTCTGTTGGTGCTGGTAGCGCTCAGCGCTCTTTGCTACCTCAGGATTGGGGTTCATGCCTGACAATCAGAAGACGGGCGGCAGCATTAGCTGCCGCCCGTCTGGCACAGTACGCGAAACGCAGTTTCGCGCGAAAGTTTTTCTTTTTGCTTCTTTTTCTTTTTTCAAAAAGAAAAAGAATGACTGCCCCTTAGAGCCTGTTTAACATCTCCCCGCGCCCGCCTTGGCGGCATATTTTCCGCCCTGACTGCGTTAAAAATCCTTGCAATCCGTCAGGATTCTGCAACAGGCGCATCGAGCGCCTGTGCAGAATAATCGTGCATGACCCC
>CAJUQS010000005.1 GCA_910588365.1 uncultured Oscillospiraceae bacterium | reverse complement strand
TGAAAAGTTTTTATGCTTCCGTCGAATGCATCGAGCGCGGCCTCGATCCCCTGACCACCAACCTTGTGGTGGCGGACCTGAGCCGCACCGAGAAGACCATCTGTCTGGCGGTCACCCCCAGCCTGAAAGCCTGGGGCATCTCCGGCAGGGCGCGGCTGTTTGAGGTAATACAGAGGGTCAAGGAGGTCAACGCCCAGCGGCTGCGCTCCGCACCGGGGCGGCAGTTTACCGGCTCCTCCTCGGATGATACCGCCCTGAAAGCCGACCCCGGCCTGGCGCTGGACTACATCGTAGCCCCGCCCAGGATGGCCCACTACATGGAATGGAGTACCAGGGTCTACAATGTGTACCTGAAATACATCGCACCGGAGGATATCCACAACTATTCGATTGACGAAGTCCTGATGGATGTGACCAACTATCTGGACACCTATAAACTCAACGCCAGAGAGTTGGCGAGTAGGATCATTGCGGACGTACTGGAGACCACGGGTATCACCGCAACGGCGGGAATCGGCACGAATCTATACCTCTGCAAAGTCGCTATGGATATTGTTGCGAAGCACATCCATCCCGATGTCAACGGCGTCCGCATCGCCAAGCTGGACGAGCGCACCTACCGCCGCCTGCTGTGGGAGCACAGGCCCCTCACCGATTTTTGGCGGGTTGGCGGCGGGTACGCCAGAAAGCTGGAGGCCCATGGCATCTATACCATGGGCGATGTCGCCCGCTGCTCCCTGGAGAACGAGGATCTGCTCTATAAGCTGTTTGGGGTCAACGCAGAGCTGTTGATTGACCATGCCTGGGGCTGGGAACCAGTCACAATGGCGGACATCAAAGCATACACGCCGGAGTCCAAGAGCATCGGCTCCGGGCAGGTTTTGCAATGTCCTTACGGTTATGACAAGGCCCGGCTGGTGGTGCGGGAGATGGCGGATCAGCTGGCGCTGGATCTGGTGGACAAAAGCCTGGTCACAGACCAGCTGGTACTGACAGTGGGCTATGATATTGAAAATCTGAAAGGCCGCGGGTATAAAGGGGAAGTGATCAGAGACCGCTACGGCAGGGCCGTCCCCAAGCATGCCCACGGCACCGCCAATCTGGAGGAGTACACCGCTTCCACCAGGCGCATCATCACTGCCGCTCTGGAACTGTTCGACCGGATCATTGACCGGAGCTTGCTGGTGCGCCGGCTTTATCTCACGGCCACCCGCGTTTCGGACGAGAAATCTGCGCCGGATAAGAAAGCCTTTGAACAGATGGATTTCTTCACTGACTATCACGCTGTTGAGGAGAAGCGGGCCAAGGAGACAGCGGAGCTTGAGCGGGAGAAGAAGGTGCAGCGGACGGTGCTGGACATTAAGAAGCGGTTTGGGAAAAACGCCATTCTCAAAGGCATGAATCTGGAAAAGGGCGCGACAGCAAAGGAACGCAATCGCACGATTGGAGGGCATCGCAGTGGGGAGGTATGACGATATCATCAACCTGCCGCACCACGTCTCCTCCACCCGCCCTCAGATGCCAATGATCGACCGGGCGGCGCAGTTCCAGCCCTTCCGGGCCCTGACCGGCTATGAGGACGCTGTCCAGGAGACGGCCCGGCTGACCGATGAGCGGCCCGAATTGACGGAGGATGAGAAGTCCATTCTGGATAGGAAGCTGCAAAGCCTGGCAGACAGGATTTCCTCCAAGCCGCAGATCACTGTGACCTGGTTTCGTCCGGACCAAAAGAAAACCGGGGGCGCATACGTCACCACCACCGGCCAATTAAAGAAACTTGATGATTATGCGGGCGCTCTGATCATGATGGGAGGAGAGCGGATCGTGATCGAGAACATTCTGGATATCCAGTGACTTACCGTCCGCCCGCCTTTCCGAACAGCTCCGCCTTATGGGGCGGGGCGTGGACTTCCAGGAGATACCGCTCATTGCCGCACTTATAGAGGCAGACGCCCCGCTGGGGGTAGCGGATCAGCTCAAATTCGGACTCCTCCAGCTGG
>CAJUQS010000004.1 GCA_910588365.1 uncultured Oscillospiraceae bacterium | reverse complement strand
TTTTCCATTGGGCTAATCTCAAAGCTGCCTTCCAGGATGCCTCTCGCGCCCGCTCTCTACAGGGCATCTTTTTCCTCGTCTTCTCCGCTCTCGCTTTTTTCGCCTTTTTAGAGCGTTTCTACTATTGATTCGCATTTAAAAGAAAAAGTATCAAAAAGAACCTGTGCGCAAAACTGCGCTTTGCTTATGGACAGGTCAAAGCAAAGCGGATGCTTTGCGCCAAAAGCTCTTTTTTGATTCTTTTTTCTCTCGAGAAAAAAGAATGGACACCGACTCAGCAGTACTTGGCGATCGCGTCGGCGATCATCTGGGCCGCCTGGGCGGTGACGGCGCCGTCGCCCTCGGCCAGGTTCAGCAGCGGCGCGCGGACGCCGCCCACATCGGGGCCGCCCTGGAGACGGATGATCTCCTTGATGACCGCGTACATGTTCCCCTGGGCGGAGCACATCTTGTAGATGATGCGGCAGCACTCGTTCTGGACCTCCCGTCCCTTCTCCAGCTGGCCGGCCTGGAAGCACCTGGCAATCTCCAGATACAGCTCCGGCATGGCGGCATAGGTCCCGCCGATGCCGCCGGCGGCCCCGGCGGCCAGACCGGAGAGGAGCTGCTCGTCGGGCCCGTTGAACACCAGCGCCCCCTCATCCTTCCACATCTGGATGTCCTGGACGGGCATGGAGGAGTTCTTTACGCCGATGACCCTGGGGTTCTTCAGCATCTCCTGGAGCAGGGGCACGGTGAGTGCCACACCCGCCAGCTGGGGAATGTTGTAGATGACGAAGTCCGTGTTGGGGGCGGCGTCGGAGATGTCATCCCAGTACTTGGCAATGGCCTTGGGGGGCAGCTTGAAGTAGATGGGCGGGATGGCGGCCACGGCGTCCACACCCAGGCTCTCGGCGTGGGCGGCCAGCTCCCGGCTGTCGGCCGTGTTGTTGCAGGCCACGTGGGCGATAATGGTCATCTTTCCGCCCACCTCGGCCATCACGTTCTCCAGCGTCAGCTTCCGCTCCGCCACGCTCTGGTAGATGCACTCGCCGGAGGAGCCGCCCACGTACAGGCCCTTGACCCCCTTGTCCAGCAAGTATTTCGCCAGCGCCCGGACAGCCGGGGCGCTCACCTGTCCGTCCTTGTCATAGCATGCGTAAAACGCGGGGAAAATCCCCTGGTATTTCGATAAATCTCTCATAAAACCTCTCCTTGGATTCAGTGAATCCTGACCTTGAAGACGGCCTTGGTCACAGTTTCAGGGCCGTCCGTCTGCATTTTAATCCGGTGGGCGTCGTTGGGGAACACCACCAGGAAGTCCCCGGGGGAGAGGACCAGCTTGTACTGCCCCTCGCCCCGGTAGGCGTAGAAGTCGTTGGCCTCCGTCCGGTCGAACTCAGCCAGCTCCGCCGGGGGCGCGATCTCCACCCGCTCGCTGCCCTCCAGCATCAGGTGGATGTCCAGATAGTTTTTGTGGGCCTCGAAGTAGGTCTCCTCGACCGGAAGCGTCTCATAGGTAAACCGGGTGGCGTATACGTCGCCGCCCTTGATCTCCACCCGCTCGCTGCCCACGCCGGCAAGGAACTCCTCCGTAATGCGCTCCAGCGCCATGTCCAGGTTGGGGTGGATGCCCCGATAGCTCAGGGCGTCGCTGTTTTTCGCGTAAATCATACAAACCTCCATCGGGCGGTAACCATTCTTTTCTTTATGAATAAAGAAAAGAATCAAAAGAAACACTTTTTGCGCAAAGCTGCGCTTTGCTTTTTATAAGCAAGGCGTCCGCCTTGCGCCAAAAGTTCTTTTTGATTCTTTTTCTTTCAAGAAAAAGAATGGCTGCCTATCCCTTGACCGCGCCCATGGTGATGCCCTGGGTGAAGTACTTCTGGAAAATCAGGAAGACGATGATAATGGGCACAGAGGCCAGGGCCGCGCCGGCCATGAGCAGACCCGTGTCCACGCTGGTCTCCGCCTGTAGGGTGGCGATGCCCAGGGAGATGGTGTAGTTCTCGCCGCTGGAGAGCATGACCAGCTGCATGAAGTAGTCGTTCCAGGAGTTGATGAAGGTGAAGATGGCCAGCGCGCCGATGCCCGGCTTGATCATGGGCATGACCACGGTGGAGAAGGTCTTCAGCTCGCTGGCGCCGTCAATGCGGGTGGCCTCCAGGATCTCGCCGGGGATGCTCTCGGAGAACTGCTTCATGAGGAACACGCCGAAGGGCCAGCCCACGGTGGGGAAGATCACCGCCCACAGGGTGTCATACAGTTTCAGGGCGGACATCTCCTTGAGCAGGGGGATGAGGATGACCTGCTTGGGCAGGGCCATGGCGCACACGATGAGGGAGAACATGATGGCCCGGCCGGCGAACCGCTTCTTGGCCAGGGCGTAGCCCGCCATGGAGGCGGTCAGGCAGGTCAGCAGCATGGCCATGACGGACATGAACACCGTGTTGATCAGCCACCGGATGGCGGCGGGCACCGTGGGCCCTGCCAGGCTGCCGATGGTGAACAGGGGGGCGCTGCGCCGGGCGAACAGCTTCTCAAAATTGGTGCTCACCCACTCCGAGGGCACCCAAATCGGGGTGACGGAGTTGATATCCTGGGCGTTCTTGAACGCGCCGGTGACGATCCAGTACAGCGGGAAGAGGAACAGGAAGGCCAGAATGACCAGAACGATAATCGAAAAAATTTTGTACGCGCGGCTGCGCGGGTTTTCCATTTTCATACTCGCACCCCCTTACTTTTCTTTCGCCAGCTTGAACTGGAGAGCGGACAGCGCGCCGATGAAGATTGCCAGCACCACGCCCATGGCGTTGGCGTAGCCGAAGTGGCCGGCCTGCTCCGTCAGCTTGAACGCCGTGAAGTAGATATAGTACATCACCGTGTTGGTGTTGGACCCGCCCGCGGTCAGCAGCTGGATGAGGGCGAAGCACTGGAAGGAGTTGATGGTGGTGATGACCAGGATATACAGGGTGGTGGGCATCATCTGGGCCCACTTGACCCGCCAGAACACCTGGAAGCTGGTGGCGCCGTCCACCTGGGCGGCCTCCACCAGGGTCTGGTCCACGTTGCCCAGGGCGGAGACGTAGAGCACGATGGGCTGGCCCACGGAGGTGGTGAACAGAATGAGGATGATGCACCAGATGGCGAACTTGGGGTCGCCCAGCCAGTTGATATTCTTTTCAATGAGCCCGGCGCCCTTGAGCACGTAGTTGAAAACGCCGTAATAGTTGTTGTACATCCACTTCCACACCACCACCACGGCCACCGAGCCGGTGACCACGGGCAGATAGAAGATGCAGCGGAAGGCGGAGAGCACGGGGCCCTTCAGCTTGTAGATGGCGGAGGCCACCCACAGGGAGAAGGCGCACACCGTGGGTACGCTGACAATGACGATGAGGAAGGTGTTCCACAGCGCCTGCTGGAAGGTTTTGTCCTCAAAGAGCTTCGCGAAATTCTCGAGGCCGACGAAGCCCCCCAGCATACTCTGATCCCGCATGTTGGCGTTGGTGAGGCTGGTGAGGATACAGATGACCATGGGGATGATGACGAAGGCGGCAAAGAAAATCAGGCTAGGCAGCATGAACAGATACCCGGCCACGTTCTCCCTCCGCTGGAGGGCCCTGCTCATGGGGGTGGCGGACTGTTTCGCCAAATTAAACACTCCTTTCATACACAACATTTTGATATAGAGCGCGCCCCTCCCCCGCGCCGGCGGGGGAGGGGCGCGAACCCTGAGAACTTAAGGCAATCAGCCTGCTGCGCCGTTGGCCTCGGCAGCGCCGGCGGCCAGGGCGTCAGCGGCGCTCTCGCCGTTGCCGATCTTCTGCAGGGTGTTCCACCAGGCGGTACGGGCAGCGGCCCAGCCGGTGGTGACCTGATAGTAGTCGCCCAGGTTGGGCAGGATGACCTTGTTGTACTCCATCATGGTGGGGTTGTCGTCAAAGATGGTGGACAGGTCGGTGCCCTCAGCGGCAGAGCGGGCGGCAAAGAAGTTGGAGATCTTCGCGGCCTCGGCGGTGTGCTCGCTGTCGCACATATACTTGACGAACTTCTTGGCAGCTTCGATGCGGGCCTCATCGCCATTATCGAAGATGCCCAGGCCCCAGATACCGCCCTGGAGCACGGGAGCGCTCTCGGAGGGGAAGTTCATGCAGACGATCTCCTCGCCGGCAACGGTCTTGCCCTCGCCGGTGTCAGCGGTGTTGGGGTTGAGCTGCTGGGCGATGTTCCAGCAGAAGGCCATCTTCAGAACGCCCTGGTAGAACAGGGCGATCTCGTCGCCGCCCTCCAGGGAGGCGTCGAAGGCGATGCCGTCCATGCCGGCGAGCTGCTCAATGGCCTGCACGTTCTTGGGATCGTCCCAGGTGTAGGAGGTGTGCTCGGCGTTGGTGAAGGTGCCGCCGTACATGTTGTTGATGAGCGCACGGGTGCCCTGGTCGCCGCCCTGGCCCTTGCAGTAGACGGCGCCCACGGTGTCGCCGAAGTGGGCGTACAGCGCGTCAACGGCATTGATGAAGTCCTCGGTGGACCAGGTGTGGTTCTCCAGATCCAGGTACTGGTCAGCGCCGGCGGCCTTGAAGGCGTCCAGGTTGATGCCCATGCAGTGGGCGGTGATGACCATGGGGTACTCGTAGACCGCGCCGTCGTCGTTGGTGCAGGCGGCCAGAGCGGCGGCGTTGATCTCGCTCTTGTCGGTATCGTCGATGAGATCGCTCAGATCAACCATGTAGCCGTTGGCGCCCCAGTTGGCGACCAGACGCTCGGGGCCCTCCAGAATGAGGTCGGGAGCGCCGCCGGCGGTGAGGGCGGTGTTGACCTTGTCGTCGCCGTCAGCGTAGGCCAGGTACTCCAGCTTCACGTTGATGCCGGTCTCGGCGGTGAACGCCTCCAGCAGGGGCTTGACGTTGTCCTCGGTGCCCCAGCCGCCCACGGGGTAGGCCCACAGGGTGATCTCGGTGGCCTCGCCGCCAGAGGGCTCGGCGGGCGCGGGATCGGGGGTCTTGTTGTCCTCGGCGGGCTCTTTGGTGTCGGACGGCGCGGGGTTGTTGTTGGCGGGCTTGTTGTTGCCGCCGCCGCCGCAGGCCGCCAGACTCAGGACCATCGCCAGAGCCAGGAGCAGAGCAAGTAACTTCTTCTTCATGTGTTGTCCTCCTTTAAACTACAAAAAACAACAGGTGAAATAGGGTATTGCTGTTAAAATTGTACAAGAAATTCCACCTGTTGTCAATAGCAATCGAAACTTTTTTCACGACAAATCCCGATTTAGAGCAATAGACAAAAATTATTTCGATTTTTAGGCAGTTTGAACCCCATCCCCCCCGCCAGCCCCTTGACATTCCTGGAAAAACCGGATAGCCTAGAGCTGAGAACCTGTATTCATAACCGGGGGATGCCGGTTTTCAAACAGGCTCTTAGAGCCTGTTTAATATCTCAGCGTGTGCGGATTGGCGAGATGGATTTTTTGTCCTGCAAGGCAAAAAGCCGCAGCAATCCTGACGGATTGCAAGGATTTTTAACGCAGTCAGGGCGGAAAATATGCCGCCAAGGCGGGCGCGGGGAGATGTTAAACAGGTTCTTA
>CAJUQS010000003.1 GCA_910588365.1 uncultured Oscillospiraceae bacterium | reverse complement strand
TGAGCTCATCGTCGGCGCTGGCGACGGCCATGAGGGAAAGGCTCATGACGAGTGCCAGCACCAGTGCGAGAATCTTCTTGAGATTTCTCATGTGGGTGTTTCCTCCTTTAAAATTGCCGGGGAGAGCCGGGAGCGGAAACAGGCCGAAAAAGTTGCGAAAAACAGCTGAAAACGGCTTGTACCAAAGCACTTACCTGGGGAGGGAGAGGAGACGGAAGTACTGCGGCGCAAGGGGTTGAGTGGTATCGCAGGAATGGGCTGGTAGCGTGTTTTTGGAAACTGGTAGCAGTCAGCAAATTTATGTCAATCAGTATCATTATGAATGCTGGAATTGCAGGGGTTACACCAGATATGGCGGTGGTAGCGCGGTGGTAGTGGGGGTGGCAGCGCCCCATTGATGAGGCAAGAATCATCTGTAAAATGCGTGAAAAGCGTATTTCATCTCATAAAACTCTCAAACTATATCCATATATCAAGCTGTAAGTTTACGTAACATCAAAACGCCCTCTGGAAAAATAGGATGGACTTTTGGACCCGGCAGGTGTACGATAATCCTGTACAAGCTAACATGAAAAGGGGACTCCCAGAAAATGAACACAACACGATACAGACTTTTTACCGGACTCCTGGTTCTGGCCATTCTGGTGGGGATGACGGCTCCCGCGCGGGCTCTCCAGCCGGACGGTCCGGCGGCCGAATCTCAGCCCTCCGCCGAGTCTCAGCCGGATGTGGATGGCAGCGAGGCGGCGGAGGTCCCGGAGAAGGAGCCGCCGGAGGATGCGCTCACCGCTGAAGACATCCTCTCTTCCGCACGGATTGTCGCCCACGGCATGGGTGCCATCGGCCAGGTCACCACCCCTCTCAACTGCCTGGAGGGCTTTCTGGCGCAATACTGGGCCGGCGTCCGGGTGTTTGAGGCGGACCTCCGGCTGACCCGGGACGGCCAGGTGGTGCTGCGCCACGACTGGTGGAACGCGGACTGGCAGGAGGGGATCAGCTGGGTTGCCATCCCCACCCGGGAAAAATTTCGTTCCGAGCCCATCCTGGGCAAGTACACCCCCCTCTCCTTTCAAGACCTGCTGCTCCTGATGGAACAGTATCCCGACATCTGCGTCATTACGGACAGCAAGTTCACCGACTCGGACGTCTTCACCATCCAGTTTGACGCTATGCTGGCAGACGCGCGGGAGCTTGGGCTCACCTACCTCTTCGACCGGATTGCGGTCCAGATCTACAACAGCAACATGTTCCACGCTCTGGACAAGCTCTACCCCTTCCCCCACTATATCTACACCCTGTATAACGAGGGCTTCGGCAGGACGGAGGAGGACTTCCGGGAGAAGGCGGACTTTTGCAGGCGGCAGGGCATCAAGGGACTCACCATGCCGGAGGGCTGGTGGGATCCAGCTTATGCGGCTATTGCGAGAGAATACGGCGTGCGGGTCTACGTCCACACCGTAAACAATCTGGATGATGCAAAGCGCTTTCTGTCCAGCGGCGTGGACGGGGTGTACACCGACTACCTGACGCCGGCCGACCTGGCGAAAAAGAGCCGCTCTCTGTCCCTCGGAAAGGCGGCCGGATCCGGTGCGGAAATTCCTGTGGAATTTTTCTCCTGAGCATGGTATACTATAGCAATCATCAGAATTCCTGGCAGAAGTTCGGAGGTACAAAGTGTGCATGTCTGCGTTGTCGTCCTTGGCGGGCGTCAGCCCGCCTGCGTCCTCCTCCTAGCCCTGTACGCTTTGCCCTCCTCCTTTTTTTGTCACGAATTCTGAAGCTTGTTATAAACAGCGTATTCTATTTCGGAGAGGTTCTTTATGCTGCGGTTTGAGAAACACACGACATTGATCTATGCTCTGATTGCCCTGGCGGCGCTGGAGTTTGCTTGCCTGGCGGGCATCCTCATTTTCGACAGCGCCAGCTTTCAGCCTGCGGCGTCTGATGATATGGCGGCTCCCGCCGGCACAGCCCTCGCTGCGGACAGCGCGGCTCCGGCATGGCTGGAGCCCGCCCCGGCCCTGCCGGAGGAGCAAAGGGCCCCGGCGGGGGAGCTGACGGCGGCGGAAATTCTGGACAGCGCCCGGCTCATCGCCCACGGCATGGGCTCCCTGGACGGGGAGACCACCCTCAACTGCCTGGAGGGCTTCCGGGACCGGTACGAGCGGGGCGTCCGGGTGTTCGAGGTGGATCTGCGGCTGACCAGCGATCAGAAGGTGGTGCTGCGCCACGATTGGCGGGCCGGCTGGCAGCGGGACGTCAGCGAGACCAGCATCCCCACGGCGGAGGAATTTCTGGACAAGCCCATCCTGAACAAGTACACCGCCATGTCCTTCAAGGATCTGCTGTACCTCATGCGGGACTATCCGGACATCTGCATTGTCACCGATACCAAGTTCACCGAAGCGGAGATTGTCAGGCTCCAGTTTGAGGCCATGCTCCAGGATGCCAGGGAGCTGGGGCTCAGCTATCTCTTTGACCGCATGATCATCCAGATCTACTCCCCCCTCATGTTCCAGGTGGTGGACAGCCTGCACCACTTCAGCTACTATATCTACACGCTCTACTACGACGGCTTCTCCCGGACGGAGGAGGATTTCCGGGAGCGGGCCGCTTTCTGCAGGCAAAACCAGATCCTTGGACTCACCATGTGGGACTACTGGTGGCGGGAGGACTTCGCCCCCATTGCCGCGGAGTACGGCCTGAAGGTCTACACCCACACGGTCAACGAGCCAGAGGAGGCCCTCGCGCTGCTGGAGGGCGGCATCGGGGCGGTTTATACCGACGAGCTGGTGCCGGACGATCTGGCCGTCCCGCCGGACGCCTCCGGCGAGACGGAGGGCGGCGCGGAAACAACTGACGAAGCGGGGGATCCCGGCAGCACCGGCCCGGCATCGGACGATCAGCCATCTGAGAAAGAAGGAGAATGAGCTATGGAACTGACGGAAAAAACCTTGTCCAGCGAGAAAATCTTTGACGGCCGCATCCTGCACATCCGGCGGGATACGGTCCAGCTGCCCAACGGGGCCCAGGCCTTCCGGGAGGTGGTGGACCACCCCGGCGGCGTGTGCGTCCTGGCCCTGGACGGAGAGAACCGGGCCCTGCTGGTGAGCCAATTCCGCTACCCCTACCAGGAGGTCCTGCGGGAGCTGCCCGCCGGAAAGCTGGAGTACGGCGAGGACCCCCGGGAGGCCGCCGTCCGGGAGCTGCGGGAGGAGACCGGCGCGGTCCCCGGAGCGTTCTCCTCCCTTGGGGAGCTGTACCCCTCCCCGGGCTACTGCGGGGAGATTATCCGGATGTATCTGGCCCGGGATCTGAGCTTCGGGAGCACGGATCTGGACGAGGACGAATTTTTGAATGTAGAGCGCGTCCCCTTTGACACGCTGGTGGAGCAGGTGCTCTCCGGCGAGATCCGGGACGCCAAGACCATCGCCGCCGTGCTGAAGGCGAAGCTGCTGCTGAAGCTGTAGGGGTGCGGACGCGCGAAAACTGACAGAGGGAGGACGATATGGACGAGAAAAAGACCGTCCTCATCGTGGAGGACGAAAAGAGTATCGTGGACATTCTCCGGTTCAACCTGGAGAAGGAGGGGTACGCGGCCCTCACCGCCTATGACGGCGAGGCCGGCCTGTCCATGGCGTTGGAGAAGAACCCGGATCTCATCCTGCTGGACGTGATGCTGCCGAAGATGATCGGCTTTGATGTCTGCCGCATTCTGCGGGAGAAGGGTAGCAGCGTCCCGGTGATCATCCTCACCGCCCGGGAGGAGGAGGCGGACAAGGTCCAGGGCCTTGAGATCGGCGCGGACGACTACATCACCAAGCCCTTCTCCATGCGGGAGCTGATGGCCCGGGTCAAGGCCAACATCCGCCGCACGGCCATGCAGCAGGCGGGACCGGAGACCGCCATGACCGCCGGCGGCGGACTGACCATCAATCCGGAGAACTACCAGGTCTGCAAGCACGACAGGCCCATCGACCTGACCCAGCGGGAGTATGAGCTTCTCACCTTCCTGGCCAGCCATCCCGGGAAGGTGTACTCCCGGATCGACCTGATGGAGCAGGTATGGAACTATGAGTATGTGGGCGACGACGTGCGCACGGTGGATGTCACCGTCCGCCGCCTGCGGGAGAAAATTGAGGATGACCCGGCCAGTCCGGCCTTGATTCTCACACGGCGCGGGGTTGGATACTACTTCGCGGGATAACTTCCTGCTATGTGGGGCTTTCGCAGCCCCACGCCCTGCGCCTGCTTTTTGTATGCACAAAAAGTAGGCAAAAAGGCGCCGGGGGAGCTCCCCCGGCCCCCCGGCATCGCCCTCCGGGCGAGACTCCATTTGGGGTTTTATTTGCGCTCCGACGGACCGGGGTTAATTCTACCGGCGGTGCCTACCCTTCGTCTGCCGCCCGCGGGGCCGTCATTCGGCGTTCCGCCGAACGACTGGCCCGGCGACGCAAGCGCCGCCTTACTGCGCAGCGATTCGGAGCGATCCCCGCTGCTGGCTCTACCCCTTTAAGAGGCCGGCAGGCGGAGTTGGATGAGAGCCAGACCACTAGATCAGAACCCCGAAGGAAACTTTCTTTCACGGGGCACCGCAGCTCTTCATTTGCAGGTGTGTCCGAAAAACCCCGTAAAATTAAGGGGGTCCAGCCCCTGGGGGCTGGCGGCTTTTTGGGTACTTTTTGTCCGCACAAAAAGTACCCGCGGGGTACGGGGCTGCGTAAGCTCCGTTTGACTCGCGTCATTGTGCCTGCGGCCCAACGACCGCTCGGGCGACGCAAGCGCCGCCTTGGGCTGCGTAGGCCCCACTTGGCTCACGTCATTCGGCAAAGCCGAACGACCGCTTGCGTCCGCCTTAAGGCGGGAATCCCCGCAAGAACACCGCCCGGCTGACGCCGGGCAGAAAGGAGCCCCCATGTTTCGCAGCCTTCACATGAAGCTGGTCCTCATCCTTCTCCTGCTGATCACCTCTCTGATGACCGTTGTGGGCGCGTTTATGATGACCAGCATCACCAGGTTCTATATTGACGAGTTCTACCAGCAGATGAACAGCGTCTTCGGGGACTCCGATCCCGCCAACGGCGCCTTCGTCAACTCCCTGCGGCGGGAGGCCGCCCAGGACAACGGCGCCCAGAAGCTCCAGGACATGATCGAGGTCAAGGCCCGGGACCTGGGGCTCAATTCCAGCACCAGGAATTACTATATTCTGGACGGGCGCACGGGGGCTTTCCTGGCCGGATCCGACGATCAGTCGGCCTTCGAGAGCATCCAGGCCACGCCGAACCAGCTGACCGCCCGCAGCAGCATTGCCAACGGCACCGACGACGTGGGGGACCAGAGCGACATCACCGCCAACTATATGGACGTGGCCATCCCCATCACCGGCGGGGACAACGCCTTCATCATCTACATCTATGACAACCGGGACACGGTCAGCTCCCTGAACGGCCAGCTCTTTCTCATCATTGTCCAGGCCCTGCTGGTGGGCCTGCTCATCTCCGTGCTCCTCAGCTTCCTGCTCAGCAAGACCATGGTCATCCCCATCGAGCGGCTGACCGAGGGCGCAGAGCGCGTGGCCGACGGGGATTTCACCAGCACCATCGAGGTGGAGTCCACCGATGAGATCGGCATTCTCACCACCACCTTCAACGAAATGGCCGCCGTCCTCCAGGAGACCCTGGAGGCGGTGGAGAACGAGCGCAACAAACTGGACACCCTCTTTCTGCACATGTCCGACGGCGTGGTGTCCTTTGCCCGGGACGGATCCATCCTCACCAGCAACCCCGCCGCCAGCCAGATGCTGGGCCGGGAGGTCTCATTCTACGACTACGACGCCCTCTTCGGCCAGCAGTTCCCCTTCCAGAAGGTCATGCGCCTCCAGCGCCCCAACTCCCTGTCCGGGGAGCTGGCGGTGGGCCGCCGGATTCTGGAGCTCTATCTGGCACCTGTCTCCGACGGGGAGCAGGGCGGCGTCATGGCGGTGCTCCACGACATCACCGCCCAGCGGAAGAATGAGGAGATGCGCAAGGAGTTCGTGGCCAACGTCTCCCACGAGCTGCGCACCCCCCTGACCAACGTGCGCAGCTACGCCGAGACCATTCGTGACAGCGAGGACATCCCCAGGAGCATGGAGAACAGCTTTCTGGACATCATCATCAGCGAGACGGACCGGATGACCCGCATTGTCCAGGATCTGCTGACGCTCAGCCGGCTGGACTCCGGCCGGGCGGAGATCAAGATGGTCCGCTTCCCTCTGCGGGAGGCCCTGGAGTCCGTCTGCCGGGCCGTGGAGCTGGAGGCCCAGCGCCGGGGGCACACCCTGGTCCGCCGGTACGGCGAGACCCTGCCCATGATCCTGGGCGACCGCAGCCGCCTGGAGCAGGTGATGATGAACGTGGTGGGCAACTCCATCAAGTACACCCCCGACGGCGGCACCATCTCCGTGGACGCCGGCATCTCCGGGCGGAAGGTGTGGATCGAGGTCTCCGACAACGGCATCGGCATCCCCAGGCAGGACTGGGAGCGGATCTTTGACCGCTTCTACCGGGTGGACAAGGCCCGCAGCCGGGAGAGCGGCGGTACCGGCCTGGGCCTCTCCATTGCCAGGGAAATTGTCCTGCGCCACCACGGCACCATCGGTCTGACGGACCACGAGGGCCCGGGGACCACCATCCGTATCGTTCTGCCCATCCGGCAGGAGCGGGAGGCGGGCCATGAATAAGCGTCTGCGCAATACCCTCCAGAATCTGGCTCTGGCGCTGCTGACGCTGTCCGCCCTGTTTCTGATCACCCGTCTGCCCGTGTTCCACCTCGGCTGGGCCGGCCGCTTTCAGAGCCTGCTGGCCTCCCACCCGGCGGAGAGCGGATACTCCCCGGCCGATGAGGCCGGCGGCACCTTTCCCTCCGTCCACATCATGGTCACCGGCGACAGCGAGTACGGCCGTTACGGGCAGCTCTACGCCACCGCCGGGGATCCCCTGCTCCAGCAGATTCTCCCCCTGTTCCAGGAAGCCCTGGGATCGGCCGCCGAGGTGGGCGCCGCGGCGGAGAAGACCCTGCGGGACGCCCTGGACGCCCCCAGCCTCCACCTGGATCTGACCACCCGCCTGCCCATGGCGGCGGTGGCACTCTGGCTGGGCGAGGAGACGGAAATTGACCGCGAGGTGCGCAGCATGTCCCTGACGGCCGGGGAGGGGGACACCGCCACCCTCTATCTGCGGGGCGACACGGGGGAGATCTACCGCTGCGAAACGGCCCTGCCCGCCTCCGCTCTCCAGGCGGTCTGCGACGCCGCCTCCCCCAACAACAGCTGCTTTGCCTACGAGACCAACTATGATCCCCTGGCTCCCTACACGGTCCTGACGGACCAGGCCCCCCAGCTGCGGGATATCAGCGCCGGCCTGCCCGCCGGCTACACCGCCTACAACCTGCTCACCGCGCTGGATTTCAACGCCCACACCCTCTTCCGCTACCAGGAGAGCAGCGGCACGGAGGTGGTGGAGGAGTCCCCCCGCACCCTCCGCATCAGCCCGGACGGGACGGTGAGCTACAGCACCCGGGGGGATGTATCCGCCTCCCTCTACCGCGTCTCCTCCGCCGGGGAGGTGCCCACGCTGCAGGAGGCCCTGGCCGCTGCCTGGCGGCTGGCAGGCGCCCTCACAGACGGCGCGGGCGCCTCCTCCCTGACGCTGCGGGCGGTGGACATCAGGGAGGACGGCTGCCGGATCGCCTTCCGCTATCAGGTGGAGGGCATCCCGGTCTTCTTCCCCGACGAGGGGGACGCCCTGTCCGTCACCATCAGCGGTACGGCTATCACCGCCTTTGCCTACCGCTGCCGGCTCTACACGGCGGAGGAGGACCTCTCCCCCTTGTTGCCGGCCGGAATGGCCCGGGCCATCGCCTCCCTCCACCCCGGAGCGGGGCTGTCCCTGGGCTACGTGGACGGTATCACGGGGCAGATCTCCGCCCAGTGGCTGGCGCGGTGACCGCAGGCGGCCGGTTCTGCCGCCAGTTTACGGGAAAGGAGGCGGGATTGCGCCGTGGAAACCTACCGGCTGAAAAACATCGCCATCATCATTCTGCTGCTGCTCAATGCGTTTCTGCTGCTCCTGCTGGGCAGTCAATACCTCCAGACCATGCAGGCGGAGACGGATACCGCCGGCCAGCTCCGCGCCCTCTGCCAGTCCAGCCAGCTGGAGCTGGCCGGCCAGATTGATTTGAGTCAGCAGTCCCTGCCCCCCCTGCTTCTCTCCCGCCAGAGCCAGACGGAGCAGGCCATTGCCTCCTTCCTGCTGGGCGGCGAGGCGGTTTCCGCCAGCCAGGGCGGCGGTATCTACAGCTATACCGCGGAGCGCGGCACCATCCACTTCCGGGCCGGCGGCAGCTTTGACGGCAGCAGGCTGGACCTGCCGGTGGAGGACGCCGCGGAGTTTGCCCGGCGCTTCTGCCGCCAATTCGACTACGAGGACGTTCAGCTCCAGCTCCAGGACGGCACCGGCACGGTTACGGCGGTCCAGCAGGTGACCGGCGTGCCCGTCTCCGGCTGCGGCCTGACGCTGCACTTTGAGGACGGCGTACTCACCGCCGCCGCCGGCGCCCATGTCAGCCTGGAGGACGCGGCCCCCAGCTCCTCCGGCCGGATGGACTGCGTCACTGCCCTGGTCCGCTTTCTGGACTACCGCAGCACGTCTGGCATCGTATGCAGCGAGGTCACGGACGTGCGGTGCGTCTATGAGCTCCAGGCCGGATCCCCGCTGCGCCTGCTGCCCATGTGGCAGGTTGAGACGGACACCGCCCTCTATTTCGTGGACTGCGCCGGCGGCGAGGTCATCCGGCAGTGAGGCCATCAGTTCCCTTTATGACATGCAGAGGAGACAGAGTGATATGGAAAAAAAACTGAAAAAAAGACCGGTTGAAAAAGAACTGAAATTCTTGGCTGACTTCGAGCTCTGCGGCGTGCTTATGTTTGCGGGGCTGTATTTCGCGACAAAATTCGTGATGGATATGGACCTTGGGGAAAAGCCCTTCAAATTGAATTGGATCTCGTTTTACCCGCTGCTGGTATTTTCTGTCATTGTAATGGAGGGCAGCTTCTACTGGCGGAACAAGCTGAAGCAGGTAAGAAGGCAAAAGGCCCTCAGCAATATGGAGATTGGCAGAATCTATCACAAACTAAGGTGGGTCAATGTCATTTTATTGACAGCCTATCTGCCGGCCATGGTTCTGGCGGCTCTTGCGGGGGAGGATTTATCTGGAAGAATCGCTGGAATATTCCTGTATTTTATGGCGGTCATAGAGCAAATAAATTATTTTCACGTCAGACTTTCTTATGAGACGGTAAACGGTACCCTTTTGGTGATTGAGCCTTTAAAAAAGCTTTTTACCGGAACCGGAAAACGCCCCCATCTGCGGAAGGATATTGATGCGTATTTAGGTAGGTAGCACCCTGCTTGAAGAAAACCTGTTCCAAAATCCAAGCTGGCGCGAAGCATAGCTTCGCGCCGGCTGAAGTTCTTCATGGAGACCGCTACCGCGCCCTGCGGGCACTGAGCAGCATGGAGGCCCCGCTGTAGAGCAGGAACAGGCCGAAGGGCTTTCGCAGCAGGGACACGTCCACCGCCGTAGCCAGCAGGGCCCCGGCCAGGGAGACAATGGTGCCGGGGACAGCCGCCTGCCGCCAGACGTCCTTCTCCAAAAATCCGTTCTTCCTGTGGAAGAACAGGCTGGTCCCGGCGGTGGGCAGGAAGAACAGGAGGTTCACGGCCTGGGCCTCCCTGTGGCCCACCCCCAGAAACAGGGTCATGCACACCAGCAGCAGCGTACCGCCGCCCACGCCCCAGCTTGAGAGCACCCCGGTGGCCAGGGCGAAGAGAAGGGGCGGGATCCATTCTACCATAGCAGATACCTCACTCCGCCGTACAGCAGGAACAGGCCGAAGATCACCTTCAGCCACCGCACCGGAACCTTCTCAAAGGTGAGCCCGCCCAGCACGCCCCCGATCAGCCCCCCCAGCAGATAGGGCAGTACCAGCTCCAGACCGGGCCGCACCTGCCAGAGGTACACCGCTGTTGACACACAGCACATGGGAAAGATGACGGCCACGCAGGTGGCGAAGGCGCTGCGGGCCTCCAGAGCGCTCCACTTCGTCAGCAGCGGCAGCAGCACCATGCCTCCCCCGCCGCCGAACAGGCCGTTGACGAGCCCGCCGGCCGCTCCGGCTATCTGATTTTTCCGCTTTTCCGTCATGGCTCTCCACCCCCCGCGTATCCCCGCCGTCTATGTAGGCCGGTCCGCGGCCGCGGACCGGCGGGCTGGTCAGCCCATCAGCTTGAAGCTCTGGCAGTCGGTGCACTGGTCCATGGAGGGATTGCTCTCGTGGGTGCCTACCTGGATGGCGTTCAGGCCGCAGTACTGCTCGTTCTTGCAGTGGTGGGCGCAGGAGCTCACCGTACACTTGATGGCGTGGTTGGGGGTGCAGGTGCAGCCGTCGTTCATGCAGTTGCTCATAGGATGGTTCCTCCTTGCTTTTTACAGTGGGTCTTGCCTGGGGTAGTTTGTGCAGTCCGGCCCGGCCTTATGCAGAAAAATCGTCCCGTTACCTTTGGTGTTGATGGAAAATCTTTGGCGATTTCACCAACAAGCCTTGTTGAAGACTGCTTAATAGTATATAATAAAATAGAGATTATGGAGGGATAGACAAGCCCTAGGAGAAATGACATGAATAAGAAAACAGAACAGTCAAGAATTGCGTACAATAAAATAGCATCTGAATACGATACATCGAGAGAAGGAGTTTATACCAGATTTCATATTAAGGAACTATCTCATACAATAGCTTTGAGTGAAGGCGATATTGTTCTTGATGTTGCATGTGGAACTGGGACTCTGTTGCAGGAATTATCGAAAAAAGCAAAAATTCAGGCAAATGGATTAGATGTATCAGAGAACATGATCCATGTTGCAAAAATGCGCTATCCTAATATGAATTTTAAGGTACGGCCATGTTACCCACTTGAATGGAGCGATGAAAGTATTGATATTATAACTGTATGCTGTGCATTTCATCATTTTGATAATCCGCAAGGATTTGTAAATGAATGTAAAAGAGTTTTAAAGAAAAACGGTACAGTGTATATAGCTGATCCAAACTTCAGTGCATTACTAAGGTTTATTGCCAATAAATTTTGTTTTCCCGTTTCAAAAAGTGGAGATGTGAGGATATATAGCCCAAAAGAGTTAGAGGCATTTTTTTATAATTCCGGGTTCAAAGCAGTACAGATTTATAGAAAGGATAAAGGACTGTTTCTTAAAGCTAAAAAGTAACAACAGATTTTTATTTTAGGCATTTATCAGCACGGATGGCAAAAGGTGGAAAAAACAGAAGTTGTATCAATAGCCGAAGTGCGCAGATTCGCGAGAGAGAATCTTCTCTGGCAAGGCAAAAAGCCGCAGCAATCCATATCGTGCAATGACCCCATCCGTGGGCCCGCCTGGGGCGGGCTTAGCGCTGAAAGCGCCGCCATGCGGCGCTTCACGGAGGGGTCATGCACGATTATTCTGCACAGGCGCTCGA
>CAJUQS010000002.1 GCA_910588365.1 uncultured Oscillospiraceae bacterium | reverse complement strand
CGCTGTCTGGCCAGTCTTTTTCCCGCCATACTGTGTCGCTTTCCCTTGCAATCCGTCAGGATTGCTGCGGAAAATCTCCTTGTCTGACGAGAAAAATACTCGTCCATCCAGCATCCCCCGGTTATGAATACAGGTTCTTATAGCAATCCTCAAAGATAACGACAGCAAAGGAAGTAAATAGAGGCGGCGCAGAGCAAGGATGACGACGCAGGTGATGTCGCCCGTCAAGGAGGAAGATGCCGCCATGTGCTGTCTCTATCTGCTGAACTGCTGTTGGTATTTTCGAGGATTGCTATAAACAGGCTCTAAGAGGCAGCGTGCCGTGGATAGGCGGGCGGACAGCGGAGGAGCGCATCTATGCTGCACATGCAGGTAAGGCCGGAGCTTTTTCCGGCCAACCATATGGCAACAAAAACTGCCCCGGCGCCGGAAGGGCGCTGGGGCGGGGGAGACGGTTAAATTCTGGGGATATGGAGTTCGGATATGGAACTGACCCTGTCTGTCCAATCCAGGATGGCGTTGATGTTCTCGCGCGCCTCCTCCTGGGCTTCGGCCAGACTGTCAACCTTTCGGTTGAGCTCATCGACCTTCCTATCGGTCTCAGCCTGGGCAACGGCGAGAGCGGCAACCTTCTTGTCGGTCTCGGCCTGGGCAGCGGCAAGCGCGGCAACCTTCCTATCGGTCTCGGCCTGGGCAGCGGCAAGCGCGGCAACCTTCCTATCGGTCTCGGCCTGGGCAGCGGCAAGCGCGGCAACCTTCCTATCGGTCTCGACCTGGGCAGCGGCAAGCGCGGCAACCTTCCTATCGGTCTCGACCTGGGCAGCGGCAAGCGCGGCAACCTTCTTGTCGGTCTCAGCCTGTGCTTCGGCCAAAACCTCGACCTTTCTGTCGAGCCTATCGAGCCGTTCACGGACTTCGCTTAGTTCAGAGCGTATATCCTTTATTTCGCCCTGTATTCCGGCGATTTGCGTCTGCATTCCGGTGATTTGCGTCTGCATTCCGGCGATTTGCGTCTGCATTCCGGTGATTTGTGACTGTATTCCGGCGATATTCGTCTGCATAGACGACAGTATTTCCAGAATCTTTTCCTCATTGTTCAACTCAGCACCCCCATTTCTTGCCTACCATTATACAGTGGGCCCGCTGGATTGTCAATGAAACGCGGACAATTTCCTGTCCTATGCCCGATAAGCTGCGCAAATCATACAGACGTACCCATATCAGAGCGCCTCAGCTCATTTTCAGGATTTCCCGCTTGAGACGGTCGATGATCCGCTTCTCCAGGCGGGAGATGTAGGACTGGGAGATGCCAAGCTTGTCGGCCACCTCCTTCTGGGTCTGCTCCCGGCGGCCGCACAGGCCAAAGCGGAGCGTAATGATCTCCCGCTCCCGGTCGGAGAGCTTTCCGATGGCGGCGGAGAGGAGCTGGCGGTCCACGTCGTCCTCAATGGGCCGCATGACGGTGTCCGCCTCGGTGCCCAGCACATCGCTGAGCAGCAGCTCGTTGCCGTCCCAGTCCGTGTTCAATGGCTCATCCAGGCTGACCTCGTTGCGCTGGGAGGAGGTTTTGCGCAGATGCATGAGGATTTCGTTCTCAATACAGCGGCTGGCATAGGTGGCCAGCTTGATGTTCTTGTCCGTGCGGTAGGTGTTGATGGATTTGATGAGGCCGATGGATCCGATGGAGATCAGATCCTCAATGTTAATGCCCGTGTTCTCGAAGCGGCGGGCGATGTACACCACCAAGCGCAGGTTCCGCTCAATGAGAATCTGGCGCACCGTCTCCTCCCCGGCGTCCAGACGGGCGAGCAGCGCCGCCTCCTCCTCCCGGTTCAGGGGCGGAGGCAGCGTATCGCTGCCGCCGATGTACTGAATCTTCCCCGGCCGGATGAGCCCCAGCCGGACCAGCAGGCGGTAGAGGACCGCCCTCCATTTACGCAGCATGGCCGCTGCCCTCCTTCCCTGTTTCTCCGCCCCACAGCCCGGCGTAGCCGCCGCCGTCGGACACCGCCGTGGGCGAGAGCGCCACGGTGATTCTTCCCCGGTCCCGGCCGTCCAGGCCCACCCGGTCCGCCCGGAAGCACAGCAGCAGGCCCGCCCGGACCCCCACCGCCTGATAGGGCAGCAGCCGGAACCCGCTCCCAGCCCCCAGCCGCTCCAGACAGGCGGCCGCGCCGTCCCGCTCCAGGCGGGAGAGGACTTCCCGCTCCCGGTCCGTCCACAGCGGATCCAGGGCCGCCCAGTGGACGGTGAGGACCGGATCCCCGGTCAGGCCGTCGGATAGGGTGTGGCCGGTGTCCAGCAGCGCGGTGAGATCCGCCCCGCGGTCCCGCCGCTCCACCCGGCAGCGGCACAGCTGTCCGGCGGCCGCGTGCCGCGCCCCGCCCCGGAAGACGACCGAGAGCAGAACGAAACAGATTCCGCCGGCAAGAAAAAATACGCGCCAGTTCAGGCCGGAGAGAAATTCCAGACCGTCCCCGCTCTCCAGAAGCCGCCCCGCGGCCATCAGCACGCCGCCCAGGGTGCAGGAGAGCAGAAAGAACAGAAAAAACTGCCGCAGGAAGGCGGTCTGCCGCCCGAAGGCCAGCCAGACCAGCCCTGCGGCGGCCGCCAGCTGGGGGAGAAGGGCCGCCGCAGGCAGGCACCCGGGCAGGGCGCACAGCGCCCCGTAGGTACCGCCCAGAAAAGAGGCGCCCAGCAGACGCTTCTTCCGTACCGGGAGCCCAGAGAGCCGCGCCGTCACGTAGAGCGCCAGCGCATCGCTCAGACAGTTGAGCAGGAACGCGATATCCAGATAGACGACCATTGTCTCACCCCTTGCGCCGGGACAGAACACCCCCGGACAGGGACTAGTATAGTCCCTGTCCGGGGGCAGATTTTGTCAGAAGGGGGATAGGCGGGATTTTTCTTTCCCCGCCGGTGCCGGATTCGCTTTTCCGTGAAACGCCTGAGTAAGCCGCTGTGCCGCCGGATCGGGTCAATCACCGCGTCGAAGTTCCGAATTGCCTGTCCGGCAGGACCCGATCCCTCAACTGGCGGCATGTTCCGTCACCGGGCCGCCGGATCGGGTCAATCACTGCACCGAAGTCCCGCATTGCCCGTCCGGCAGGACCCCGTCTGGCAGGACCCAGCGGAAGGAGCGCTCCACGGCCCTGCGCCAGCCCCGGAGCTTTTCCTCCCGCTCCGCAGCGGTGATGGCCGGGGTGAAGGTCCGCTCCACGGCCCAGTTGCGGCGGATGTCCTCCCGCCCGGACCAGAAGCCCACTGCAAGCCCCGCCAGGTAGGCCGCGCCCAGGGCGGTGGTCTCCACGCACACCGGCCGCTCCACAGCCGTTTGCAGGATGTCCGCCTGGAGCTGCATGAGCACATTGTTGACGCTGGCGCCGCCGTCCACCTTCAGGGAGCTGATGTCCATGCCCGCGTCGGAGCGCATGGCGTCCAGCACGTCGCTGACCTGGTAGGCGATGGACTCCAGGGTGGCGCGGATGATGTGGTTCTTGTTGACTCCCCGGGTCAGGCCCACGATGGCGCCCCGGGCGTACTGGTCCCAGTGGGGGGCGCCCAGGCCGGTGAAGGCGGGAACCACGTAGCAGCCGGCGGTGTCCCGGACCTTTCCGGCGTGGTACTCGCTGTCGGCGGCGCTCTCGATAAGGCGCATCTCGTCCCGCAGCCACTGGATGGCCGCACCGGCCACGAAGATGGAGCCCTCCAGGGCGTAGTCCACCGTCCCGTCCAGCCCCCAGGCCACGGTGGTCACCAGTCCGTTCCGGGAAAAGACCGGCTTCTTCCCGGTGTTCATCAGAAGGAAACAGCCGGTGCCGCAGGTGTTTTTGGCCTGGCCCGGGTCAAAGCAGGTCTGGCCGAAGAGGGCCGCCTGCTGGTCCCCCGCCGCGCCGGCGATGGGGATGGGCGCGCCGAAGAAGGCGGGGTCCGTCTCTCCGTAGACGCAGCTGCTGGGCATGGCCTCGGGCAGCATGGACCGGGGGATCCCCATGCGGGCCAGAATCTCCCCGTCCCAGTCCAGGGTGTTGAGGTTGAAGAGCATGGTGCGGGAGGCGTTGGAGTAGTCCGTCACATGGACCCTGCCGCCGGTCAGCCGCCAGATGAGCCAGCTCTCCACGGTCCCGAAGAGCAGCTCCCCCCGCTCCGCCCGCGCCCTGGCGCCGGGCACGTTGTCCAGAATCCACTTGATCTTGGGCCCGGAGAAGTAGGCGTCCGCCACCAGGCCCGTCCGGCGGCGGAGCTCGGCGTCGTACCCGCTGGCTTTCAGCTGGTCGCAGTAGGCGCTGGTCCGGCGGCACTGCCAGACAATGGCGTTGCAGACCGGCTCGCCGGTGGCCTTGTCCCAGACCACGGTGGTCTCCCGCTGGTTGGTGATGCCGATTCCCGCGATGTCCCGGGCCGAAGCGCCGATTTTTCCCATCGCCTCCACCGCCACGCCCAGCTGGGTGGCCCAGATCTCCCGGGCGTCGTGCTCCACCCAGCCGGGTCTGGGGAACAGCTGGGTGAACTCCTTCTGGGCGGCGCTGCGGATGGTCCCCTGCCGGTCAAAGAGGATGCAGCGGCTGCTGGTGGTTCCGGCGTCAAAGGCCATGATGTACTCTGCCATGGTTGTCGTCCTCCTCCATATAACTGCGGCCGTCCGGCGGCCTGTCCCCCTCAGCATACCACAGAAGGAGGGAAATGGAAAGGGGGCGTGCGGAGCGGGCGCAAAAAGGGGGCGCGGACAGACGCCGCGCCCTCACTCGCGCCCCCGGTTCCTCCGCCGCATCACGTCCACGAGACGCCCAACCGCGTCGATCTCCTCCGGCGTCAGCCCGCCGGTACACAGCGCCCCGCCGCCGGCCCGCTCGGGGAAGACCAGCGCGTCCACGGAGAAGTCCAGGACCGCCATCATCTGGAACAGCAGGGGCACCGACGGCTTTCTGCGGGAGCTCTCAATATTTTTCAGGTGGACGGGGGTGATGTCCAGCAGCTCGGACAGGGCCTCCTGGGTCAGCCCCTTTTTCATGCGGGCGGAGCGGATTGCCTCGCCCAATTGCCGTATTTCCGCACTCATTTCTCTCAGCTCCCTTTTTCGTTATCTTACAGACAACAATCCCTCTTGCAAATTATCTAAAAGAATACTATAATGTATTCTATAAGATAACCAAAGGAGTGAGAGACCATGCACTGGCTTTTCCTGGCCGCGCTGCTCGCGCTGGCGGCCGTCTGCGGCGTTATCCGCGCGGTCCCCGCGCCCCGGGAGGACACGGAGAACCGGCCGCCGGCGGGGGAGGACGCCCGCGCCCGCGCCCGCAGGTGTCTGGAGGCGTCCGGCGATCTGGAGCGGCTGGCGGGGGCGGTGGAGGCGCTGCGGGCGGTGATGGACCACCCGCAGCTGGGAGGGCCGGGGTTTCTGAGCGTCCAGTTTCCGGCCCTCGCCGGCGGCCGCGCCGACGTATCGGCCCAGTTTCCCAACATCAGCGAGGCCCTCTACCGGCGCGTCGTCCGCCGGGAGCTGGACCGGGCGGCGCTGCTGGCGGACGGCGTGCCGGAGGCCCTGTTCGCGTACAATCCGGAATTTTCCACAGAGAGCGGCGGCGTGGTTCTGCTCACCGCCGAGGTCTGCGGGCTGGAATCGGAGCTGGCAGAGGCCCTGGCCAGCCGCAGGGACCGGGCCGGGGCGCTGGCCGCCCTGTCGGAGGCGCTGGAGCGCCGCTGTCCGGGCCTGTCCGTGCGGCCGCTGGGAGCGGAGCTGCTGCTGACGCCCGTCCGGGAGGCGGCGCCCGCCGGCCGGTAAAAGCAAAGGCCGCCAGGGGAGAATCCCCCTGGCGGCCTTTGCTGTGTCTGCGGACAGGCTCTAATATTTCTGGATATCCTCCAGGTCCATGATGAAAATCACCACGCCGCCGACGCTCATCTGCACCGGCATCATGGGGATGGAGGGGTTCGGCCCTCCGGCTGACATGGACAGATTGGAATAGGTCATCTGCTGGCGGCGGCCGGCGCACTGCTTGAGGATGTCCAGCACCCCCTGCACCTGATGGGACTCCACGCCGATCATCAGCGTCATGCTCCGCTTCTTCAAAAAGCCGCCGGTGGAGCTGAGGACCGTGGCAAAAAATCCGCTGCGGTTCAGATCGTCCACAGTATCGGCGTAGTCATCGCCCTGGATCACCGCCAAAATCAGTTTCTTCTTGGTTGTCTCCTTCTCCATGTGACGCACCTCTCTTCCAGGATTGGGGCTTGTTTGAAAAATGGCAGCACGCCCAGAAAGCGGCCCTTTTGCCGCCATATATTGCCGGTTTTCCTTGCAGTCCACCCAGAATTCTGCAACAGGCGCATCGAGCGCCTGTGCAGAATAATCGTGCATGACCCCTCCGTGAAGCGCCGCATGGCGGTGCTTTCAGCGCTAAGCCCGCCCCAGGCGGGCCCACGGATGGGGGCATTGCACGGTATGGATTCCTGCGTCAAACCGGCTTCATCCGGCAGCAAAATTCCTCGCCTTTGGTCATAGTTCCATTTTTCAAACAGCGCCTGATTCTCCAAAGGAACTTTCTGCGAAAGCATGGATTCACCCGGGATAAGACGGGATTTCATCAATGCTTCCCCCTTCTATTATACCGTAAATCGCGCCATTTGCAAGCAAAATCTGCCAGTTCGGAAAAATAATGGTCCGGGCGGCGGTTTTACTGCGCCATTTTTCCCATTGCCGCCGCCGACTGCTCCAGCTGGGCAATCAGCGCGCGCAGCTTCTCCGCCTGGTCCCGCTGGTTCTGGACGATGTGGGCCGGGGCCTTGGAGGTGAAGGCCTCGCTGCTGAGCTTGGCCTCGATGCCCTTGAGGTGCCCCTCGGCCTTGGCCTTCTCCCTGGCGATGCGCTCCAGCTCCTGCTGAACATCCACCAGCTCCGCCAGGGGCATGAACACCCGGGCCGCGTGGGTGACCACCTCCACCATGCCCTGGGCGGCGGGCGCCTGGGCGGCGGGCGCCTGGGCGGCGGGCGCCTGGGCGGCGGGCGTCACGCGGACCTCGCTGGCGGAGGCCAGGCGCTGGAAGAAGGGGGCCCCGGCGGCGAACACCTCCTGCCGGGCGGCGGCGATGGTCAGCTGCACCTTCCGGCTGGGGGGGACGTTCATCTCCGCCCGGCGCGTGCGGATGGCCCGGATGGCGTCCATGATCTCCTCCATGGCGGCCTCCTCCTCCGGGAAAGCGTGCTTCTCATCGTACACCGGCCAGTCGGAGCACATGATGAAGGGGCTCTTCTCGCCCGCCGCGTGGGGCAGAGCCTGATAGATCTCCTCTGTGATGAAGGGCATGAAGGGGTGCAGGAGGCGGAGCATCTGGATGAGCACATAGCAGAGAACGTTCTGTGCGCTCTGCGCCCCCTCGCCCTGCATCCGGCCCTTGGTCAGCTCGATATACCAGTCGCAGTAGGTGTCCCAGATGAAGTCATAGACCTTGGCGGAGGCCACGCCCAGCTCGTAGGCATCCAGGTTCTCGGTGACCTCCCTGATGAGGGTGTTCAGCTTGGAGAGGACCCACTTGTCCTCCAGCTCCAGCTTCTCCGGGAGCTGGACCTCGTCGATGGTCAGGTTCATGAGCACAAAGCGGCTGGCGTTCCAGATCTTGTTGGCGAAGTTGCGCATGGCCTCGCACTTCTCCTCGTAGAAGCGCATGTCGTTGCCGGGGCTGTTGCCGGTGATGAGGTTGAAGCGCAGGGCGTCCGCGCCGTACTTGCCGGCAATCTCCAGGGGGTCGATGCCGTTGCCCAGGGACTTCGACATCTTCCGGCCCTTGCTGTCCCGGACCAGGCCGTGGATGAGGACCTTTTGAAAGGGAGGCTTCTTCATCTGCTCACAGCCGGAGAAGATCATCCGGGCCACCCAGAAGAAGATGATGTCATAGCCCGTCACCAGGACGCTGGTGGGGTAGAAGTAGTCCAGCTCCGGCGTCTTCTCCGGCCACCCGAAGGTGGAGAAGGGCCAGAGGGCCGAGGAGAACCAGGTGTCCAGCACGTCCTCCTCCCGGACGATGTTCTCACTGCCGCACTTGGCGCAATGGGTGGGATCGATGCGGTCCACAGTGATGTGGCCGCAGTCCTGGCAGGTCCAGGCGGGGATCTGATGGCCCCACCAGAGCTGACGGGAGATGCACCAGTCGTGGACGTTCTCCATCCAGTTGGTGTAGGTCTTGGCGAAGCGGTCGGGGATGAACTGGACCTCGCCCTCGTTGACCACCCGCAGGGCCTCCTTGGCCAGGGGCTCCATCTTCACGAACCACTGGGCGGAGATGAGGGGCTCCACGTCGCTCTTGCACCGGTAGCAGGTGCCCACGTTGTGGCTGTAGTCCTCGGTCTTGACGAGGTACCCCTGCTCCTCAAGGTCCTTGACCAGCTGCTTGCGGCACTCGTAGCGGTCCAGCCCAGCGTAGGGCCCGCCGTTGTCGTTGATGACGCCGTTGTCGTCGATGACCCGGATGGTCTCCAGGTTGTGGCGCAGGCCCACCTCGAAGTCGTTAGGGTCGTGGGCGGGGGTCATCTTCACCGCGCCGGTGCCGAAGCCCAGCTCCACGTACCCGTCGGCCACGATGGGGATCTCCCGGTTCATGATGGGCAGGATGCAGGTCTTGCCCACCAGGTGCCTGAACCGCTCGTCCTCCGGGTTCACGGCCACGCCGGTGTCGCCCATCATAGTCTCCGGGCGGGTGGTGGCCACCACCAGGTCGCCGCTGCCATCGGTCAGGGGGTAGCGGATATACCACAGGTGGCCGGGCTTGTCCTCGTACTCGACCTCCGCGTCGGAGAGGGCGGTGGCGCAGTGGGGGCACCAGTTGATGATGCGGCTGCCCTTGTAGATGAGGCCCTTGTCGTAGAGCTCGCAGAAGGCCTCCCGCACGGCCTTGCTGAGTCCCTCGTCCATGGTAAAGCGGGAGCGGTCCCAGTCGCAGGAGCACCCCAGCTTTTTCTGCTGCTCCACGATGCGGTGGCCGTATTTGTTCTTCCAGTCCCACACCCGTTCCAGGAACTTCTCCCGGCCCAGGTCATGGCGGGTGAGGCCCTCGTTCTTGCGCAGCTCCTCCTCCACCTTGATCTGGGTGGCAATGCCCGCGTGGTCCACGCCGGGCATCCACATGGCCTCATAACCCTGCATCCGCTTGTAGCGGATCAGCATGTCCTGGAGGGCATCGTCCATGGCGTGGCCCATGTGGAGCTGGCCGGTGACGTTGGGGGGGGGCATGACGATGGAGAAGGGCTTCTTGTCGGGGTTGGGGGCGGCGTGGAAGCAGTCCGCGTCCATCCACATCTGGTAGATTTTCCCCTCCACCTCCTGGGGCTCGTAGGTCTTTGGCAGTTCTTTTCTCATGTTGACACTCCTTCTTCGGGGCGAAAAAAATCCGCCCCGAGCAAATTCTGCTCAGGACGGACTGAACAATCCGCGGTACCACCTGAATTCCCCCGGAAAGCCCCGGGGACACTCTGCCTCTGTAACGGGAGGACCCGCCGGCCCCTACTGAAGGTTCGGGGACGAAGCTCCGGGGTGACTTCCGCTCCCACCTTCCGAGGTCTCGCACCGCCCGGCCTCTCTCTGACGCCGGTGATGAGCGTACTGGTCCCTTTCACAGCTTTTTCTGCTGACAGTATAGCCAAAAGGGGGCGGTTTGTCAAGAGCCGCGGACAAAATCCGGCGGCCGGGAAGAGGGCCGCGGAGGCTTTTTCTGCCCGGCGGCGGAGAAACAAGAAAATTTGAGAAAAAAATGAAAAAATATTTGACATTCCGCCCCGGGTACACTATAATGCTAGTTGTGTCTTTGCGAGGTGTGCTATGGTAGTAGATGTTAAAAGAATCATCAATGCCCCCGGAGAGCGGATTGACTTCCGGTTTGATCTGGATCTGTCCGATGTGGACTTCGGCGGCCTGTACCCCGCCCAGAACCCGGTGGTGGTAACCGGCAATGTGCGGAATACTGCGGAGATGCTCCTTTTGTCCTTTACCGCCGGCACGGTCCTCCAGTCCGTCTGCGACCGCTGTCTGAAGACGTTCGACAACCCCAGACAGGTCAGCTGCGAGTACATGCTGGCCCAGCAGGTGGAGAACGGGGACAGCGATGAGATTGTCCTTCTGGAGGACGGCGCCGTGGACGTGGGCGAGCTGGCCCGGACGGCGTTCATTCTGGAGATGGACGCAAAGACCCTCTGTTCCGAGGACTGCAAGGGGCTGTGCCCCGGCTGCGGCGTTGATCTCAACCAAGGGAGCTGCACCTGTAAAAAGGAAGTGGACCCCCGATTGGCGGTGCTGGCCAGTCTTCTGGAAAAGGAAGCCGATCAATAAGAAAAACAAAAATTCAGATATACAGGAGGTGTCATCATGGCAGTCCCCAAGGGTAAAGTATCAAAGGCAAGACGCGACAAGCGCCGCAGCTCCGTCTGGAAGCTGAAGGCTCCCGGTCTGACTCCTTGCCCCAAGTGCGGCGCGATGCGCCTGCCCCACAGAATGTGCCCCGAGTGCGGTACTTACAACGGCCGTCAGGTCAAGAGCGCCGCTTCCGAGGAGTAATCCTGTACAAATGCGGAGGCCGGCGGGCCTCCGCATTTTTAGAGCCTGTACCCAAGCGGCCTGGAAGGAGGGAGCACGATGCAGTACCGGAAGGATAAAAAGGGGAGTGACATCTCCGTTTTGGGCTATGGCTGTATGCGTTTTACGAAAAAGGGCGGATCCATTGACATCGACAAGGCGGAGCGGGAATTGATGGCGGCCATCCGGGGCGGCGTCAACTACCTGGATACCGCCTATATTTATCCCGGCAGCGAGGCGGCGGTGGGGGAGATCCTGCGCCGGAACCGGTGCCGTGACAGGGTGTTCCTGGCCACCAAGCTGCCCCACTACCTGATCAAGAGCGTGGACGGCGCGGAAAAGATCTTCCAGGAGGAGCTGCGGCGGCTGGGGACGGATTACATTGATTACTATCTCATGCACATGCTCACCGATCTGGATACCTGGGAGAGGCTGAAGCAGCTGGGCATGGCGGAATGGATTTCGCGCAAGCTGGCCTCCGGCCAGATTCGGAATATCGGGTTCTCCTATCACGGGAACACCGGCATGTTCAAAAAGCTGGTGGACGCCTACAGCTGGGACTTCTGCCAGATTCAGTACAACTATATGGACGAAACCAGCCAGGCCGGGGTGGAGGGCCTGCGGTACGCCCACGAAAGGGGGCTGCCGGTCATCGTCATGGAGCCCCTGCGTGGCGGGCGGCTGGTGGAGCTGCTGCCGGAGTCCGCCAAGGCCCTGTTCCGAAAAAATCAGGGCGGCTCCACCCCTGCCGCCCTGGCCTTCCGCTGGCTCTACGACCAGCCGGAGGTCACCTGCGTGCTGTCGGGCATGAGCTCTCTGGAGATGGTGTCCGAGAACCTGGCCACGGCGGACGGCGCCCGGCCCGGGTGCCTGACGGAGGGCGACCGGGCGCTGGTGGAGCAGGTGAGGGAGGAGATCCGCCGCCGCATCAAGGTGGGCTGCACGGGCTGCGGATACTGTATGCCCTGTCCGGCGGGGGTGGATATCCCCGGGACCTTCCGGTGCTACAACGCCATGTACGCCGAGAGCAGGGGGTCCGGCCGGCGGGACTATTTGCAGTGTACCGCCATGCGCAAGGCGCCCGCCAGCGCCTCCCAGTGCCTCCGCTGCGGCAGGTGCGAGCTTCACTGCCCCCAGCATATCCCCATCCGCGAGGAGCTGCGCCGCGCGGCAAGGGAGCTGGAGACGCCGGTCTACCGGGCGGCAAGGTGGGGAATCCAGCGGCTCAGGCTCTGGTAGTCCCGGAATGAACGAAAAAAATCCCGTATATTTCCCCGTATTTCCGGCATCCTAAAAATTTGTACAGAGCTGCGCAAAAATACTTGCAATTATGCTGGAAGTACGGTAAAATATCCTGAGGACAAATTATTCCACTTTTCAGGAGGATATACAATATGGCAACGATTACCGCCGGCGAGTTCCGCAACGGAAAGACCTTTGAGATGGATGGAAAGGTGATGCAGGTCATCGAGTTCCAGCACGTCAAGCCCGGCAAGGGCGCGGCCTTCGTCCGCACCAAGATGAAAAACGTGGTGACCGGCGCGGTCACCGAGACCAGCTTCAACCCCACGGCCAAGTTCGAGGAGGCCTTTGTTGAGCGCAAGGACATGGAATACAGCTACAGCGACGGAGATCTGTACTATTTCATGGACCAGGAGACATACGATATGGTGCCCCTGAACAAGGACCTGCTGGGCGACGCGTTCCGCTTCGTCAAGGAGAACACCATGTGCAAGGTGCTCAGCTACAAGGGCACCGTCTTCGGCCTGGAGTGCCCCAACTTCATGGACCTGGTGGTTACCGACACCGAGCCCGGCTTCGCCGGCAACACCGCCACCAACGTCACCAAGCCCGCCACCCTGGAGACCGGCGCGGAGATCAAGGTGCCCCTGTTCATCGACGTGGGCGACAAGATCACCATTGATACCCGCACCGGCGAGTACCTGTCCCGCTGCAAGGAGTAAGCGCGGGTACGGCGAGCGTCAGGAGGGCGGCATAGCCGCCTTTTTGAGGGAGGGGAACGGCCCGGACCGGGCGCTGCCCGGGGGGTATCCTCCTCCCAATATGCGGAGGAGTAGTCAACCAGCAGCCGTTTTTTAGAAAGGAGAAATCTCTATGGAAATTCTGGAAAAGGTCGCGTATATGAAGGGCTTGGCCGAGGGCCTCGGCATGGACGGCAAGTCCAAGGAGGGCAAACTCCTCAAGGTGATGATGGACATCCTGGACGATATCGCCCTGGAGCTCCAGGACATCCGCGAAGAGCAGAGCGATCTGGAGGAGGGCCTTGACGCGGTCAGCGACGATCTGAGCGACGTGGAGACCTTCATCTACGAGCTGGAAGGCGGAGAGGACGGAGAGGACGGAGAGGAAGAGGACGATGAGGACGGCGAGGTCTATCAGACCACCTGTCCCAACTGCGATGAGGAGATCTTCTTCGATGAGACCATCCTGGCAGACGGATCCGTGCTGTGCCCGAACTGCGGCGAAAAGCTGGAGTTCGACCTGGAGGATCTGAGCGGCTGCGGCGGATGCTGCGGCGCGTGCGGCGAGGCCCCGGACGAGGACGAAGAGGATGCCGAAGAGGGCGAGGACTGATGAAACCATAGACCCCCGCGCGTTCACTGGCTGCGCGGGGGTCCGTTGCTGCGGGGCATCCTGACCGGATGCCCCTGTTTTTGGCGATCTTTTGAGCGGGAGCGGACTGAGAACCTGTATTCATAACCGGGGGATGCTGGATGGACGAGTATTTTTCTCGTCAGACAAGGAGATTTTCCGCAGCAATCCTGACGGATTGCAAGGGAAAGCGACACAGTATGGCGGGAAAAAGACTGGCCAGACAGCGTT
>CAJUQS010000001.1 GCA_910588365.1 uncultured Oscillospiraceae bacterium | reverse complement strand
TCTGCAACAGGCGCATCGAGCGCCTGTGCAGAATAATCGTGCATGACCCCTCGATGGGGTCATTGCACGATATGGATTGCTGCGGCTTTTTGCCTCGCTGGACAAAAAATCCACTCGCCAATCCGCACACGTTGAGATATTAAACAGGCTCTAAGAAGCTGCATTCACAGCCTTGAACAGCCGTCTGACGGGCAAAGCCCTCACTCAGCCGGTATTTTCGGCTATGAAGACAGGTTCTGACCTCGTAATATGCGGTTGGACGCATCAATACAGTTTGAAAAATCCATGGAAGGAGTAAAAAGCTATGTCTGGACATTCCAAATGGCATAATATTCAGAAGACCAAGGGCGCGGCGGATGCCAAGCGCTCCCAGGCGTTTACCAAGATTGCCCGGGAAATGATTGTTGCGGTAAAGGAGGGGGGCAGCGGCGATCCCAACAACAACTCCCGCCTGGCCACTGTCATCGCCAAGGCCAAGGCCGCCAACATGCCCAACGACAACATCAAGCGCACCATTGACAAGGCCCTGGGGGCCGGCAACACCGACAACTTTGAGAAGGTCGTCTACGAGGGCTACGGCCCCAGCGGCGTGGCTGTCATTGTGGAGGCTCTGACGGACAACCGCAACCGCACGGCCCCCGAGGTCCGCCACCTCTTTGACAAGTACGGCGGAAACATGGGCGCCAGCGGCTGCGTCAGCTGGAGCTTTGACCGCAAGGGAGTCATTGTCATTGACAACGAGGAGGGCGAGCTGGACGAGGAGAAGGTGATGGAGGACGCGCTGGACTGCGGCGCGGCGGACTTCGAGGCCGACGGCGGCATCTTTGAGATCACCACCGATCCCGACGACTTCAACGCGGTTACCGCCGCCCTGGAGGCCAAGGGCTATGTGTTTGCCGAGGCCTCCATCGAGATGGTCCCCCAGAACTATATCAAGCTCACCGATGAGGAAGACATCAAGAACATGACCAAGATGATTGACCTCATGGAGGACAACGACGACGTGCAGAACGTCTGGCACAACTGGGAGCAGGAGTGAGACCGCTTTTCTCCCATGTTCGCTATGAAAGCAGCGCCGGAGGAGCAATCCTCCGGCGCTGTCCGCGTGTGAAGCTTCAACTGCTGAAAAAGCCAAAAGCCCTGCACCCATTGGGGTGCAAGGCTTTTGACTTGGAGTAAGGGGTTAAAACCGATTTTCTTTCGAGATTGCGCCCAAAACCAAATCGAAGCCCAGCGAAGCGGGTTCGATTTGGAAAGGAGGAGCAGCGCAATGAGCGCGCTCTGACTTTTAAAAAAGTCGGAGCAAGCGATATGTAGCTTGCTCCGACGTGGCGCGGAAGGAGGGATTTGAACCCTCGCACGTTGTTTGGACGTCTACTCCCTTAGCAGGGGAGCCCCTTCGGCCACTTGGGTACTTCCGCAAAGATAACATATGAAAAGACACAGGTCTTTGAAAAATGGCGGAGAGAGTGGGATTCGAACCCACGGATGCTTGCGCATCGCCGGTTTTCAAGACCGGTTCCTTAAACCGCTCGGACATCTCTCCAAATCGGTTTCAGGTTCGTTTGATACTATACCATGAGGCGGCCGGTTTGTCAACAACTATTTTTAAAGATTTTTTTCGGGCGAATTTTGGCGGTATTTTTGGCAAAAGCAGAGAGCCGCCCGGGCATTCCTGGCGGGGAAACGGGCGCTTTTCCCGCCGGAGCCGCGCCTACAGCAGCTCCCCGAAGCTCTCGATGTACCGGTCGCACAGCTCCCGCATATCCGCCTCGCCTCCGGTGAAGCGGCTGTCGCGGATCCCCACCACAGTCATTCCGGCGGCCTTGGCGCCCTTGCAGGCGGCCAGGGAGTCGTCAAAGAGGACGCACTGCCGGGGCTCCGCACCGAGCATCTGCGCCGCCTGTTTGAAGACGGCGGGGGACTTCTTGTCCACGCCCAGATCCTGGGCGAAGATGACCCGCTCGAAATAGCCGTCCAGCCCGTGGCGTGACATGACCTCCCGGCAGTGCTCCGGCACGCAGGCCGTAAAGACTGCCATCCGGTGTCCTGCGTCCCGGCAGCGGTCCAGGTACTCCCGGACAAAGGGCTTGAGGGGGACGCTCCGGTAGGCGTCCGCGGCCAGCTCCATCCACTCCGCGATGATCTCCTCGCAGGACTCCTCCAGCTGGAAGTGGTTTTTCGTGAACACGGCGCAGTTTTGCAGGATGGAGTGGGCCACGCCCTCGTAGTACTCCTGGCTATACGCGCAGCCGTGCCGGGCCAGAAAGATCTTGTCCACCTCCAGCCAAACCCCGTTGGAGTCGATGAGGGTGCCGTCCAAATCAAAAATCAGCATGTATTCCATCTCCTAACTGTCAAATCCGGCCGCTGCTGTAAACCGCCAGGGGAATTCGGCGGCCTCCTCGGCATAGTCAATGCCGATACGCCGGCCGGTACGGAAGGGGAGGACCGGCGGGCGGGGCTCCAGTCCCAGCTCCGGCACCCCGTCCGCCAGGTATAGCAGGCCGTTTCCCAGGGGCAGGGCGTTGAGGGACCTGTCGATAGATAACCCCTTGCAGAGCTTGCCCGGACCGTTGAGAAAATTTTTCCGCTGATAGGCGGTCATCTCCGCCGCCTGTACGCCGAAGCGCCGCCGGGCGACGGCGTCGGTATGATACACCGGCGCACAGCCGCGGATGAGCACCGCCGAGGCCGTGTCCTCCGGCCCGGTGACGAAGTTCAGGCAGTGGTACATGCCGTAAATCAGGTAGACATAGCAGGTACCCGGACCGGCGTATAGCGTCTCCGTCCGGGGCGTGCGCCGGCCGCCGTAGGCGTGGCAGGCCTTGTCCACGGCGCCCACGTAGGCCTCCGTCTCCGTGATGCGGCAGACCATGGTTTCCCCGCCGTCCACCCGGACCAGACAGCAGCCCAGCAGTTTTTTTGCCGCCTCCACCGTGTCCTGGAGAAAAAATTCCCTGTCAAGTCTTGCCATTTCCTCACCTCTTTGGTACTATACAGTCTTGATGTTATTCTAACACAGAGAGCGCTGCTTTTGCAACGATGAGGTGATTCCAAATGAGAGAAAATATGATGAGAAAACTGGCCAAGCCCATGCTGTTTGCCGCGGCCTTCATCTGGGGGAGCTCCTTCTTCATCATGAAGGACGCCCTGGACGCGCTGCCGGTGCAGTACCTGCTGGCAATCCGCTTCACCACCGGCGCTGTGCTGCTGGGCCTGCTGTGCTGGAAGAAGTGGCGGGGCTTTACCCGCGGCTACCTCTGGCGGGGGGCCGTTATCGGCGGCTTTCTGTACCTGGCCTACTCCATCCAGACCTACGGCCTGGCACAGACCACCCCCTCCAAGAACGCCTTCCTCACGGCGGTCTACTGCGTGCTGGTGCCCTTTCTCTACTGGGCCTTTGCCCGGGTGCGCCCGGACCGGTACAACGTGCTGGCCGCGCTTCTGTGTGTGGCGGGGGTGGGGCTGGTGAGCCTCACCGGGGATCTGACCGTCACGACGGGGGACGCGCTGACGCTGGTGTGCGCGGTCTTTTACGCCTCCCACATTGTGGCGGTGGCCAAGGTGTCCCCGGAGAAGGACATCTACCTGCTGACAGTGTTCCAGTTTGCCTTTGCCGGGCTGTACGCCTGGGTGGGCGGCGCACTGTTCGAGACCTTCCCGGCCCAGGCCCTCACCCGGCCGGAGGTGCTGCTGCCCCTGGCCTATCTGGCGGTGATGGCGACCACGGTGGCACTGCTGTTCCAGAATGTGGGGCAGGTGTGGTCAGATCCGGCCTCGGCCTCGGTAATTTTGTCCCTGGAGTCGGTCTTCGGGGTGCTGTGCTCGGTGCTGTTTGCCGGGGACCGGGTCAGCGGGCGGATGCTGGCGGGCTTCGCGCTGATTTTTGTCGCCGTGGTGTGCAGTGAGACCAAGTTCGCTTTCCTGCGGAAAAAAACGGGTTAATTGGATAAAAAACAGAGAATCTTAAAAAAATTGCCGGACAATTCTGGTATAATAGAGGAGGTGGCGCGGTTCTTTGCGCCGTATCCCTCTCAACGGAAAAGAATGTACGCCTTTTCGTGGACAACCCCGGGAAGATGTGCTATACTACCCTTCATGGAAACTGGTAAAGACCGGAAAGGAGGCCGCCTATGCGGATTGAAGTGCTGGGCGTCGGCTTTGATAATATGACGGTGGACGAGGCGGTGGCGGAGGGGGCGCGCCTGATGAGCGTCCCGGGGGCCCACTACGTGGTCACACCGAACCCGGAGATTGTGGAGACCTGCCGGGAGGACCCGGAGGCCCTGGAGGCGGTAAACGGGGCGGATCTGGTTCTGGCCGACGGCATCGGGGTCATCTACGGCGCGAAGATACTGGGCACCCCTCTGGTGGGCAGGGTGACGGGCATCGGCTTTGCCCAGGGCCTCATGGCGCGGATGGCCCGGGAGGGGAAATCCCTCTACCTGCTGGGCGCCAAGCCCGGGGTGGCGGAGCAGGCGGCGGAGAACCTGTCGGGCGAGTACCCCGGCCTGCGAATCGCCGGCACCGGGGACGGGTACTTCCAGGAGGACGGCCCGGTGGTGGAGGCCATCCGCGCCAGCGGCGCGGACGCGGTCTTTGTATGCCTGGGCGCGCCCAAGCAGGAGAAGTGGATGCAAAAAAACGGCGAGGCCACCGGAGCCCGCCTCCTGGTGGGCCTGGGGGGATGCCTGGATGTATTCTCCGGCCAGGTCCAGCGTGCGCCGGAGATGTTCCAGAAGCTGGGGCTGGAGTGGCTGTACCGGCTGGTCAAAAGCCCCAGCCGCATCGGCCGGATGATGAAGCTGCCCCTGTTCCTGGTCCACGCGGCGGGGGAGAAGGGACGGCGGAAATGAGGGGAAAGCTGGTCGTCTTCGAGGGTACCGACGGCGCGGGCAAGGCCACCCAGGCGCGCCTGCTGGCCCGGCGGCTGGAGGAGGAGGGGATCCCCTTCCGGGAGATCGACTTCCCCCGGTACGGCAATCCCTTCGCCGAACCGGCCCGGCTGTACCTGCAGGGGCAGCTGGGCGGCCGGCCGGAGGACGTGAACGCCTTCGCCTCCTCGGTGTTTTTCGCCGTGGACCGCTACGCGTCCTATCAGGAGGACTGGGGGGCGGCCTACCGCTCCGGGGAGTTGATCCTTGCCAACCGCTACACCACCTCCAACGCCGTCCACCAGGCCTCCAAGCTGCCGGACCGGGAGCGGGAGGCGTTTCTGGACTGGCTGTTCGATCTGGAGTACCGCCGCCTGGGCCTGCCGGAGCCGGATCTGGTGGTGTACCTGGACCTGCCCACGGAGATCTCCGGGCAGATGTTCCGCCTCAGGGAGACGGCAACCCACACGGCGGCGGATATCCACGAGCGGGATGACGCCTATCTGCGCCGGTGCCGGGAGAGCGCCAGTGAGATTGTCCGCTCGCTGGGCTGGCGGCGGATTGACTGCTCCCGGGGCGGCGCCATCCGCACCCCGGAGGATATCCACCGGGAGGTGTGGGATCTGGTGCGCGCCTCCCTGGGGGAGAGGGCCTGTCCGCTGTGAGAGCGGAGACAGGGGGGCGCCCGGCGCCCCCGTCCCCGCTATGTAGGATTCAGCAGCAGCAGTTATTGCCGCCGCAGCCGCCGTTACAGCAGCACCCGCAGTTGTTGTTGCAGCCGCAGTTACAGCTGCACCCGCACCCGCACCCGCAGTTGTTCCCATTCCCGTTTCCGCAGCCGCAGCAGCAGATGAGAACGATGATCAGGATGATCCAGATAAACCCGGAGTCGTTGTTCCACATAATGTGTCACCTCACTTATCAGTCTGGAACATCTTATGTGGGAAGCGGGCCAAATGCAGCTTGACCGAGAAAAAAATATCCGCTTCAGGCCCCATTTTTCTTTTTCCCCGCGGGGGAGGGGCCGCGGCTTCGTCAGAGCAAAAGGAGGAGACGCTCCATGTACAATGAGGACCGGTACCACACGACCAGCTGGGACGGCCGGGAGGTTCAGCGCCAGATGCAGCCAGACGGCTCGTCCCGGCAGCAGGACCCCTTCCACCCGGCCCCGGCCAAAAAGAAAAATAAGAAGAAAAAGCGGACCAACCCGTTTTTGGGCTTCATCCTGTGGGTGGCAATCGTGGCCGCCACCTCCGCCATCTGCGCGGGGGTGGGCTGGATGCTGGCCAACGACTTCGCCGCTTTGAACAAGACTTACCGGGAGGTGGACTTCGAGGTCCCCGAGGAGTGGGTCTCCGAGGTGGCGATGGAGGAGCAGGAGACCGGGGAGAAGAAGGAGGTCACCCACTACGACATGACGGCGGTGTCCAAGGCGCTGAAGAAGGCGGGGCTCATTGAGTACGACTGGTTCTTCCGCCTGTTCTGCCGGTTCTACCACGCGGACACCAAAATTACCCAAGGCACCTTCGCACTGAACACGGATATGGACTATATGGCGCTGGTCCGGGGGATGCGCTCCCGGGGCGGCTCCGCCGTCACCGTGGACGTGTCGATTCCCGAGGGCTACACCGTCTCCCAGATCATCAAGCTGCTGGCGGAGAACGGGGTGGCCTCTGAGGAGGATCTGACCGAGACGGCGCAGAACTATGTCTTTGAGGAGTACGCCGCCTTTGTGGACAACGAGAACCTGGGGAATGTCAGCCGTCTGGAGGGGTACCTGTTCCCGGACACCTACAACTTCTATGTAGGCGGCCGGCCGGAGCTGGCCTTCAACTCCATGCTCTCCAACTTCCAGAACAAGGTCTACAACAACGAGGATCTGACGGACCTCTTCGGGGAGAGCGCATACAGCTTCAAGGACATTATCACCGTCGCCTCCCTGGTGGAGCGGGAAACCGACGGCGGCGACCGGGACAAGATTGCCTCCGTCATCTACAACCGGCTGGAGAACGCCGGTGAGACCAACTACCTGCTCCAGGTTGACGCGGCCTTGGTGTATGCTGCGGGCCGGGCTATCACCCAGGAGGACTATACCTCCCTGGACAGCCCCTACAACCTCTACCAGCACACGGGCCTGCCCCCCACGCCCATCGCGAACCCGGGCATCGCCTCCATCCAGGCAGCGCTGAATCCGGCGGACACCAACTACTATTTCTACGTCCTGGACGGCGAGGGCAAGCAGCACGTGTTCAGCGAGACGCTGGCCCAGCACAACGCCGCCGTGGCCGAGGCCCAGGCCGCGGGGAACTGACGGGCATGGGAGAGAGAAGAAAGCCTGAGCTCCTGGCCCCGGCTGGGGACATGGAGCGGCTGAAGATGGCGGTGCTCTACGGCGCGGACGCGGTGTATCTGGCCGGGGAGAGCTTCGGGATGCGCTCCTTTGCGGGGAATTTCTCCGGCCAGTCCCTGCCGGAGGCGGTGCGCTTCGCCCACGGGCTCGGCGTCCGGGTCCACGTGACAGTAAACACCATGCCCCGCAACGGGGAGATTGAGCGCCTGCCGGAATGGCTGGAGCTTCTGGACGGCGCGGGGGTGGACGCGCTGATTGTGGCGGATCTGGGGGCGTTCACCCTGGCGGGGCGGTACGCCCCCCGCTGCGAGCGCCACATCTCCACCCAGGCCAGCGTCGCAAACTACGTCTCAGCCCGCGCGTGGTACGATCTGGGGGCAAAGCGGGTCATTCTGGCCCGGGAGCTGAGCCTGGAGGAGATCCGAGAGATCCGCGCCCGGACGCCGGCGGATCTGGAGCTGGAGGCGTTTGTCCATGGCGCCATGTGTGTGAGCTACAGCGGGCGCTGCCTGCTCTCGAACTACATGACCGGCCGGGACAGCAACCGGGGCGCCTGCGCCCAGCCCTGCCGCTACCAGTACTACCTCATGGAGGAGAAGCGGCCCGGGGAGTATTTTCCCGTGTTTGAGGACGGGAAGGGGACCTATATCATGAACTCCCGGGACATGTGCATGATTGACCATGTGGACGATCTGCTGGACGCTGGGCTGGACAGCCTGAAGATCGAGGGCCGCGCCAAGAGCGCCTACTATGCCGCCATTGTGACGGGGGCCTACCGCCACGTCATCGACGACGTGTGGGCGGGACGGCCCGTGGACCCGGTGTGGCGGGATGAGGTGGAGCGGGTCAGCCACCGGCACTATGCCACTGGGTTCTACTACGGCCCGCCGGGGCAGTACACGGAAAACGCCCGGTACATCCGCCAGTGGCAGGTGGTGGCACTGGTGCTGGACTGCGATGAGAACGGCCTCTCCACCTTGACCCTGCGCAACAAGTTCTCTGCCGGAGACGCTGTCGAGGTGGTGGGCCCGGACGTGAAGCCCATTTCCTTCCGTGCGCCGGTGATGGAGGGCGAGGATGGGGAGCCCCTGACGGAGCCGAAAAATCCGCAGATGATCTTCAAAATGCGGCTGCCCAGGTCCGTACCCGCTCTCAGCATCCTGCGGATTGCCAGGGATCTGTCGGCCAAGTCATAGGGTTATTCATTCTTTTCTTTGTAAAAAAGAATCAGAAGAAACCTTTTGGGGGATGGCGTCCGCCATCCCCCTGCATTACCAGCATTGTACCGGGCCCTATTCCTCGACCGTAAAGACTTCCTCAATGGAGACGCCGAAGACCTTTGCAATGTTCCAGGCCAGCACCAGGGAGGGGTTGTACCGCCCCTTCTCCAGATTACCGATGGTCTCCCGGCGCACGCCGGTTTTTGCCGCCAGCTCCTCCTGTTTCATATTGTATCTGGCCCGGTACTCCTTGATTCTGTTTTTAATCATTGACCAGCCCCCTGCGGTCCCGCCAGTCAAACCAGACTGTGGCGAAAGCGAAAATCATCAGCGCCAGGCCAAAGCCCACGCCCATACCCGCTGCCAGGGCGCTGTGGAGCGTCCCGTCCCGGAGCGTGGCATGGCAGATCGTGACGATGGTGGCCGCCGTCAGGTTGGCGTAGAAGGCCCAGGCCGCCGCCTTGCGCATGTTTTCGACAAACATCTCGTCCGGTTGGACAAACAGGTATTGAAAGAACAGGATGAAGGCGAGAAAAGGGTAAAAATCTGCGTTTTTTTCGATGAGTCCTAACAGACCAATCAGGGATATGAACCCCAGAAAACCGTATCTTCGTTTCATGACAAGCCTCCGTGTGTGGTATATTTCGCATGCGATGTTAGAAATATACCACACAATCTGGGCGATGTCAAGGGCAGCCAATGCAATTTCCAGGCAAAATGAAAAGAGTGGGAGGGTTTTTCCATGAAGAGGAGAAAACCGCTGAAAATCCTTTTGTGCCTGCTGCTGGTTGTAGTGCTGGCGGTGGCGGGCTATGCGGCCTATGTGTTTTTGGCCTACTACCGGGTAGAGGACAACCAGGTGCTGGAGGTGGGCTGGCCCGACGCGGACTGTATTACCGCCGGTGTGGAGCGGGGGAGACCCTGCCGCGTTGTCTCCTACAACATCGGCTTCGGGGCCTACAGCGACAGCTACAGCTTCTTCATGGACGGCGGCAGGGAGAGCCGCGCCCGGTCCCCGGAGGCCGTCCGGGAGAACGTGGGCGGCGCTATGGAGGCCGCCCTGGGACTGGAACCCGACTTCCTCCTGCTCCAGGAGGTGGACGTGGACGGCACCCGCAGCCACCATATCGACGAGCTGGCGCTGGTGCGGGAGGCCTGGGAGGCGAAATATCCCGACCTCTTTTTCACCTTTGCCCAGAATTACGACAGCCCCTACCTCTTCTGGCCCCTGCTGGAGCCCCACGGGGCCAACCGGGCGGGGCAGGCGGTCCTCTCCCGCCACTGCATCGACTCCGCCGTCCGCCGCCAGCTGCCCATTGAGGACGGGGTCATGAAGCTGGTGGACTGTGACCGGTGCTACTCTGTCCAGCGGATTCCCCTGGCGGAGTGGGAGGGGGAGAAGGAGCTGGTGCTCTACAACCTCCATCTGTCCGCCTACACCTCTGACGGGACCATCGCCGAGGAACAGCTGAAGATGCTGTTTGCCGACATGCTGGCAGAGTATGAGCGGGGCAACTACGCGATTGCCGGCGGGGATTTCAACAAGGACCTGCTGGGGAACTCTGACGAGATTTTCGGCGTCTCCGGCCCGGAATACACCTGGGCCCAGCCGATACCGGCCCAGCTGGTGCCGGAGGGTCTGTCCATCGCCGCGCCCTTTGACGGGGAGGCCCCCGTGCCCTCCTGCCGCAACGCGGACCGGCCCTACGGGCCGGACAACTACGTGGTGACGGTGGACGGATTTGTGGTCTCTGCCAATGTGGAGGTGGTGGGGGCCAAGGTCTGGGACACCGGCTTCCGCTGGAGCGACCACAACCCGGTTTATATGGATTTTGTGCTGAAATAGGTAAAATTTTCAAATCTTGCTGTTGTTAATAAAATCCCGCAAAATTACATATTTTTCTCGTTTTGTCACGTAATCAGATGCAAAATCGGGAAAAAAGTTATAAATTCCCTTGAATTCTTCCAGAAACAGGTATACAATAAAAAGTATGAGGGAGCCGCGGCATCGCGGCGTATGGTTTTTTGGAAGAAAGGCGGGTGGGAATATGTTTCGCGTAGGGGACAAGGTGGCGCACCCCATGCATGGGGCGGGCGTTATCGACGGAATCGTTCAGGAGACAGTTGCTGGTTCGGTGCAGGATTACTATGTGTTTCGGATGCCGGTTGGCGGCCTTGTGCTGAAAATTCCAACCGCCACCAGCGGCATCATCGGACTGAGGGATGTAGTGGACCCGGGGCGCGCGGCCCAGCTGATAGGTGATCTGGCCGGCCTGGAGGTTGAGCAGTTCATCGGCAGCTGGAATCAGCGCTACCGGGAGAACATGCAGAAGCTGAAGAGCGGCGACCTGTATGAGGTGGCCCGGGTGGCCAAGAGCCTGGGGGAGGATGATTTCTATATCTGCTGTGACAGCGGTCTGAAGCATCGGGAAGGGCTTGGCATTGTCCCCGACCTGATTGTGGGCGACTTTGATTCCCATGAGAATCCCTGCCTGGACATTGACACCATT